>CAYGWQ010000119.1:0-14317 GCA_964353465.1 uncultured Acidobacteriota bacterium | reverse complement strand
GAGCAGCCGCAGAAATTCGCCGGCATTCTTGCCGCCGGTCACGATCAGGATGTCTCGGATGCCGGCTCCGACCAGGGTTTCAATCGGATAGTAGATCATCGGCTTGTGATAAATCGGCAGCAGATGCTTATTGGTGACCTTCGTGAGCGGGTACATTCGGGAGCCGAGGCCCCCAGCCAGCACAATTCCCTTCATGATGTTTACCTCGCGGTCCGGTTTCTCTACGCCTGCTGCGGAATAGCGAGCGCAGGATCTTTACTATAGCAGAGGAAAACGCAATTCAAAAACATCGTCCGCACGTAGTTGTTGAGCCCAGGATGAGAATCTAACCACGAAGGCCTCGAAGACCTCAAAGAAAAACCTTTTGAATTCTTCGCATTGCATTGAGGTTACCTTGCCGCTTCCGCAGGGGCGGCCTCCGGCCAACATCTTTGCCCGAGTTGCGTGGGAAAGCGCAGCCGGCTTGCACATGAAAAAGCACGTCTTCGAGTGCTTTCCCGCGCAACTCGGGCAAAGATGTCGCAGCGCGAAGCGCTGCGCCCCTGAAGAGGAGCCGAAAGCGCATGCCTTCGATGGACGGCGAGCTCTCAGAGGTCTTTGAGGTCTTCGTGGTCTTTGTGGTTCACTTTTTCGATCCGGCTAAACAGTTGCGTCCGCACAACTAGCCGGGATTTCTCTGGAGCTCGTAGAGTTTGGCATATTTGAAAAAGACAGAGACGGCGCCCATGATAGCCACCATCAAACCGGGCGCTCCGTCGAGGAAGCCCCGCTTCACCAGGTAGCCCTTGAGAAAGGCAGCGCACGGATTTCCCAGCATTCTGGCAAGAGAGGCTTTTCTCCCGTCTGCCTGGTAGTCCCGTGCCGCCAGCGTGGAGTAGGTTTCCAGGCGCCGCAGGTAGTCGGATAAGCTGCGATAGGTATAGTGCTGGATTTCGCCCCGGAGGAGCCCCGGGGTTCCCTCGACCCGAACGGACTCGTGAACGCGTCCTCCCCGCCAGAGGCTGCGCCTGCGATCGAAGAGCCGGAGCTGGTAGTCGGGATACCAATCTCCGTGCCGGATCCAGCGGCCCATGAAATAGGCAACTCGCGGCATGCGATATCCCGCTTTATGGAACCCTGCTCGCCGCAAATCATTGATTTCACTGGCCAGTTCGGATCCGATCCTTTCATCTGCATCCAGCGCAATTATCCAATCGTGAGCTGCTTGAGAAACCGCGTAGTTTTTCTGGTCAACGAAGCCGGTCCAGCTACGATGGAAAACCCTGCCAGTGTACCTGCGGCAGATTTCAAGTGTGGCATCCGTACTCCCGCTGTCAACAACCACGATTTCATCGGCCCAGGCCAGAGACCGGAACGCCTCCTCGATGTTCCCCTCTTCGTTATAAGTGATCAGAGTGGCGGAAACAGGTTCCATGTTGAGCCTTCAGGGATTTGCGGATGGCGCCCGAAAACCCCCGCCAGTATACGCCAGCGCAGGAATTTGGAGAAACAGAACCACCATTGCGAGAATGCTTTGCCTGATTTTGGCTGCGGTATCAACCGGCCGGATGGTGCAAAAAAGGGGACATGCCTCCTTCCCGGCGACTGCTCGCTGCCTTGCTGCAATCCTTCCGGAAAAGCGGGATGTCCCCTTTTCAAAACGTCCCGACTAACGAACCGCCGGCATGCTGACCACCTGGAAATCCGTGCCGGTGACCAGCGTTTTGTCTGCAATCCGGTCGACAACCTTGATCTCCAGCGTGTACTTGCCCAGTCCCAGGTTTTTGACTGGGATCTGGCCCACGATAACAATCCGCTGGCCCGAGGTAAACTGGACCGTTCGCCCCTTTATATCCTCAACGTCCAAAACCACCTGGTCGCCGTTTTTCACTAGATAGGAGATCTGTAGGGAAGGTTCCAGAGTAGTCTGGTCGATCTCCGCGTTATAAATCTGCAGATATGGAATCAGCACCTGCCCGTCGTAATACTCGGCCTTGACGTTCGGCTGCACCTTCATGTCACCAATGACAAACTGCTCCAGGTTCTCATAATTTGGAGGGATAGGCATGATGGAATTGGCCAGGATGACGCTGCTCGCCTGCAGGTCCACGCCCTCATATTTCGGGACCGGAATCCCGTAAGTCATGGAACCTACGTTATTGCCGTTGAGGTCTTTCAGGATCAGGTCCAGACGAACCCGCTGTCCAGGGGGCAGGGCCACAATCTTCTGGTAGATGGAACGCTTGTTTTTCCCCTGCTCGAAAGTCTCGTCGGTATATTCGGCCGAAATGGTATGTTCGAATTCGGCGAGTATCCGGTTCTGGAGGCTGGTTACCATCCCGTAGACGTTGACTTGGGCGCGATTGAACTGCAGCTCCTTCTTGAACTCGAGGTCCCTGTTGTCCAGTTCGATGGTGATGGGTACAAGCACTTTATCCGACGACAGCCGGATGAAGTCTGTCCGCATCCTGTAGGGAAGCTTGTTGTAGTAAATGCGGGTGCTGACGACTCCCTTGAGATCTTCGAACTTGAGCTGGGGCGGTCGCTGGACATTGAAATAGCGCGCCATGCGCTCGAAAGGCTGGTCCTTGGATCTCTGGTAAGTGGCCTGGTCCATGCCGCCGTAGTTGATGCGATCCTCTTTTTTGGAGATCCCCATTTCTTCGTTTTCGGTTAAACCGGCGTTGGGAACGGTTAACAGCGCATCCTTTTCCTCGGCGCTCATTGCGAGCCTGTATTCGTTGGTAAAGGTCTTGTCGACAAACTCGAGCTCGACATCATCTCCGACCCCGTCGATGTGGCGGTAGCGCCAACGTTCAAAGGGATACACACTCGTCGAGCCGCCGCCTTCCCAAAACTCCCGCTGATAGCTGCCACCCGAGGGATGCGATTCCTTCCCGTCGGGTTCGCCGTACAAAATGTAGATACGACCCCTGTCGGTTTTCCACCCGGGGACACCGGAAGCGAAGCGCTCATTGGCATAGGCAATGCGGCGATAATGTTCGATCTTGAACTGGTTGCTGCTTTCGCGAGGGTCCGTGTTGCGGCGCGCCCAGAACTGATCGATGAAATTCTCGCGCTCTTCCTCGGTGGTGAGGGCTTTGAAGACGTTCTTTTCTTCATCGGTGATGATGTAGATGACATCTTCGTCCAGCCACTTCTTGTAATGCTCCGTCAGGCTGCTTTCTTTAGCCGCCCTGGGCTTTTGCATGTCGGCGGGCCTGGTCTTCTGCCGTTCGGGGGGAGGGATGGTCTTTTGCTGAGCGGCAGTATTGTCTTTCGCTTGATCGCCGGCCTTGGACTTATCCTGTTCTTTGCCTTTGCTCTGCTGCTCGGCAGCCACCGCCGACTGCTGCGCGGCGCGAGCCATGGGAAGAGACCCAAGGCAAATAGGAATGGAAGCAAAGCTCATGACAAACGCTAGAAATCGTTTGGTACGCACGAGGTTACTCCAGTGAGGAAAGTGTAAACTTATACCCCAAGATTATAGAGCTTGCCGGGGAGGGTGTCAATTCGCTTGCTTTTGCCCGGCCTTTTCGATGTTTTGGCGATCTTTTCGGTTGGATTCCAGGGTTTCGGCTTTTCGCTTCCTGAGACCACGAAATACACGAAATGAAAGCCGGCAGGACTTCAGCCTGGAAAATCAAGGCACAGGCTATGAATTCCTGCAGGATGACGCTGGCTTTTGCTGTCCGGCAATACGACAGTATCTCTCGTGTATTTTGGGTATTTCGTGGTTTGAGTTTTTGAAACGACCGCAAGAACCTTTATCCTGGATGTGTTCCGGGCCTGGTGGTATAAACGTTGCCGGAAGGTGTTGCGCCTTTCTGTGCGCCAAGACTACTATCCACAACCAGATGCCGAGGTGATTCCCATGTCTGTCGATTTTCCTGCGTCACAAAGCGGAGCATTGCCGCTAACGGTTCTGTCGGAAGAAGAACAGATGTTTCGAACAAGTGTGCGTCAGTTCGCGGATGAGCAGGTTCGTCCGCACGTCAGCAGGATGGATCGGGACGGCAAAATGGATCCGGCCCTGATCCATCAGTTCTTTGAACTGGGTCTGATGGGGGTAGGCGTGCCCGAGGCTTATGGCGGGGCAGGCAGTTTCTTCATGGCCGTGCAGGCCGTAGAGGAGCTCTCGCGCGTGGACGCCTCAGCCGCCATCGTCGTGGACGTGCAGAATACGCTGGTTGCCAACGCCATCGTTCGCTGGGGCACGGAGGATGAGAAGCAGAAATTCCTGCCCCGCTTGTGCAGCGACACGGTTGGCGCATATGCCCTGTCCGAAGCGGGTTCCGGAAGTGATGCTTTCGCACTGACGACGCGCGCCGAGGAGCGCGCAGGCGGATTCGTCCTCCAGGGGCGCAAGCTTTGGATCACAAACGCCGGGGAGGCCGGGCTGTTCATCATCTTTGCCAACATCAATCCGCAACTCGGCTACCGGGGCATCACGGCCTTTCTGGTCGAGCGAGATACGCCCGGTTTCACGGTCGGCAAGAAAGAAGACAAGCTGGGCATCCGTGCCAGCTCCACCTGCGAGTTAATCCTCGAAGATTGTTTCGTGCCTCGCAACCAGGTCTTGGGCGAGGTGGGCAAGGGATACAAAGTCTCGATCGAAACTCTCAACGAAGGAAGGATCGGCATTGGTGCTCAAATGGTCGGCGTTGCTCAGGGCGCACTGGATGCCGCCGTCAACTACGCTCGTGAAAGGAAGCAGTTCGGCCAGCCGATCGCGAACTTTCAGGGCATTCAGTTCCAGATCGCACGCATGGCGACCGAGCTCGAGGCGGCGCGCCTCATGGTCTATAACGCCGCCCGGTTGAGGATGGCCGGCAGCCCGTTCGCCAAAGAAGCCGCCATGGCCAAGTTGTTCGCATCGGAAATGGCGGAGAGGGTGTGCAGCGAGAGCCTCGAGGTTTTCGGCGGTTATGGTTATACGAAGGAATTTCCGGTCGAGAAGTATTTCCGTGACGCCAAGATCGGCAAGATCTACGAAGGCACCTCCAACATGCAGCTCCTAACGATTGCCAAAATGATCCTTTCCTAAAACAGTGATGAGTCATGAGTGATAAGTACTCATGACTCATCACTTTTTCTGCCTTCTTGCGCCGCGAATTTGTGTATGGTAGTGTGTTTTATTATTTTCTGCTCCGGTTGTTGTCCATACCCTCTCTAGGGATTGTTGGAAAAGCGCGGGCCGCCTTGTTCGGCTGCGAGACACCGATGCCATGAAGATGAAAGTATATTTCCACGGCAATTGTTTTGATGGCCTGGCTTCCGCCGCTGTTTTCAGCCATTTTTATCGCAACCGCATTCACGGGGATGCCGAGTTCCGATATGAGGGACTGGCACACCGTGCGGGACAGCTTTTCCTCGATGTGCAGTTCAACGGTGATGAGAACGCCATCGTTGACTTCAAATACTCCAGCGATCCAAGGCTGACATGGTGGTTTGACCATCATCAGAGCGCGTTCCTGAATGCGGAGGACGAGGCCCACTACCGTGCGGACCGCAGCGGGAAAAAGTTCCATGATCCGACATACAGATCGTGCACCCAGTTCATTGCCCGCATGGTGCAGGAGCACTTTGCATTTGATCCGGGCGCACTGGACGAGCTGATTCGCTGGGCTGACATCATCGACGGCGCTCAGTTCGCGGATGCGCGCGCCGCGGTGGAACTGGCCGAGCCGGCAATGAAGCTAATGATGGTGATTGAAGGGATCCGCGATCCGGAATGCAGCCGGAGGCTGATTGAGGATTTCCAGCGGGAATCCCTGCAGGACATCATGGCGCTCGACTGGGTGCAGTCGGCCTTCCGTCCGCTCTATGAACGTCACCTCAAGTCGATCGAGATCATCCGCGAGCATTCGCTGTATGCGGACGGCACCGTGTATTTCGACATCAGCGATCATGACGATATGGAGGGGTACAACAAGTTTATTCCGTACTACCTGTATCCCGAAGCCACCTACTGCATTGGCGTGAGTCGTTCGAGTTTCCGCTCCAAGATCTCAGTGGGGTCCAATCCCTGGAGCTCGCGCCCGCGCACGCGCAATCTGGCGGGACTCTGCGAACGGCACGGTGGCGGTGGGCACCCGGTCGTAGGCGCGATCTCCTTCGACCCGGAGGAATTGCCCAGAGCACGGCGCATTGCCCAGGAGATCACGCGGGAACTGCGCAGCGAGCCTTAACCCCATGACAGATTCCGGGAGAGGATCCAATCCGCAGATTCGCCCCGTCGAAGCCTTCCCCATGCAGATCGACGGCGCGGAGGTAACTTGTCTGCGGGATCCCCAGGGCCTGGCCATTCATCCGGTTTTCCTCAATGGGCCGCAGGCATTCCTGGTCTCGCAAATGACCGGCGCAAGCTCGTTGCGGGACATCCAGGCTTCCTACTTCCGCCGGACCGCCGAAATCCTCCCCATGGAAGCGCTGGAAAAACTGGTCGCACAACTCGACGATTACCGCTACCTTGAAAGCCCATCCTTCAAGCTCTATTACGATGCGCTCGTCCGGAAATTCCGGCAGGAACCGTCGCGACCGGCCCGGTACGCAGGCACGGCTTATGAGGGCGACGCAGACGCTTTGCGCCGGCAGATCCTCGGTTTTTTCACCGGCCCGGGCGGCCCGGGTGCGGCCCCAGACCCTGATCCGACCCGGCCGGCGCGCGGCCTGATCGCGCCCCACATCGATTTTCATCGCGGCGGGCCGACGTATGCTCATGCGTACCGGGCTTTGGTCGACCACCCGGGGGCGGATCGATTCATTATCTTCGGGACCTGCCACAGTGCCATGACAAGGCGTTTCGCAATCACGACCAAGGATTTCGAGACGCCGCTGGGGCCCGCAACGACCGATCGCGAGTTTGTCCGCAGGCTGGCCGCAAGGTCGCTGCACGATTATTTCGAGGACGAGTTCGCCCATCGTGGGGAACATGCGATCGAATTTCAAACGGTCTGCCTGCGCTATGTCCTGCAGCGGGATTTCCAGATCATTCCCATCCTTGTCGGCTCGTTCCAGGATATCCTGGCTTCCGGGAAGACTGCGGCGGATGATCCGGAAATCGCGGCCATGGTCAGCGCCATTGCCGAGACGGCCGCTGAGATGCCCGGGAGGTATTGCGCAATCGCGGCGGCCGACCTTGCCCATGTGGGCTGCCACTTCGGAGACCCGGCCGGCCCGTCCGAGTCTTCATTGCGGGAAGTGGCGCGCCAAGATCACAAGTTTCTGCAGCTCGTTGCGCATGGGGATGCCGAAGGGGTCTTTCGCTTCATCGCGGCGGAAGACGACCACCGGCGCGTGTGCGGCTATCCCCCGATTTACATGACCCTCCGATGCCTGGAAAACCCGAGCGGCAAGATCCTTGACTACCGGCAGTGGGCCGACCTGCAGGCCGGCGCCGCCGTCACATTCGCCGGTGCCGTCCTCTTCTAACCCGTTTTTTAACCACGAAATACACGAAATACACGAAATCTCTAAGACGGAGAGTACGTTGCCATTGGCCTGTCATCCGCACCCTTTCGTGCATTTCGTGGTTTTGGTCTTTGCTGTCGCGGCTGTGCTGCATCGCGAAGGTGGTAAATTGACGATTGGAAGCGGGCGTGAATTGGGGTACATTGGCCGCTCGTAAGGTGGCCGTGCGATGGAACGGTGAGCGATGGAAGAGCTCAAGATCCTGATTGTCGATGATGAGATTGCCAATCTGCAGAAACTGCAGCGCACCTTCGTCGACCGCTACCCGGTGCTGGCGGCCTGCAGTGGCAGGGAAGCGCTCGAACTGATCCGCACGAATGACGGCATCGCGGTCATCATTGCCGATCAGAGAATGCCGGGTATGACGGGGATGGACCTTCTCCGCCAGACGCTCCGGATCCTTCCGAACGCCATCCGGATCATCCTGACGGGTTACACGGACGTGGACGTCCTGATGGAGGCGATCAACAGCTGCAAGGTGTTTCGCTACATTGTGAAGCCGTGGGATCCTCCGGATCTGCTGATGACCGTCGAGCGAGGCATCGAGGCCTATCGCCTGACCCTGGAAAACGCACAGTTTCGCAAGGAACTGATCCGCCGCGAGCGGCTCCTGCATGAGCTTGAAATCGCCCGTGAAATCCAGCGCTATATCCTGCCCCCCTGCTGTCCGGATCTTTCAGGCTATGAGGTTGCGGTAGAATACCATCCGGCACGGGAGGTGGGGGGAGATCTTTACGATTTCGACTGGAACCTTGAGGCCGGCTCGCTGCAAATCGTCATCGGCGATGTCTCCGGCAAGTCCATTCCGGCAGCACTGTACGGGGCCGTGTTCAGCGGGCAGCTGCGCACCCTCTTCGCCCAGTCGCTCTCACCGGGAGAGATTCTCGGCCGCGCCAATGCGAGTCTGTTTGCGCGCTACCAGGTCAGCAATTATATTGCCGTGGCCAGTGTGCGCGTCGACCTGAAGGACGGGTCATGTGCTGTCGCCAATGGCGGCATGCCCTTCCCCTACCTGCTGCGCGGCGGGAAAGTGTCGCGCCTGGAGGCCTCGGGAGTGCCGCTCGGATTGCTCGAGGAGGCATCGTACGACGAGGTCTACTTTCGCATGGAGAAGGGGGATCTGCTGGTTCTGGCAAGCGACGGCGCAACCGATGCCACCGATCCGGAAGACAGGATGTATGATGAGCCTCGTTTCGTGGAGTCCATTCAGCGCCGCGCGTCCGAGGATGCGGCGCAGGTGACGAAGAGCCTCTATGAAGCGATTCGCGAGTTCACCCATGATGCGGATGTCCACGACGACATCACGATTCTGGCGCTGAAGAGGAGTGCCTGATCCCGAACCGACATGTTGCTCATCAAAAATATCGGCCAAGTCATTACCCTCGGCGGCGGTCCCGTGCCGCGCCGCGCCCGCTCGATGTCAGAGCTTGGCATCATCAAGAACGGCGCCGTGCTGATGCACGCCGAGCACATCGTCTGGGTGGGGCCGACGAAAGAGATCCCGATGTCGGAGTTGGACCGCCAGCACACGGCATTTGACGGCGTGGGCCTGGATCTGGTGGCGTTGCCCGGCTTCGTCGACAGTCACACGCATCCGGTGTTCGGCGGCACCCGCGCCCAGGAATACGATCTGCGGTGCCAGGGGAAAACCTACCAGGAAATCGCCGCCGCAGGCGGCGGCATCCGAGCCAGCGTACGCCAGCTGCGGGCGGCGAGCCCGGAACAGCTCCAGGACCGCACGGAACAGCACTTCCATCAGTTCCTGGCGCACGGCACCACCACCATCGAAGCCAAGAGCGGCTACGGGTTGAGCCTCGAGGATGAACTCAAGATCCTGCACGTGCTGGCGGCGCTGCGCAGCCGCAGCCGGCTGGAAACCCTCTCGACATTCCTGGGCGCTCACGACGTGCCGGATGAGTACCGCAAGTCCCGGGACAAGTACGTCCGCTGCATCATCGAGGAGATGATCCCACGCGTAGCGCAGGAGAGGCTGGCGCATTTCTGCGACGTCTTCTGCGACGTCGGCTACTTTACGGTCGATGAGTCGCGCGCCATCCTGCAGGCCGCAAAACGAGCCGGACTCGGTCTCCGCATCCATGCCGAGCAGCTGGCCCACAGCGGCGGAGCCAGGCTGGCCGCCGAGTTGGGCGCGCTCAGCGCGGATCATCTGGAGTGGATCGACGACGAGGATATCGAGGCTCTCCGCAAAGCCGGGACGGTTGCCACCCTGGTGCCGGGATCCACATTCAATCTCGGGATTACTCGCTACCCGCCCGCGCGGAAGCTTATGGATGCCGGCGTCCCCGTGGTGCTGGCGACCGATTTCAACCCGGGCTCCTGCTTTACTGTAAACATGCAGATCATCCTGTCGATTGCCTGCAGCCAGATGAAAATGACTCCGGCGGAAGCAATCACGGCAGCCACGATCAATGCCGCGCACTCGCTCGGCCTGTCCGGCAGGCTCGGCAGTCTCGAGGAAGGCAAGCAGGCCGACATCGTCCTGATGAATGTTTCGGATTACCGGGAGATCCCATACTTCTTCGGCGTCAATCACTGCGCCATGACCATCAAAAAGGGGAATATCGTAATCAACAGACTGGAGCGAACGTGAAGAAGATCGTCGAATGTGTGCCCAATTTCAGCGAAGGCCGGCGCAAGGAGGTGGTGGACGCCATTGGGGCCGCGCTGACAAGACTCCCCGGCGTTGCGCTGCTCGACTCGGAGATGGACGCCGCGCACAACCGTTGCGTCATTTCCGTCGCGGGGGATCCGAAATCGGTGGCTCGCGGCGTCGTCGAAGCCGCGGGGAAGGCTGTGGAACTCATCGATCTGCGCCGGCACCAGGGCGAACACCCGCGCATGGGCGCCACGGACGTCGTCCCCTTCATCCCTATCTCCGGAATGAGCATCGAAGATTGCATCCAGCTCTCGAACCAGGTGGGCGAGGAAATCGCCGCGCGTTACCAGATCCCGGTCTACCTTTATGAGCAATCGGCCCGCATTGCGGCGCGGCAGGACCTGGCGGATGTGCGCCGCGGCGAGTTCGAGGTCATACGCGAGGAGATCCGCGTCAAGCCGGAACGCAAACCCGATTTCGGCCCTTCGGAGGTTCATCCTTCAGCCGGCGCAACCGCGGTCGGCGCCCGTTTTCCCCTGGTCGCCTACAACATCTATCTCAACACGCCGGATGTGAAGATCGCCCAGGCGGTTGCCCGCGCAATCCGCTTTTCCAGCGGCGGCTTGCGCTACGTCAAAGCTCTGGGGTTCGAGATCAAGGAAAGAAACCAGGTGCAGGTGTCGATGAACCTGACCCATTTCGAAGGCACGCCCATATACCGGGTGTTCGACATGGTGGTCCGAGAGGCGGCACGCTACGGCGTTGCCGTGGTTTCGAGCGAGATCGTGGGCCTTGTGCCGCAACGCGCGCTGGATGCGTGCGCCGACTATTATCTGCGCCTGGAAAATTTCAGCCCCCATCAAATCCTTGAAAATCGACTGAATGATGCACTTCCGCAGGAACCAGCCGTGTCCGAGTTCGTCTCCAGTGTGGCCGCCCCCGACGCTGTTCCCGGAGGCGGAAGTGTCGCCGCCCACACCGCGTCTCTCGCAGCGGCGTTGGGCGAGATGGTGGCCGGACTCACGGAAGGGAAGAAGAAATACCTCTCGGTCGAGGATCGCGTCCGCGAGATCCATCAGCAGCTCGGCGAAATCCGGAGCGCCCTGCACCGGCTCGTGCAGGAGGACTCGGAAGCCTACCTGCGCGTCATGGCCGCCCTGAAGCTTCCGAAAGAGAGCGATGTAGAGCGGGCCGCGCGCGCGGCGGCGCTCGAGCAGGCTACCCGTGCTGCCACGGAAGCCCCCATGCGCACGGCGCGGCTTGCGGGCACAGCCCTTGAACACCTGGCGATTCTTGGCGAGATCGGCAACCAGAATGCCCGAAGCGACGCGGCCGCGGGCGCGCAACTCGCCTTTGCAGCCCTCAAGGGAGCCCAATACAATGTGCTCATCAACATCCCCGGCCTTGGAGACCGCGCCTTCGCCGAAGCCTGCCGGCGCGAAGTGGATGAGCTTGCCCGCAAAGGCCAGGAAGCGCTCCTGAAGGTCGATGCCCTGATGACGCAGACCGCTAGCCTGCGTGGCGAAACCGGGATGGCGGCCAAACCTGCGTCATAACCAACCACAAAGACCTCGAAGACCGCAAAGATCCTTAGCCTCCGTCATAACGAACTATGGCTGCGCCGGAGACAATTCCCAAACTGTGCTTCGGAATCCACTCCTGGGGGCATCTTTCTGTTTCTTTGTGGTCTTTGAGGTCTTTGTGGTTCAATAATCATTCCTGCTGCCGGCAAGCAGGGGGGCAGGAAGAGACGTCTGTGCGGGACCGGGCGGGATGGAGATAACACTGCCCGCCCGGCTAGATGAACATTTCCTCGTCCTGGTGCGAACGATTGGCAGGCAGCCGACGCCGCCCGAACAGGACCTCAATCCCGGTGCGAACTCCCCGGATGAGCGCCTGGATTTCCACGATCGGCGTCAAAACGGTGCCCTGCAGGATCTCCAACGTCTCTTCGATCCTGCGTGAGGTTGTTTCCATGACGCCCTGGAACTTGGCGATCTGCAGCCGCGCCGTGTCGGTGGCTTCCGTGAGAAACGCATCCACCTCGAGGACGCGGTGGTGGACCACGGCGGTGATGGCGCTGACGCTCTCCTGCACCACTTGCACCTTTTCCGCCGTGCTCTTCAGCACGGCAAGAAAACTGTCCGCTTTCACTGCCAGAGCTTCAACCTGCTTTGTCAGCGTTGAACTCAGGGTTTCCAGCCGGGCGGAAAGATCCCGAACCCTGCGGTAGAGCGCCAGGAGCGCGATACCCTGCAGGAGAAGCACCAGGGCGACGATTCCCGTGAATACAGTAAGTACGGTAAGAAGGGTGGATATGTTTTCTGGAGACATTTAGGCCTTCGTTTTGTCCTTTTCGTCACGATATGCCTGTTTGCCGGCCTCGAGCGCCGCAGCCAACTGGTCGCGCTGCTGCTGCAGCAATTCCTTGCCCCGGTCAATCAGACCGGTTGCCTTGTCCGATACGTCTTTGGTGCGATTGGCAATGTAATCCGTCCCTTCGCGGGTCTTCGTCGCGATCAGTCTCCGGGTCTCCTCCCCACTGCGAGGAGCCAGCAAAAGCGCGACGGTCGCGCCGATCAGCCCGCCGAGCACAAAAAACAGTGCCTTTTCACCTGTTCTCGATTCGTCCGCCATAGGATCTCCTTGTGTCGAATAAGTCATTATAAAAGAATTGTTTAGCATTTGATTCAGCAAATGTCAAATCTGAAATCTCCGCTACAGGAAGTCAGAAGACAGAAGTCAGGAGAAAAACCGGTCCCATCAAAAATCACACCGCTAAGATGCGAAGCATGCGGGCATGCCGATCGATAACTTTGATTTTTGGCGTCTTCGAGTCTTAGCGGTGATAAGCTTTTGCCGTGCTGCAAAGGAGTTTGCCTGGAAGTGGTATGATCAGGATCCGAGTAGGCTATAATGCTCGGTTTGCGGACCGGCGGGAGCCGTTGTCAAACCAAGCATACAGGAGTCGAAATGACAGCAGAGCGCAAAGCGTTTTCCACACGTGCGGTCCATGCGGGAGAGCATCTCCCACCCAGCGACTACACTCCCGTTGTCGGCCCGATTCATCCCACGGTCGGCTTTGTGTACGACAACATGGATGATCTGGACGGTGTGCTGGGGACGACGAAACAAGGATACGTCTATCCGCGGTACGGCAGCCCGACCGTTGCTGCTTTTGAAATGGCGACGGCAGACCTCGAGGGGGGCGAAGCCGCGTATGCCTTTGCATCCGGCATGGCTGCGATTCATGTGGCGCTGTTGGCGGCAGGTGTGCGGCAAGGTGCGGGCGTCGTGGCAGCCATGGACCTGTATGGCGCGACCTTTACGATGCTGCGGCGCCTGTTCACCGAAATGGGCGTGAACGTCCGCCTCATTGATGTGACGGACCTGCCCGCAGTAGCAGCGGCCCTGTCAGAAATCCGCCCTGTGATCCTGGTTGCTGAAACCATTTCCAATCCGCTCCTGAAAGTCGCCGACCTTCCGGCTCTGATAGACCTGGCACATCGACACGGCGCCCAGGCGCTGATCGATAACACCTTTGCATCCCCATACCTCTGCAATCCCTGCGCCTATGGCGCGGATTATGTGATGCACAGCGCCACCAAATTCATCGCCGGACATTGTGATGTGCTCGCGGGTGTGATCGTTTCTTCCCGCGAAAGCCGGAGCAGGATGTACGAGCTCAACAAAATGATCGGGAGCACGCTCGGACCCTTCGAAGCTTGGCTGGCGATGCGCGGGCTCAAGACCCTCCCCTTGCGCATGCGCCAGCAGTGTGAGAATGCCGTCCGCATCGCCGAATGGCTGGCCGGGCATCCCAAGATCGCGCAGATCAACTTCCCGGGCCTGACAACCCATCCACAGCATGAACTGGCCCGCCGTCTTTTTGAGGGAAAGGGTTTCGGCGCTGTGCTCTCTTTCCAGATTGCAGGTGCGGATCAGCAGGCCGCCTTCCGGTTCATGGATGCGCTCGAACTGTGCATGCCGGCAACCACGCTGGGGGACATCTACACGCTCGTGCTGCATCCGGCCTCATCCTCGCATCGGGCGCTGTCGGCCGCTGAGCGTGCCGGGATCGGCATCAGCGACGGCCTGGTCCGGCTGTCGGTCGGGATTGAGGACGCCGACGATATTGTCGCCGACCTGAAACAGGCGCTGCAGTCGGCTCCCTAAGGGCCTGTCAATGAATAACGTTTGCACTTTGCTGCTGGCCCCCAGGCCCGCTGGCAAGGCGCGAGCGACGAG
>CAYGWQ010000118.1:0-14403 GCA_964353465.1 uncultured Acidobacteriota bacterium | reverse complement strand
GATCGATCGCCGATCCGTGCTCCTCGCGGCTGCTAGAGCTTACTCGCCATGAGGTTGGCCAGATCGGCCGTGCGGACGGAGTAGCCCCATTCGTTGTCATACCAGGTCACAACCTTCACGAAATCGCTCTTGTCCTTGCCCAGCACCGTGCAGAAGGGCAGGTCCACGGACGAGCTGTGCGGATCGCCCTTGAAGTCGATGCTGACCAGCGGCTCGTCGATAGCGGCTAGGATGCCCTTCATCGGGCCGGAGGCGGCGTCGCGGAACGCCTGGCGCAACTCTTCCGCAGTCGTCGGGCTGCCGATCTGCGCGGTAAAATCCACAACCGAAACGGTTGATGTGGGCACGCGCAGGGCGTAGCCGTCGAACTTCCCCTTGAGATCCGGGATCACCAGCGAGATCGCCTTGGCGGCGCCGGTGGTTGTCGGGATGATGCTCATGGCTGCGGCACGGGCGCGGCGCAGATCGCTGTGCGGCAGATCCAGGATTTTCTGGTCGTTGGTATAGGCATGGATCGTGGTCATGAAGCCGCGGATGATCTTCCACTTGTCGTGCACCACCTTGGCGGCCGGCGCCAGGCAGTTGGTGGTGCAGGAGGCGTTCGAAACCACGTGGTGGCGGGCCGGATCGTATTGGTCGGCGTTGACCCCCATCACGATCGTGATGTCCTCATCCTGAGCCGGGGCCGAGATGATGACCTTTTTCGCGCCCCCCTTGGTGATGTGGTTTTCGGCGCCCTGTACGGTTTTTCCCTTCTTGTTGACTCCGTCCTTCTTGATGGTGAAGAGGCCGGTGCTCTCGATAACGATCTCCACGCCGAGTTCGCCCCAGGGAAGCATCGACGGATCGGTCTCCTTGTACGCCTTGACCGTTTTGCCGTTGATCACGAGGGCGTTGTCGCCGACCTCGACCGAGCCGTTGAAACGGCCGTAATTCGAGTCATACTTCAGCAGGTGGGCCATCGTCTTCAAGTCGCCGATATCGTTGAATGCCCCGACCTCGAGCGTGTTGGGATAATAGTCCTGAATGGCTTTCAGTACCTGTCTGCCGATGCGGCCAAAACCGTTGATACCGACTTTCGTGCTCATCACTCCTCCTAGGTTGGAATTCAAATCAGGATTGCGTACGGAAATGTCATTCGACTATTTCTTATCCAGCACTTCGATCGGGGGCATCGACTTGCCCTCAAGATATTCCAGACTCGCGCCCCCGCCGGTTGACACGTGGGTCATGCGTTGTTCGAGACCCATTTCCTCGACGGCGGTGGCGGAGTCACCGCCTCCGATGACGCTGACCGCGCCCTTGTCGGTAGCAGCGGCGATGGCCTCAGCGACCGCCTTCGTGCCGGCAGCATAACCGGTCGCTTCAAACACGCCCATAGGGCCATTCCAGACGATGGTGCCGGCCGCGCCGATGGCGCCTCGGAAAGCCTCGATGGTCCGCGGCCCGATGTCCATCCCCATCAGGTTTGCGGGGATGTCTACGCCCCCGGTGAAAACAGCCGAACCGCCCGTCATGAGCTTGAAATCGAAATGATCGGTGCAGACATGGTCGATCGGCAGCAGGATCTTGTCTCCAGAAGTTGCCAGGAGCTTTTTCATTTCCTCCAGCTGGTCTTCTTCGACGCGGCTATTGCCGACAGATACTCCCATGGCTTTCAAGAGGGTATAGGCCATAGCGCCGCCGACCAGAATGCGATTCACCTTACCCAGCAGGTTTGAAACCAGCTTGATCTTGTCCGACACCTTGGCGCCGCCCAGGATGGCAACGAAGGGGAGCTTCGGATTGGCGACCGCCTCGTTCAGGTACCGGATCTCCTTCTCAACGAGATACCCGGCAACCGCGGGCCCGCCTTTGGCCTGCACCGCCTTGGCTACACCGTACATGCTCACGTGCTTCCGATGACAGGTGCCGAAGGCATCGTTGACATAAACCTCGCCCAGGCGGCTCAGCTTATGGGTAAAGTCCCGGATAGCCGCCTCTTGCTCGGGGGTCGGCTTTTTATCGGGATTTTTCTTGGCTTTGTCGATCAGGTCTTCGGCCTGATTGAAACGGACGTTTTCCAGGAGCAGGACCTCCCCGGGCAGGAGGGCCTGGGCCGCAGCGGCATCGTCCTCACCGCCGACCTCCGGGCTGCCCAGGCGGACAGGGGCGCCGAGGAGTTCGCTCAGCCGCTGCGCTGCGGGTCGATTCGAAAAATCGGCCTCATAACCCTTGCCGGAGGGCCGGCCGCAATGGCTCATCAGCACCAGCTTGCCTCCGCTCTCGATCACTCTCCGAATGCTGGGGAGCGCGGCCACGATCCGCTTGTCGTTGACAACCTTGCCGCCTTTGATCGGCACGTTGAAATCGACTCTCATCAGAACCGTCTTCTTTTTCACATCGATGTCTTCAATAGTCTTCGTCGCCATGATTGCGCTCCGTACAGTAGATATGAAATGGCGGCGGGCCCACCTGCCAATCGTGCCTTCGCAGCGAACAAATAAGTTTATGTGCCCGAGCGGAATTTAGCAAGAATTCCAGGGGAGCGTTTAATAATTGCGAGGGGATATTTGAGGTCGAAATGTCGTCAGCGCGGATCGCCGGCCGCGGAAACCCGCGCGCCGTGGGGCTTGGGTCGGCACAAATGTGTGTTATCACGGCCGACTTCGAACCGACCGGCATTAAAAACACTTGTACCGGTGACGATTACACGGTGATCGTCAAAGGCATGGCTGCCAAGGCCGCCATGGTTGGCGTTCCCGATGGTGAGGCACGCATGCCATCGCTATTGCAGCAACGCTGCGTCCTGGCGGCTCCACAGCCGGTCAGGCGTTTCCGGAGCCTTTGCAAACCTGGCAAACTCCGCTGCCAGAGCAGCGGCTGCACATCCTGGGGGATCCGGATCTATCCATGACCGCTCCTGAAACTACGGCAATCGGAGTCGGATTATTGTGCACCACAGTTCCTTTGCCACCACACCTCGAGCATTTCCCCGATCCCTGGCAAGCCATACAGGCTTCTTTTTCGCTGTCTTTCATCCCTGATACCCTCTCTTTGACTATACAGACTATAGAATCGACGCCGCACTCGCAACCCCGAATTGAATCTTATCGGATCAATCCGGTTCGCAGACGCCGGACGTGCCAACATTTGCTGGGAGGGCTTTCCAGGCAAAACCGTCTGCCGCTGCACTCGCTTGCCATTTCGCCGCAAAGCAGAACATCTGCCTGAGAGCTTGACGCGAGTGGTGAAGTGGTATTTTAATGTCCTGGTGAGCTTGTCAAACGCTTCCCTCAGACCCAGGCCGACGCGGGCAATATCCTGCGCCACTCTCAGGCCGAAACTTTGCATCAAGGAGCCTACATGAAAAGGATCAGAATCTTCTCTGCCATGATTCTCGCTTTCCTGCTCGCTGTATCGCTCTCCGCCGCCCAGAATCCGGCGCAGGAGAAGGAGCCGGCCCAGGCACTGTCGACCCCGCGTCCGATCGGATATCTCGACATCCTGGCCTGGAAATCGATCTCGAGCACCGCGATTTCGTCCGACGGCCAATGGTTTGGATACCGGCTGTCTCCGGTCGAGGGCGATGGCGAGGTCATCCTCCGGCAGGCCAGGGGGACGAAGGAGTATAAGTTTCCCGCAGGTGAATCCCGCATGGGTCAGATCGCGTTCTCCGATGACGGAAAATTCGCCGCTTTCATGACCTACCCTACCGCTAAGGAATCCAAGGCTCTCCGCCGGGATCGCAAGACGATTTACACCAAGGCCAACATCCTCAACCTCGCAACCGGAGACAAGGCCGAGTATGACAGGATCCGCAGCTTCGCGTTTTCCGGTGAAAATCCGGCATGGATCTCCTTGAGCAAAGCGGCCCCCGAGAGCCAGGCGCGCGAGCGGGATCGCTGGACGGGATCCGATCTTATCCTGCGCGAACTCGCCACGGGTAAGGAGCTGACTTTCGGCAATGTCTCCGAATCCGCGTTCGACAAAAAGGGCCGGTATCTCGCGTTCATCATTGACGCCATGGGCCAGACCGGGAATGGCATTCAGCTGCGCAACATGGAGTCCGGAGCGGTCATCTCTCTCGACAACGATAAGGCGAACTACCGAAGCCTCACCTGGAGCGAGAAGGGCGAAGCGCTCTCCTGTCTCAAGGGCAAGGAGGACAAGGCTTACGAAGACAAGATGCACAGCGTCATTGGCTTCACAGGTTTCTTCGCCCCCGCCACGGGAGCGGATGCCGCCGACGGGATTCAAAAAGTGATTTATGATCCGAAAGAGGACAAGAACTTTCCTCAGACCATGACCATCAGCCCCAACCGCTCACCGCAGTGGACCGAGGACTTCGCCGCCCTGCTGTTCGGGATTCATGAGCCGAAGAAGAAGCAGGAGGGCGCGACTCCCGGCCCGGCCCCGGATGCCGCCGCGACTCCAGCGGCGGGCGCGCCTCCAGCGGGCGCCGGCACAGACGAGGACATGCCGGACCTGGTCCTCTGGCATTTCCAGGACAAGCGCCTGCAGTCCAAGCAGCAGGTCCAGTCGTCCGCAGATCAGAATTTCAGCTACGCAGCCGAATACCGGGTCAAGGAGAAAAAATTCATCCGGCTCGCCGATGATGAGGTCCGCCAGGTCCAGACGTCCCCGAAGGGGCTCTTCGCCCTCGGCCAGGACAACCGCGCGTACGAGCTCGACTCGAACCTCGACGGTCAGAGCTATCGAGACCTCTATGTCATCGACATGAAGACGGGAGTCCGAAACCCGGCTCTCACGAGGTCCCGGTATTCGTATTCCATCTCGCCCGATGGCACTCATTTTCTCTACTACATCGACGGTGTCTTCTACACGTGGGATATGACGACCGGGAAATCCTACCCCATCACCAAAGACGTCCCGGCGAATTTCGTCAATGAGGATAACGATCAAAATGTCAAGAATCCGCCCGATCCCTTTGTCGGCTGGGCAAAGGACGGCCAGAGCGTATTCCTGAACGAGGGCTACGACATTTGGAACGTGCCCGTGCACGGCGGTAAAGGAGTTAACGTGACGGTGAACGGCCGCAAGGACCAGATCCGCTACCGGTCGCTCACTTCACTCGATCCCGAGGACAGGGGGGCTATCGACCTGTCCAAGCCGCAGTACGTCACGATGTACGGCGAATGGACCAAGAAGTCGGGCATCGGTCTCCTCGAAAAGGGGAAGGCCGGCATCAATCCCCTGCTTTGGGAGGATGCCGGTTTCGGAGGCCCGATGAAAGCCCGGAAGGCTGACGTCTTTTTCTACATACGGGACACTTACAACGAGTACCCGAACTACTACGTGGCCGATCCGATGCTCAAGGGGGGCCAGAAAATCACGGACGCCAATCCGCAGCAGAAGGACTTCCTCTGGTCGAGCGGTGTGATGCTCCTGGATTACAAGAGTGCCAAAGGGGACAAGCTCCAGGCGGCGCTGTTCCTGCCGGCGAATTACGAGAAGGGCAAGAAGTATCCGACTCTTGTTTATTATTATGAGAGATCCTCACAGGGCCTGAACCGTTACACGCAGCCGTCAGCCAACGGCTTCAACAAGTCCGTGTACACGAGCAACGGCTACGCCGTGCTGATGCCCGACATCACTTACAAGATCAATGATCCCGGCATGTCGGCCGTATGGTGCGTCCTGCCGGCAATCGATGCCGCCGTCGCCGCCGGTGTCGTGGACCGATCCAAGGTCGGCCTGCACGGGCACTCCTGGGGAGGGTATCAGACCGCCTTCCTGGTCACCCAGGCGGATTTCGCCGCCGCCGTCGCCGGCGCGCCGCTCACCAACATGATTTCGATGTACAGCTCCATCTATTTCAATTCGGGCGGCGCCAACCAGCCGATTTTCGAGAGCTCCCAGGGCCGTTTCTATGGCGGTTACTGGGACAACCTCGAGGCCTACCAGAGAAACTCGCCCGTCTACTATGCCACCCGGGTGAAAACGCCGCTCATCATCCTGCACAATGACAAGGACGGGGCCGTCGACTGGAACCAGGGCATCGAATACTACAACACGCTCCGCCGTCTCAAGAAACCCGTAATCATGCTCCAGTACGTCGGTGAGAACCACGGGCTGGCCAAGGCCGCGAACCAGAAGGATTACACAGTGCGGATGAGGGAGTTCTTCGACCACTACCTAATGGGCAAGCCCGCGCCGAAATGGCTGACCGAAGGGATCCCGTACCTGAAGATGAAGGACGACCTGAAAGAGCGGGTCAAGCAGTGGAAGCCCGAGGAGGAGAAGAAGGAAGATAAGAAACCCCCAGAAAAGAAATAGGATGCTCAACAAATGAAACCACAAAGACCTCAAAGACCACAAAGAAACCGAAACATGTCTCCCAGGGAGGGATGAAAAGCAAACCAGATTCGACTTTTAGCTGCCTGGTTCTTTGAGGTCTTTGAGGTCTTCGTGGTTCGTTATCGCTCTGCGACGGCATTGCTCCAGGGCAATCCCCGGTTTCCTGAAACGGCTATTTTTTGGCGAGTACCAGAGCATAGCTTCCACCGCCCTGGGACCACTCGCCAGTCAGTGTTTTTCCATCCTCGCTCAGCTTGCCGTTGAATTCCACAGAGATGAGCTTCAGGGCAATCTTGATCGCATTCTCGCCCGGAGAAATCATGCTCACCGGGATGCCCATAGCCCCCTGATCGGGGCTGTCCACGGTGCCGATGGCCGAACCATCTTTATTGGAGAGGTTAAATACCAGGATGGCAGGCGACTTTCAGCTCAACCTCATGGAGCGGCGTCCCACCTTTCTGCCGCGGGCTGCCGGCCTTTGCGGCAACCTGCATGAACGGATAAACTGATATCCGAGCATCGTGAGGTTGTAAATCCGAACCGGGTCGATGCCCTTGACATCCCCGGGCGACCCCCACCCCGGCGCTTCGGTATCCAGGCGATAGGAAACGAGGTTCAATCTCTCGAGGTTATCGAGGATGACCATGAAGTCGCGCAGGTCGCCTGGAATGTTCTTGAGCGCCTGCTCCCGCGATTCTTTAGGACGACCGAGGCCCAGCTGCAGGTATTTGATCAGCAGATCCACGTCCGTCCCTAGAAGAATGCTCTGGGCCGCCAGCAATTCCAGGTCGGCCGGTTCGCTCCCGTATTCCTTCTCGACGTAGTCATGCAAGCGAAGCAGGAAGGTCGCCTCTTTCGGAGAGAGTTGCTTCAGGATTTCGACGAAAACCGGAGTGACGGCGACTCCCTCCTCCTGCCTGGTCGCATTTGCCAGGAGGGCTGCCCAAGCGGCCTGCAACTGCTCATTGTCTTCTCTGGAAACATGGTCGAGAATCGGCAGCAGAATATTTGCTGGAACCGTCACAGGCCGGCAGCCGCCCTCACGGATCAGCTGAGCGGTCTTTTCCAGCACTTTCAGCTGGCGCGCAGCCCTTAGGGGATGCAGCGCATCACCCAGCATGTCAAACATTTCCCCGGCGGCCGGTCCCGCCAGGTCCTGCAGGATCCTGGCCAGTGCTTTGGTGATCTCACCCATGAGCAAGCCTCCATACCTTCTGCACGCTGCCTCTCATGTATCGATAGCATAGGTTCGCAATACCGAGGCCGCAAGAAAATACTGGCGCGGGCAGGGTGCGGCAGATCAGGTTCGGCAGTCTGGCTACCAGCGCTGGTGCACCTGCTCGCGGATGGCGCCATCGTACAGGGCACGGATTTGCACCATATCGTATCCGCTCAATGCAGGAAGTGCGGCAGCTCCGGCATTTTCCCTGGCCTGGGCACGGGTTTTCGCTCCGGGAATGGCGCAGGTTACAGCATCAAACATAAGGACCCAACGCAAGGCGAGCTGCGCCAATGTTGCACCCGCGGGAATCAAAGGTACCAAATGCCCGACGGCTTCCAGTCCTCTCGAAAGCTCCACTCCCGAAAATGTTTCGCCGACATCGAAGGCCTCTCCCCGGGCGTTGAAATGGCGGTGATCGTCCTCCGCAAAAGTGGTCGCTGCAGTCATCTTGCCGGTCAACAGTCCGCTGGCGAGGGGGACGCGTGCCAGAATACCCACCTGGCGCTTCTTCGCGAGCTCGAAGAACAGCTCCGCAGGCCTCTGCCGGAAGAGGTTGAAGATGATCTGCACAGTCTGCACATTCGGGAACTCCAGAGCCTTGATCGCCTCCTCCACCTTCTCAACGCTGACCCCGTAGTAGCGCATTTTCCCGGCCCTGACCAGATCATCCATGATATCGAATACTTCCGGGCGATAGTAGATTTCGGTTGGCGGGCAGTGAAGCTGTACCAGGTCAAGGGCGTCGACCTGCAGATTCTTAAGGCTGCGTTCGATAAAGGCGGTAAGGTTGGCACGAGAGTAGCCGGCGGCGATGTGCGGATCGAGACGCCGGCCGGCTTTGGTAGCCACGTAAATCCGGTCCCTGCGCTCTTTGAGAACCTGCGCGATCAGGCGCTCGCTGCGGCCGTCGCCGTAGACGTCGGCGGTATCTATGAAATTGATCCCCTCGTCCAAGGCGGCGCGCAATGCATCCAGCGAATCCGCGTCATTGACCGGACCCCATGCCCCGCCGATCGCCCATGCGCCAAAACTGATTTCAGAAACCTTCCATCCTGTTCTGCCCAGATTCCGATACTTCACGGTCATCCTCCGTCCGGTAGATCTGTTCTCCTTGTTTATCTAGCACAAATCGCTGCAGCCTTTTACCATGGACCGAATCCACACAATTATTTCAGCAGGCCGCGCGTCTTCAGCCAGTCGGCCAGGCGCCCGGCCCACGTGGCGAGGATCGGATCCTTGGGCGCCAGCCCCACCCCATGGTTTCCGCGCTCGTAGATGTGGATTTCCGCCGGCACTCCCGCCTTGCGCAACGCCAGGTAGAAGGAGATGCTGTTTTCGGAAGGAACGCCCTTGTCTTCATTAGTATGGAAGAGAAAAGTCGGCGGCGTCTGCGGCGTAACCTGCTTTTCATTCGACAGGTTCTCCGCCAGATTCTGGTCCGAATCTTTCCCGAGCAGATTGTCCTGGGACCCTCTGTGAGTGTATTCCGAGTTGAACTGGATCACCGGGTATGCCAGGACCATAAAATCCGGCCGGCAGCTTGCACGATCGATCGGATCGGGAGCGTTCGGGTTGCCCGCATCGAAGTGAGTTCCCGCTGTCGAGGCAAGGTGCCCGCCGGCAGAAAATCCCCAGATCCCGATGCGATCCGGGGCAACGCCGAATTCTTTCGCCCGGGAACGGACATAGCGCAGGGCCCGCTGTGCATCGGTGATTGGAGCCGGATGCCGGTATTTCGGAGCAACGCGGTAGCGGAGTACAAACGCAGAGACTCCCAGGGAGTTCAAAAACTCGGCAACCTGTTTTCCTTCATGATCCAGCGCAAGACGTCCGTATCCTCCGCCGGGACATACAATAACGGCAGTCCCCGCGGCCTTTTCCTTCGGAGCGAGGAAGACGGCGACCGCCGGCCGGTCAGTATCATCGCTGCCCAGGGCACCCGGGGCCCCGCCCGGCCAGAGCAGGGTCCATTCGGCAATCGGGTTCGCCGGCGCTTGACGGCCAAAAGCACTCACCGCAAAAAGCACGACTGCAAGGATCACTGCCGCTGCTCTGTCCCGATTCATCTCGATCTCCTTTCGAATCCAGTACTTCGCCCCCTAACCTAGCTTCTGTCGCGAAACACGGTTGCAGAACCTGCCGGCCAAGCCCCGGAGGGGCGGAAAGATAATAGCCGGGGGCGCAAGCCCCCGGATAGCATGTTGCATTTAATGAGCCCCGGCAGGGGCGAAAGATCTTTATCCGCAACCATTTTCTGTCGCCCCTCCAGGGCTCCGCATCAATCTCTGGCCTAGCCCCGGGCTTGCGCCCGGGGCTATTATCTTGCCGCCCCTCCAGGGCTTGCCTGCTGGCCGAACAAGTTTCGCGACAGGAGCTAGCCTACGGGATCCCTCTCAAAACAACCAGCCAGAAATCGACTTTACCCGGATCGAAACCCGACGGCGCACCCGCAGAAGGTATCAAAATTCCAGGCGTGATGTTTTGTTGCCCTAGCGCGGAAATCCGCAACTTATTGCCGGGGGCACTGAACTTATTCGCAGCCCGTTACGTATTGAAAACATCAGAGGCCATTAAGCGTGGCAGCGATAGTTCGTCATGGCCCAAACATACCGGCATTCGCATGCTGCCGGGATTGGCGGTTCAAGTCCGGGAGGAGGATATGACCTTCTTGCAAAGGCTGTTGCGGTGGAAACGCAATCCGCCGGTTCGAAGAATCAGAATCTGCGCAGAATGCGGCATGCCGGTCGGTGAGCACAAAAGCTGGTGCTCCATCCTCAGAGGCATGCAGGAACGCCCGGCACTGGCACGCTCTGACAAATAGGGAAAAGGGGACATTCCCTTTTTCCTGCCACTCGTTTGCTTCATCTGCAAGAGAACGGGAAAAGCGGAACGTCCCCTTTTTGCGTTACAGGGATTGAGACCGTTAGTATCCGGAAAAGTCTTCGCTGTTGATTTCCTCCTCGTCCACGCCGGCCTGCTCAAGCATATTCTTCATGGCAGCTGCCAGTGCGGGCGGGCCAATCGAAGTAAAAGGCCATCGTATCTTCGGCAATCTGCTCCCGCTTTGTCAGATTTGCGATGTAGGTACCCACGGAATGGCCTCCACTGAGTTATACCTGCATGAACTTGTCCCTGCTGGCCCCGCATATCGGGCAGGAAGCCGGCGGTTCGCCCAATTCGATGTGGCCGCAGACGGGACAGAGATAAAACCGGGTTTCGGCCAGATCCTTGCCCTGAGCCACGGCATCGAGCGCCATCTGGTAGAGTTTCGCGTGCACAGCCTCCGCCTTCAGCGCATACCCGAACATCCGCTTGCCCCTGTGCTCATCGGCAATCGCCTGCTGCAACATGGGCGGATACATGTTGCTGTATTCGTACGTTTCCCCCTCAATCGCGGCTCGCAAATTGTCGGCCGTTGCACCAATGCCGCCCAGCGCGCTGAGGTGTCCGAGTGCATGAATGGTCTCCGCTTCGGCCGCGGTGCGAAACAGCCGGGCCACATTCGTAAAGCCCTCCTGCTCCGCCTTCCTGGCAAACGCCAGATACTTACGGTTCGCTTGACTCTCACCCGCAAATGCGTCCTTAAGATTGCTCTCTGTAGTCGCCATGATACTCCTCACGAAATGATGGGTTGAATGCCCGCCGATCTCTCCAAAGATAAGGCAGATCGAGACCGCAGAGAAAGTCACTTTCCGGTGATTATCCCGGCAAGCAAAAGACTGCCGTTTACCGGGAAGCAAGGATATCATATCTTGAACAGGTTTTCCGGTCGCCGGAATCGTTTAACCGATCCTTGAGGTGGGAACGGATGGCGCTCATCGGGGCTAATGAACTGAAACGCAAGATGCTGATCACCGTCGATGGTCAGCCGTACACCGTGATGGAGGTTTTTTTTGCTACGCCGAGTGCGCGCGGAGCATCCACGATGGTACGGACGAAGCTGCGGCATCTGATTACCAACGCGGTACTCGAGAAAAGTTTCAAAACGGGGGAAAAGTTTGTGGAGCCGGATGTCATCCTGACACCGGCCTCGTTTCTGTACTCGGACGGCGAAGGGTACCATTTTATGGACGAGGGGAGTTACGAGCAATTTGCCCTGTCCGAGGAGCAGCTGGGGGATGAGCGGCTCTATTTGAAAGACGGCATCTCGCTGCAGGTACTCAGGTACAACGGCGATCCGATTGCCATGCAACTGCCGCCGTTCGTCGAGCTGGCTGTAGTATCCACCGAGCCAGGGTCACGCGGCGACACGGCTTCGGGCGGCACCACTAAACCCGCCACCCTCGAAACGGGCCTGCAACTGCGTGTTCCGCTCTTCATCAAAGAGGGCGAAATGGTCCGCGTGAGCACGCAGACCGGCGAATTTGTCGGCAGAGCCTGAGAACAAGCGCCATGGCAACCAACATCGAGATCAAGGCACGAATCGGCAATCTCTCTCTGCTGCGGGAGCGCGCGGAGCGACTCAGCCAAACACACGCCGAGCTCCTGCTCCAGGAAGACAGCTTTTTCTGCGTGCCGAAGGGGCGGCTCAAGTTGCGTGTCCTGGGGTCCGCTCGAGGCGAGCTTATCTACTATGAGCGCGAGGATCTCGCCGGGCCTAAATCTTCGCATTACCTCCTCTTTCCCACCTCAGACCCGGCCGCCCTGCGAGCCGTGCTGGAAGCATCTTTGGGCCTCCTCGGCATTGTCCGCAAACAGCGGTGGCTGTTCATGGTCGGCAATACGCGCATCCACCTGGATGATGTGGAAGGCCTCGGCGCATTCATGGAGCTCGAGGTTGTGCTGCAGCCCGGTCAGAGCGCCGAGGAGGGTCGGGCCATTGCCGCGGACCTCATGCGGCAGCTGGGCATCGACCCAGGCGACCTCGTTGCCGGAGCCTATCTGGATCTTCTGCGCGACACCGGTGCATCCGCGCATCCAGGTGGCTGCGTGTAAGTAGTTGCTGCTCCGAAAATACCGACATCAGACCTCCGACATCCGACCTCAGACAAAAGGCCCTTGGGAGGATTGGACTGTGAGGACATTTTCATCCGGCGAAAGGTGCGCTGCGGCAAGCAGGCCCCGGCCGCCGGACGGGGCTTGCAGTGTCGCGTCAAAGCGAGCGCCGTCTGGCAGCCGACGCCCATTTCACCTGTCGCCGACCGCCAGCACGGTCTCGAAGTGCGGGGCTTTCGATTCCCGGTGTACCACGGACGAGCTCACATTCTTGAAGCCTGCCTTGCGCAGCAGGCGCTGAATTTCGACCTCCGTGAAGCCCAACCATAGATCGGCGTACAGTTCCCGGGCCTCCTCGCAGTGGTGTTTCACCAGGTCGAGTACCAGGATCCGCCCGTCGGGTTTCAGAATCCGGAATGCTTCCGCCAAGGCACGGTCCGGGTGCTGCGCGTGATGGAGCGATTGGCTGAAAAGGGCGACATCCACCGCACGGTCCTCGATCGGCAGCGCCTCCAGATCCCCCTTTCGGTACTGGATGTTGCAGACGCCATGTTTGCGCGCCAGTTCCGCTCCGAACTCCACCATCTTTTCCGAATCGTCCACGGCGATTACTTCTTTCGCGCGCCGCGCCAGCAACTGGGATAGCGCCCCTTCTCCCGCACCCAGGTCCGCAATCACCAGCGGCGGCAGCAGCAGCAACAGTGCCTCCGCAAGCCCCTTCCAGGAACGGCCCGGCACATACTGCTTCCCAAATCTCCCCGCCAGCTCGTCGAAATAGGCGCGCACCTTGTCCCGGCGCTTCCGCCGGATCAGCCGCAGCGCATCCAGGTCCTCATCCGCCCCGGGCAGCTGCTCCGCCGCGTGCCGGAGCACCGACATCAACTGCGTAAAAAACGGCGACTCACCGCTGCCGTCCGCCTTGAGCCGGTAGAAGATGTTTTTGCCCGTGCGGCGGTCCTCGACGATGCCCGCCTGCTTGAGCTGCGCCAGATGGGTCGAGAGCGTGCTCTGTCCCATGCCGAGAATCTCCTGCAGCTCGGCCACAGAGAGCTCCTCCTGCTCGAGCAGCAGCACGATGCGCGTGCGGCTCGGATCGGCAACCGTCCGCAGCGATTTTAGGATTGACGTCATCGCCCACTTTCCAGTATCATATCATCACATCAGGATTTTACGATATGTAAGAAAGGGATGCAACATGAAAAGCTCAGTCTTGAATGGCAGCGCAGTGGATCACCGGGTCGCCGACCTGTCCCTGGCCGAATGGGGCCGCAAGGAAATCACGATCGCCGAGCACGAGATGCCGGGATTGATGGCCATCCGGAAGAAGTACTCTGTAGAGAAGCCTCTGGCAGGGGTGCGGATCACCGGCAGCCTGCACATGACGATTCAAACCGCGGTGCTGATTGAAACCCTGGCGGATCTCGGCGCCAGCGTGCGCTGGGCGAGCTGCAACATTTTCTCGACGCAGGACCATGCCGCGGCAGCCGTCGCCGTTGCGGGCGTTTCCGTCTTCGCCTGGAAGGGGGAATCGCTCGAGGATTACTGGTGGTGCACCTACCAGGCTATCAGCCATCCCGGCGGCAAGGGCCCGCAGCTCGTTGTGGACGACGGTGGGGACGCCACCTTGCTGATCCACAAGGGCTACGAACTGGAAGAGGGTTCCGATTGGGTGAATACGCCTTCCGCCAACCATGAGGAAAGCGTCATCAAGGATCTCCTGAAACGGATTCATGCCGAAAATCCGCGCCGCTGGCATGACATTGCCAAGGAATGGCGCGGCGTCTCCGAGGAAACGACAACGGGTGTGCACCGCTTGTACAAGATGCACCAGCAGGGCGCCCTGTTGGTTCCGGCCATCAATGTGAATGACTCCGTGACCAAGTCGAAGTTCGACAACCTCTACGGCTGCCGCGAATCGCTGAGTGACGGGATCAAGCGCGCAACCG
>CAYGWQ010000117.1:0-14419 GCA_964353465.1 uncultured Acidobacteriota bacterium | reverse complement strand
TCCAGCGCCGCTGCCGTTGCCGGTGGCTCTGCCGCAGTCTCAGCCTGTAGCGCAGCGGGCTCCATCTCTGGGGTGCCGGTCTCCAGTGCCGCTGCCATTGCCGCGGGTGATGCTGCAGTCTCGGCCTGTAGCGCAGGGTACTCCGGTTCGGGCGTGGCCGTCTCCAGTGACGCCGCCATTGCCATGCGTAAAGCTGCGGCATCCTCCGCGATTGCGGCACTCTCTGTTTGCGGCTCGGCGGTCTCCATTTGCGGCGCTACGGTATCCAGCGCCGGTATTTCAGACTCCGGCGCTGCTGCCACAATCTCCGTAGTTGATGCTGGAGGCTCCGTTTGCGGTGCTGTGGATGGCGCTTCTTCCGCCGGGATTGCCGGAGTCATCCGGGGAGCGGGACCACCCATTTCCTTAATGGCTGCTGCGATCTCGGTCGGACGCATCTCGATATCAATCGGGGGCGGCGCAGTGCGTTCCAGGCTCGCCTGTTGGGCCATTACCGAGTCGATCAGCTTTTGAATATCCTCCTTATCCCGCAATGCAGGCGCGCTGTTCCATGGGTGCAGTAATACATCCTCTGCAGGGAGCGGCACGCCTGTGTCTTCCGGGGTTTGGGACTCCTCCACCCGGTTCACGGGTACCGGCACCTGTGCCTGTACGCCGGCCTTGTCGGCTGCACTCGGCGGGCTGCTCTCTGAAACGCGCGCAGTGCGACGCTTCCGCTGACCGAGGAACCCGGGCGAAGCCGGCTTTTGTTCCTCCGGCCGGGGTTTTGTACCGGCGGGGGACGGCGGAACATCATCAGGTTCAATGGCAGACGGCAACTCACCGGCCGCTTCACGCCTCAACTTGATTTCCCGCAGACGCTTGGAAAGCTCCAGCCGCCATGGCGGGATTTCGGAACGGTTCCAGAGCTCGGAGGAAGATCGATTCCCGGCTGAAATTGCCATGCCAGGGTGCAGGGTCGCTTCCTCCTGCGATGGTTCCTCCGGCGCTGTGACATTTCGCGTTCGAAAACCGCATACCAGGCAAACGCCCGCGCTATTAATCTCGGTACTATGGCATTTCGGGCAATTCATAGGCGCTACTAGACATGTCATAAACCGAGAGAATTATAACATAAGGTTCGCAGGGGACTGCTGCTAATCTGCTATACTTCATTGGAGAAAATGCACAAAACTTTCGGGCAGCGCATCTCGGTATTGTGTCTTGCAGCCGTGTTCTTTCTGGCCGCATATGGGATAGCCAGACACTATTCGCCCACTCTCATGGCCTACGTGGTCAGCCAAACTTTGATTCAGAAGACTCCCGAAGGATTGAGTCCAACGCAGGTGGAAAAGCGCTTCGAGAGGTTCATGGCTGCCATCCCACCTGAGGATAAATTGAAGAAAATGCTGGCTTTATCCAACTATTTGGAAAAGGTCCAGAAGCTGACACCTGCGGAGTTGGAGCGTCTCCTGGCAAATGGGGAATAGCTCTGTGAACGGGAATATCCAGATTTTCGAAACTTTTTGCGCCGGATACTGTCCAATATAGTAGGTGCATCTGGCGCTAGTGGTTGAAACCATTTTATTGCGGATGGTTACATGAGCACAGGCTTTCCGGATGAGCTGACTTTGGACAGCTATGAGGAAGACGACCGGGCACAGGATCGGGACATGATCCGGGCATCGGCAGCCGTGACTTTCGAGGAGATTTTTCAGCATTACGGTTCCATGGTTTTCAACCTGACTTTCCGAATTCTGGGCGATCGCGAAGAGGCCCTGGATGTTTCGCAGGAAGTGTTTTTTGCGATTTATCGAAAACTACAGCGCTTCCGCGGCGAGTCCTCTCTCAAGACTTGGATCTATCGCATTGCCATCAACCGCGCCTCAAACCGATGTCGTTGGTGGAACCGTCTCAGACGTCGCGGGACGGTATCGTTGGACGAGCATTTAAGCAAGGGTGACAGCCGCACGATTTCGGAAGCTCTTGCATCAGCGGGCAACACGCCTGAGGAAGCTCTACTGTTGCGGGAGAAGCGCAACGAGATCGAGCATACCCTTCAATGCCTGCCGGTCCAGCAGCGTGTTGCCGTGATCATGAGGGATGTCCAGGGCCTGTCGTACGAGGAGATTGCCGGTCTGCTGCAGGTCTCACTCGGAACTGTGAAATCACGCATCGCGCGGGGACGAGAAGAGCTTAAGCGTCGTCTCAACGGAACGCTGGAATGAGCGAGCCGGAGGATGAGTTATGAGATGTGACATAGTGCTTGAAAACCTGTCACCGTTCCTTGACGAGATGCTCGAGGAAGATTTGACCGCCGTGGTTGCGCATCACCTGACCAGGTGTTCCAGCTGCAGCCGGGAATTGGCTCGCCTCAAGCGACTGAGGGCCATGCTGCTCGACCTGCAGCCGGTGACGATTCCGGATTACCTTCACCACATGGTCCATCTCAGAATCAGCAGTGCCCGCATGAATTCCGTGCGGCAGAGCTTGCGGTCTATGTTGGAGTATCAGTGGTCCCGAATCCGAACCACGGAAGGATTGTGGTACCTGACCCGCCTGGCGGGCACCATGGCCACTATTGTTCTTTTTATAGTGATTTATTCTGCGATGAATCCGATTTACCTCGGCATCACCAATCCGGTCCCCGATCGCGGGTGGATGGCGCCCCCTCATATCCGCCCGCAGCAACTGGGCAACGCGCTCCTCGGGAATCTCGGGATGATGCCCCTGGAGGATCAGAAAAAGCCGATCCGGTCGAGCGACCCCAAAATCAACGACCTGTACCTGATGAAGCTCAGCGAGACCGCTTCGCGCACCGGCAACGACGACACGGTCTCCGTGGTCACCCATATTGACCGCAGCGGTGCCGCGACGGGTTTGGACATACTGGAATATCCTGAGGACGAATCGCTGCTCAGCGAATTCACCGACATGATCATGTCAGCGGGCTGGCGGCCGGCCAGCAAGAACGGCAGGGCCATTGACTCGCCGCTGGTTTACACCTTCAGCAAAATCTACGTTTTCAACTAGATGCGGAACCCTGGCCGACCGGTTCCGGCCTGCTGTCGGACTCCATTTGGGCTGACAGGATCTCTTCCAGTTCGCGCGGATGCTCTTCCGCCATCTCCTCTTCCGTCAGCATGCCCGTAATGCAGGCGGTATTCAGAGGATAGACGCTGGGATTGAAGATCACGAAATAGAAATGCCACACCAGGATGGCGAGCGTCGCGAGCCAGGCTTCGTAATAATGGATGGCCTCCGCCACATTCCAGCCGAGAAGGGTGAGCTTGCCGATGAAATAGTTGTTGAACCAGAGAATGATCCCCGTGCCCCCCATGACGATCACACCCCAGATGAGTGCCCAGTACTCGGCCTTTTCGATATAGGAAAAGCGTCCGAGTTTGGGTCTCTCCTTGGCAAGGCCGGCGTAGTACTTGGCCAAGCCCCAGAATTCGCGCATGTCGAGCAGGTTCGGCAGCAGGTCGCGGATGAGCCGCTTGCCCCGGGATACCATCGTGACGTAGTAGAGATGATATATGCTGACGGCGATCATGACCACGCCGGCAATGCGGTGAATCAGGCCACGCACGGCGAATAACCGCGCGCTCCACTGGCGGATCGGTGCCACCCACCAGGCGTCGGGAAACTTCAGCATAAACCCAGTGATGACCAGCAGAATAAACGAAGTGGCCAGCGTGGCATGCTGGATGCGTTCATTCAGAGACATGCGCAGGTATTGGCTCGGGCTGAAGTGCTCCGCTGCGACCAGCCCGCGCCGCAGTGCAAGATGAAACCTCGCCTTGGAGATGAAATCGAACAGGTTGTGCACGATCATCCCGCCGATGACCACCACGATCAGCGCGATGTAAAAGGTCTTGATATAGTAAAGGATTGGCTCTGTACCGGGCGCGATCAACAGATGCACCTCGCCCCTGGTGAAATTTGCATTGGCGCCTTGGTGGCACTTGCCGCAAGTAGTGGGGAGGTTGGCCTTGTTGATTGTGGATGTCGGATCTGACGAAGGCTTGATATTGTGATACCCGTGGCAACTGGCGCAATTGGCCACCTGCACGGATCCCCCTTTCGAGGCCAGTCCATGATAACTGTCCTCAAACGAGCCGAATCGCTCCGAGGCCAGCCCATATTTTTGCGTCAACGCCACGGAACTGTGGCAGACTGCGCAAACGCGGGCGGAGACGTTCTTGACGGCCACACGGGATCGCGGATCTGCAGGAGCAAGGATCTGGTGCTCGCCGTGGCAATCCGTGCAGTTGGGCGCCCCCTGATTTCCCGCTCTGAGCGCGGACCCGTGAATGCTCTCGTAATAGGTCTTGACGATCTCGCCGTGGCATTTCCCGCATGTGTCAGGGATCTTGAACTTGCTGACAAGCGAGCTCTGGTTGCTCCCCAGGGTCATGTCATGGGCGCCGTGACAACTGCTGCAGCTCGGAGCCTTCATGTCTCCCCGGGCCAGCGTCACTCCATGAATGCTTTCCTTGTAGTCCGCGATGAAGCCCGCGGCGATACCAACCTGCTGGCGCACCTGGGCGTCGTCCAGGTGGCAGCGCAGGCAGACGGCCGGCTCTTTGGTCTTGTGCAGCACGGATTCCGGGTCGGCGATGGGAAGGATCGGGTGTGCGCCGTGGCAATCGACGCAGGATGGAGCTCCCTTCGCCCCGCCCGCGAGCGCCGTGCCGTGCTTCGAGCGCGAGTAGTGGTCATCTTCTGTCTTGTGGCACTTGCCGCAGGTGCTGACAATGTGGTCACGGTGGACGCGCGACTCAGGATTCTTCGGCGAGAGAATATTATGATTGCCGTGGCAGTCGCTGCACCCCCCGGCCCCCAGAGCCGCTGCGTGCACACTCTTGTCGTAAGGGCCGGTGTCGTGGCAGGCCTGACATTGGACCGGCTTGATCGCCTTGGTGTGCGGGATAGAGGAGGGTTTGAAACCCTGGTGACAGTCGACGCAACTCAGCGATTCATGGACCGATTGCCTCAGGATGCCCTTGTCGACGTACAGCTGTACTTCGCGCCCCTTTTTCTGCATCGCCATGCCGGGCTCGCTGTGGCACGAGAGACACTCATCATTGGACTGCGCCCGGAGGAGGCTGGGAGAAACCAATAACAAGACTGACCAAAGAAGACCGTTACAGACTGCTTTCATAGGCACTTTTGTTCCACCATTACCGGGTGGTCTCGATCCTCCCGCGGGGCCTGCCGGAAGAATGGATTACCGGTAAGCAAACAACATTGCGTAAACGATCCAGATAACCATGCTGAACCCGAGGGCGAGTGCTCCCCAGGCGAAGATGCGGATGGTCTTAACCACGATTTCCGGATAGGGCTCAGCCAGGTGCTTTTCGAGTTCCCCGCGTTGCACCAGGGCCTCGTATTCCGCCGGCTTGTCGTTGCGGAATTCCTCGAGCGTCATGCGCCCGGTGAAGACGACGATATCCATGGGAAACTTCTCGGGACGCAGGTGCGTGTTGAAAAAATGCACCGTGAAGATGAATCCGGTGGCCAGCAGCGCTTCGTCACTGTGGATGATGGTGGCCACGTTCAGGGTCCAACCGGGCATAAGCCGCGTAAAGAGCTCCGGGAACCAGAGCGTGAGGCCGGTGGATCCGATTACAGCGATCCCCCAAAATACCGCGAAATAGTCGAATTTCTCCCAGTAGGTCCACCGTCCAAAACGCGGGCGTTCTCCCCTCCCAAGGAACCATTTGACCGAGGCGACGAAATCATCGAGGTCCTTGCGGGTCGGCAGCATGGTGTCCGGTCCCAGGAGCATCTTGCGCCAGGAGCCGTATTCCCGACGCTTGCGCCGCACGAGGTCCGTGATGTGGGTGATGAAAATGCCGACCATCAGGGCGGCCGCCACCCGGTGAATGTAGCCCGCCGCTTCATATCCGCCCAGCACGCGCGATACCACCGATGCCCATGTGGTGTAGGAGAACTTCAAGGTGAGACCTGTCAGCGCCAGGCTCATAAAGCTCACGATCATGGCGGCGTGCAGCAGGCGGTTCAGCCGGGTAAAACGCACGAACTCCGTGGCCGCCGACACGACGTGAGCTCTGCTGCTTGCCCGGCGCAACTGCAAAGCGCGCGGCAGCCACATCAGCGTGTGCGCCCCGCCCAGGGTGAACGTGCCGACGAGCAGTCCGGTCATGCCCCAGAAGGTCCAGAAAAGCCACGGATACTTTGCCGGATCATGGTGCGTGGCATGCGTCAGGTAGCCGGCGAAACGACGGTTGGCGCCCGGATGGCACTTCTGGCAGGTTGCGACTACGTTGGCCCGGCTCAGGTGAGAGCGGGGATCGGCGATCGGCAGGATGTCGTGCGCGCCGTGGCAATCGTAGCATTTGGCAGTCTTGGTGTATCCGAGCTGCGACACCTTCCCATGGTACGTGTCAAAATAGGTCTGCGCGATTTTCTCGTGGCAGCGCCCGCACTGGGTCATGATCGTCAGCTTGAAGCCCTCATTATCCGTTCGCTGGATGGTGTGTGCGCTGTGACAGTCGTTGCAGACCGGCAACGGTTTGTCGCTCTTGGTAACATTCCGGGAATGGACGCTGTGTTCGAACTGGCCCTCGATGCCGTTGTGGCAGGTTCCGCAGGTCGCCGGGATGTTCCTGTCGTTGACGCTGGATTCGGGATTGTCGTGCGGGAGCTCGCGATGCGCTGTGTGGCAGTTGGTGCACATGGCAGTAACGACGAGACCGCTCTTCAGCAGACCCTTGCCGTGAGTGCTCTCCGTGTACCGTTCGACGATCTCCTTCTCTGAGCCCGTGTACCTTACCGCCGCCTTCTGCCCCATGCGGTGGCACTTCCCGCACAAAAGCGGCACATTCGTCGGGAACGTCACCGACGTCGGATCCTTCTTTCCGCGGGTGCTGTGGGAGCCGTGGCATTCCAGGCAGGTGGGGGCATTGCTGTCTTTCTTGGCGAAGAGCTGCCCATGCGTGCTCTGCTGATATTGCTGCACGACTGGGACATGGCAGGAGCCGCAGTCGACCTTCTGGGTAATCGTCTCGCAGGGGCGCAACCGCGACGGAGTGACACCGATGTGGCACTGGCTGCAAGCCTGCTTGACATGCATCGAGTGGCTCAATTCCGATGCGTCGACGTACAGGGACCGGCCGTCCTTGGCGGCCCTGATCTCCCTGCGCTCGTGGCAACGGAGACAATCCGGGTTCGACATTCCTTGATCGTAGAACACTTTCCGGACCTTGTGCGGTTGATGGCAGTCCACGCATGCCGGCAGAACGTGCTGTTCTTTCTCCCACAGCTCACCCTTGATGACCTTCCGATGCACCGATTCAATCTGAGCATGGCATTTTGTGCAGGTCGCAGCGATATTCCTGCGGGCGATCGATGAGCGGGCATCTGTGTGAGGCAGGATCTGGTGCGCCGTGTGGCACGATACGCACGTCGCAGTGACAATCAAACCCTTCTGGAGCAGGGCGGCGCCGTGCATGCTCTCCGAATAGTTCTCGATGATATTCGACTCGTGGATTTCACGCTGGCGCTGGACAAGGGTCCCCTCCTGGTGGCATTTTCCGCACAGGTAGGGGATGCGGGACGGCGCCACCGGCGACCTGGGATCTTTGAGACCGAAAATCTCATGACTGCCATGGCAGTCCTTGCAGCGCGGGGCCAGAGAATCGCCCCGGGCGACCGCCTTGCCATGCAGGGAGCCGGCATGCAGGCTCTCCTCGTCGGCGTGGCAAGTGCCGCAAGCAACCTTGGCGAGCTTCTCTCCGTGGGGCAGTTCCTTGTTTTGGAGGTCGCTATGGCAGTCGACACAGCAAAGCGATCCGTGGACCGAACCGGAAAATTTCTTGCCGTCCACGTACAGGGAAACCACCCTCCCCTCACGCTTGGTCGTCAGGGTTTTGTCATCATGGCACATCAGACAGTCTTCCGGCTTCTGCGCGGATGCATAGACGGGAAAATATAGAACGGCCAAAATGAGCCACAGACTATGTCTTGATCGCATGTCCAGATCTACTGCCCCCACCTGATGGGATCAGATCCCAAGGTGTTCCGGTCTGATGTCGCGCGCGAGAATTCTCGGGCGACTCGGTAAACAAAAAGTGCAAGCACGATCCTCACCATTGAATAATTCAACGCCGTTGCTTAAACCTGGTAGGGATCATGAGGGCGAAAGTATATCGAGAGGCAGTGAGCAATTCCAAGCATAAAAAAGCATTGCAATTAGGCCGGGAATCAGGAGAGTGCCCCTGACGTGTAGAGAATTGCAGCAATAATGCGCACAAGCCCAATCCACTAGCGTCGTCGTGATGATGCTCTTAGTCCCCTAAATGGGTGCTATTACCCGCAGGGCTGCGCAGTTTCACGCCGGCCAGCGGTGGGGCGGATCATAGCCAGTTTCTGTTGCGAAACTCCCGTTTCGGACAGAATCTTTCGTCAATCAGACCAATCATGTGCGGGCAGGCTTCAGCCCGTGCCCGGCATGCCTGAATGAGAGATCGGGGCTTCTGTCCACACATCGCCCAAAAACAAAGGAATTACTCTTATGAAATTGACCGCATCCTGGCTATCAACATCAATGCACGGGCTAAAGCCCGTCGCCACATTTAACTTCAATCCAGCTGGCGCTGCGGATCGGATAATGAGTTTCGCGACAGAAGCCTGCTAGATGGGCGGGAGCCCGCTTGGCGCGCTTGCCAGGTAATCTCCTGGCTGGTCGGCGGGCCCTATTCTTCCTGCTGTTCCTCGCGCTGGGCGCTGAAAACGAAGCGGATAATCCGGGCGCGGGCGGCTTCTGGCATACGGATAAACGAGAATCCCAGATCGAAAAGCGATGATACCGAATCCGCATCCTGGACCGCCGTGCAGCGCACGAGCTTTGCGCTCAGATCCAAGGGTTGTCGGCGCTCGCCCGGCAGGGTGAGCGTGACATCGAACACCGTCCCGCGGGGAACAGGAGCGCTGTGATGGATGGTGAATCCGCCGGCGCTGATGTTTACGGTCTCGGTCCTGATGACATGGTAGGGGCTGCGGCTGGTGTGTTTGAAATGCGCCATTTTCACCACTTTTGCCGTCAATTCGACGCGCGCAAAAACCCGCATGCGGAAATTGTCGCGGCGCTGGAAACTGCGCAGCGGGCTTGAAGGGCGGACCACAAGCAACGGGATGGGATCTACGACCGTGGAGACGACGATGGCATCAAACGCATAAGCCGTCTGACGGCGTCCGAATGAGATAGTGAGCGCCTGCTGTTCGCTTATGGGGATGCGTTCGCCCGCGTCCGTCGGCCAGCTGATCCGCAGCTCGCTTTCAGTCAACTCTTCGACGCGGCTTTCGCAGAGGCAGGGCGATTCGGCATCGGCGGTCATTACCTGCAGCGCATCGTGCACTTCCAGAGGCAAACCATCCATCATAGTCACGCCCCTCGACTCCGACTGTCATCGGAGAAGCCCGGAAAAATGCCGGAAATTGCCTTCGGGAAGCCGTGGGCTGACGACTCCCGCCTGCTCCTGTCCTAAGCGGAGGTGCCTGTACCTCCCTCTTTGCCTGCAGCCCCGTGATAAGGAGGGGCTTTTCCTGTTCGGTCCCCTCCGGCAAACAGGCTGACCGGTTGAAAAGGCATCTCGATATCCTTTTCGTCAAAGGCCTTCTTTAACCTGCGATTGAATTCGCGTGCGACGCTCCACTGCATGATGGGTTTTGTCCGGGTGCGCGCCTTGACGAAGATCGCTGTTTCGGCGAATCGGTCCAGACCGAGCACTTCGATGGGTGCGAGGATGTCATCCTTGAATGCCGGATCCTCACAGAGGTCCCTGCCCACCTCCCGGATGATATCCAGGACCCGATCGATGTCCTCGCGATAGGCCACGGGGATGTCGAACACGAAGTTGGAGTAATCCTTGGTCATGTTGGTGACGACATCGACTTTCCCGTGCCGGACATAGTGCACGTTGCCGGCCATGTCACGCAGAGTCGTCATCCGCAAGTCCACTTTTTCCACCAGGCCGGATTTACCGGCGATCTCCACGACGTCGCCGACACGGATCTCCTCCTCCAGGAGAATGAAGAATCCGGAGATCACATCCTGAACCAGCGTCTGGGCGCCGAACCCGACGGCGAGGCCGACAATGCCGGCAGTTGCGATCACCGGCCCGATATTGATGTGGAGCTCACCGAGAATCATGACCAGCGAAACCGAGACGATGGTGAAATTCAGAACGTTCCGGATCACGGAACTGAGCGTGTCGGCGCGCTTCTGGAACTCCATGTCTCCCTTGCGATTCTGAAATATCTTCCAGATGCGGGTCGAGATCAGCTTCGACATCCGGAGGGCGATCAGCATCAGGATGAGGATCACGAGAACATTAATGGCTCCCGGGAGTACCTTCTCGGCAAAGTATTCCGGGGTCAGCCTGCTGAGGATCCGATCCAGCCGTGTCTGGGCGTTCATGGTAAACTCCGTTTCCGTCGAGGCGCTGCGATAATCAGGATGCAGGACTATTGTGGCGGGGAACCGGGATCGGATCAACTATCTTCTGCTGCAGCGGTATCACAGCGGGAATTCTCCTCGGATTCGAATCGGAGGATGACCGGTTCAACTATCGATTCCAAAATGACCGGTGATTCTTGCGCCGTGTTGAAGCTGCACGTATCAGCCTTTGAACGGGGCGAGGGATCAGGATCGAGGATGCGGTTGATTGGCCACGGAAGCAGAGTTTGGGAGAGCGCTCGATCTCTGTGGAAGTAACCTGATTGCCGTAAGAATTGCGGCTGCCGGCCAGGCAGCTCAAAAATTCACCACCATGATGCAATCCCGGGTCAGGGGCCTGGGTTATTATGAAAAACGCGAAACCGTGCTTTTGGCTGTCCGCCAGGAGCTTTGGCAGGTAGTTTCCGATGAACGCTAACAACTTACCAACCACTGAGCAGGATAACGCGTGATAAACGATATCAAATCAGTACATACGGGAGATTTTTGCATACCTTGGTACAAAATTGCCTCCGTACTGTGACGATTCAGTATACGATCGCGTAATCTGAATCGAGGCGAGGGGCCGATACAAAATGAAAACAGCAACCAGTAACTCGGGCAAGCGGCATAAAGAAAGGTGTCCTGCAAGCAGGTGCATTTTCCTTTGCGGGCTTCTCGGTGTGCTGTTTTTCCTCCCGTTGCGGGCGCTTTCCCAAACGGTCGAAGAATCGGAAAAATATGAAAACTCGATCCAGCCACCCGACAAGGTCATGGACGCCGTAGGGCTCAAGCCCGGGATGGTAATCGGCGAGGTTGGCGCAGGCCATGGCCGATACACTGTGCATCTGGCGCAACGCGTGGGAGACAAAGGCAGGGTCTACGCCAATGATATCAACCAGGCTGGCTTAGATCATTTACGCGAACGTTGTCAGCAGGATGGGATAAAAAACGTCGAAATCATTCTGGGCAAGGAAGACGATCCACTACTTCCAAAAGAAATGCTGGACATGGTTTTTATTGTCCTGACCTACCATCACCTCAGCAAGCCCGTTGCTCTTCTGAAAAACCTGATACCGTCCCTGAAACCTAGCGCGACGGTCGTCATTATCGAACGGGATCCAGTGAAGGCTCCCAGAGGCTGGATGGCGAGTGAGACGACATCTCCAGAAAAGATGCGTCGCGAGGCGGCCGAATCCGGATTCGAGATGGTGCGCACTGAAACGTTTCTCACACTCGACAACATTTCATTCTCCAAGTTAAGGATTTTTGAGGTTTCGAGTCTAGACAGTTCCATGTTTTTTGCGGCAAACAACTGCCAGCGGGGGTTCTGTCCGGTTTACGCACAATACGCCCCCGACAACGATTGGGCGTTGAATTGTTGCCCTGAGTGTCTGGATAATAAGCACTTATAGAGTCCGCAGGCCAGAATTTGCGGGAATGAGGGAACGGAAATGGATCCTAGTGAATCCGAAGAGAACGAATCTAGGGAACCGGGAAAACCAGTCTCACGCGATCAGTTGACGAAGTGGGCAGAGTCCTGCCTACGTATGCAGCATTTGGACGATCTCGTTCAGCGCGAAATATCAGCAAGTTCACTGCCGAGAGCCAAGCACTTGGCTGAGCGTGCACGACGAAGAGCATGGGTCCTCTTTAACGAGATGATCGAAGCAGGCGGCAGTAAGCCTCCAGGCTACTGCGAACCCGACTACACCGGAGACCCTTTCTCTTAAGAGAAAGAAGCATTTGGCCGCACCCAAAATCTCCTGAAGCAAATTGGACTGAGCACTGACGAGATCTCCTTCAAATTGGAGGCACTCGGAAGTTGGTCCATCGGCGTCTCAAGCGATAAACCCCTTCGCATCATTTGGGATGCCACGGATGAATTGCTAATTATCGAGCGTCTGGTCAAGGACACGACTCTGGGGCAATCATTCAGGGAAGATGCCTGGATTGCCCGTAAGCCTGAAGAGCAAATCCCTGAGCGAACTATCGAAAAATTGCAGGAACTCCCATCGCACTGAGGGTCTTTGTTGGCTGGCCGTGGAATTCTTGTTCTCTCCTTGGCCATTTGTCCCGTTAGTAGTCAAGAATCCAAGTTTCCGGGAAGCCCACTTTACGTCCGGAACTGCTTAAGCGCGCCGTAAGTCGCAGACTTTGTGCGGCTTATCGATAACATTGCGATTCGCGACTTGTGAAAGGCATCGATCGTTTTCCTGGAATCCCCTTGCTTTCCAGGATAGAACGACTTACAAGAAATGAGCTTCATACGCGGCAACATGATTTCGGCATTTGCCGACCTTAACCTCGAGGAGAGGATGTGTCGCGCAAAACGATACGCTGGTGCATGGCAGTCCTGACAGCAATTGTCATCTTGTGTTTTTGGCTGTCAATCGCGCGTCTCAACAAAACAAGGGTGCGCCCCAAATTGCCGCCTGACGCTCCTAACCCGATACAATCTGATTCGAGATCCCCGGCTGCAATTGCAGGTGGAATACCATCCCCTTCTTACGTGGCATTGGGGCCGGTGAATGCGCAAGATTACAGGCAAGCGACAGAATACATCCTGCAAGGGAGAGTCATTGCCGAATCGGGAAGTCCACTTCCTGGCGCCGTGGTTTCAATCCATACAGGAGACCTTTCACGCCTGACTTTGCAATGGCCACCACCGATCGTATCGGAGGTGTGTAACGATGAAGGACTATTTGTAATTCGTATGAGTTCCCCGATGCATGCATTCGTCCTTGTCAGGATGTCCGGATACGCACCAAAGCAGGAAGAAATCGATATTGGAATACCCGGTATTCAAGCAAGAACATACCGGCTCAGGACTGCGGTGGCTTGTGTCGAGGGACAAGTATTGGACCGGAATGGGGTGCCTATCGTGGGTGCCCTGGTTTTTGCATCTGCGGGAAGCGTCTGGTCAGGCATCGAGCATTCCCTTTTCGTGCCGAATACCACGAGCACGGATTCCTCCGGGAAATATGGGATTTACGGAATCCCGGAAGGAAATGTGTCCGTGGCGGCCGCCCCGCGTAGAAACCTGCCGGAGGAGCAGTGGATAGAGGCTAAGAAAGGTAAATGCGAGCATGTCGATTTCCGCCTCGCTCCCGCAACTGAGATCTCCCTGGTGGTATCCGATGTTCGAGGTGAGCCTATTGCGAACGCCTACGCATGCGGGAGAGGCCGGAGCGACGTGCAGGGGGAGATCAGATTTCCTGTATCGCTCGAAACGGGCCGGTTTGACTGCAATGTGTCGGCTGCAGGGTTCCGGAGTAAAACCATTACCCTGGACGCTGGAGCGCCTTCAGCCGTCGTGATCCTTGCAGATGGACCGATTCTAACCGGGCAGGTTCTCACAGAATCAGGTGCGCCTGTCGAGGGTGCAAAAATAGATACGGGCAGCATCACCGCTTTCACGGACGCCGCAGGCGGGTTTTCGGTAAGGGTCTCCTCGGATCACGTTAGTGGAATCAAGATCTCGAAACTGGGATTTGTGGAACAACAACTGCAATTTTCGGTGGATGGCTCTCAGAACAAAATTCGGTTAAAAACGGTTGAGTGTGGAATCTACGGTCGAGTAACAGACGGCATAGGAAAACCGATAGACAGGTTCCGCGTGTCGCTCAGAACGACAAGGGAAAGTTCACGCAGTGGCTTTTATGAACGTGATTTTGAAAATGAGCAGGGAATGTTCTCGATAACAGATGTGCCAGCCGGAATCTACGATCTGACCATTTCGTCGTTGCCTCATTCTTCGGCCGGAACATGGGACTTAGTGCGCTCAGATCACATCGAAATTCGCAAAGGCTACTACTACGGGGAAATTTTGGCCCAATTATCTCGACTAAATTAGAACAGCCAAAAGGCCGGATTGTGCTCCGGAGCGAAATCCGGCTGCACGCAAAATGGTCAATGTACGAGTAGCCCACTAGAACGCTAACAACTATACGTCCGGGTGACCGAAAACTACGG
>CAYGWQ010000116.1:0-14534 GCA_964353465.1 uncultured Acidobacteriota bacterium | reverse complement strand
CTGGAGGAGTCTCTGCGGAGGACTTGCGGCGCGAAATCCTGGAGTTGCGCCGGCACTGCCTGGCGGCCGGCGGCCACCTCGTGATCGAAAAGGTCCGGACCGATGTGAAGCATGGCCTGGATGTCTGGGGATATCAGGCACCGGCGCTCGATCTGATGCGCCGCATCAAGAAGCAATTCGATCCCAGGGGACTGCTGAATCCCGGAAGATACGTGGGGGGAATGTAACATGGCCGCCCAACAGCCCGGCCTGATCGAGGCGCGCGCAGCCGCACACCTGGACTGCATTCACTGCGGCATCTGCCTGTCCGCTTGTCCCACCTATCTGCAGCTCGGTGTCGAGGCCGATGCGCCGCGCGGCCGCATCTACCTGATCCAGGCCATGAAGGAAGGGCGCGTTGCCGCATCCAGCAGGAGGTTTCAGCAGCACATGCAGCTCTGCCTCGAGTGCCGCGCCTGCGAGACCGCCTGTCCTTCCGGTGTGCGCTTCTCTTCCATGATGGACGAAGCCCGTACGGAGATCCATAAGCATCGAAAGCGGTCCGCCACGGGATTCCTCGTGCGCCGGATTATCTTTCAAAAGGTGTTCCCCAGCCGGCGGCTCCTCCACATTTGCTTTCGCTTGCTGAGATGCTATCAGCGCAGCGGCCTTCAGAAACTGGTGCGGGCCTCGAGAATCTTGCGGCTGATCCCGGGTCGCTTGGCATCCATGGAAGCGTTTCTGCCGGACATCCCGGCAGCTGCCAGATACGCCATGTTGGAGCGGGCCGCAGGCAAGGGGCAAAAGCGGGTGTTGCTGTTCGAGGGATGTGTTATGCCGGAGCTGTTCGGCCCGGTGCACGAAGCCACAGTGCGGGTGCTCCGACGCAACGAGATCTCGGTCGGCCTGCCCCCCCGCCAGACCTGTTGTGGCGCCCTTCACCTTCACGATGGCGATCTCGAGACCGCCAGGCAACTGGCACGCAAAAACATTGCGGCTTTCGAGCGGGACGGCGCCGAGATCATCGTGGTGAATGCCGCCGGGTGCGGCGTGATGCTCAAGGAGTACGGAGATTTGCTGGCCGATGATCCGCTCTATGCGCAGCGCGCACTGCGATTCAGCCGTCGCGTGCAGGATATCAGCGAATATCTGGACGCTGTCGGGATCGACCGGAAGATGGAACGGCGTGATTGGAAAGTCACCTACGATGATCCATGTCATCTGCTTCACGGCCAGGGCATCAAGGAGGCGCCGCGTAACCTGCTGCGCGCCATCCCCGGCCTCCAACTCATCGAACTGCGCGACGCCGATCGCTGTTGCGGCAGCGCCGGGATCTACAACATCCTACAGCCCGGGATGTCGGAGCGCATCCTGGACGAGAAGATCGCAAACATCATTCGCTCAGGGGCCCAGATCGTCGCCAGCGGAAATCCCGGCTGTCTGCTCCAGATTCAGGCCGGGCTACGGGCGAAAAACCTGCCGGTCCGGACGATGCACCCGATCGAACTGCTCGATCAGGCCTATTCATCAGCATCATCGAAATCCACGGAACGCCAGCGGCCGAATCATGGAGGGAGCTCACAGTGACGACGTCTCACAACGATCACGAGGTCTGGGTCCTTTGCGATACCCTGTTCACCCCCTATCAGCGGCGGCGTGACTGGCTGCTTCATATCACGGAGGGCAAAATTCGCCGGATGTTGCCGGCGGCCGAGATGAAAAACGTTCCGCGCGAGAGGCTGATCCACGAGCCGGATGCCATCGTGGCGCCGGGTTTCATTGACCTTCATATCCATGGCGCATCTGGACACGACCTCATGGACGGGACCTTGGATTCTCTCCAGGCGGTCTCGGCCACCCTGGCTCGCCACGGCACGACAGCCTTCCTTGCCACCACCATGAGCGCGCCCGATCAGCAGATGGAAACGGTATTGCGCAACCTGGCAGCCCATAGACACGCCCGCATGGATGGAGCCCGCGCCGTCGGCATTCACATGGAGGGGCCCTACCTCAATCCGGTCCGCAGGGGAACTCACGATGCGGGCTTTGTGAGGCAGGCGGATGTCCGAGTATTCCGCCGCTGGGTTGAGATTTCGGAGCGTTCGATCAGGCGACTGACCATCGCGCCGGAGATGGATCCCGGCCTGGAGTTGATCCGCGAGGCTTCTATCTCCGGCATCCAGGTCTCCCTCGGCCATTCGGATGCCACCGAAAAACAGGCGCGCGCAGCTGCGGATGCGGGCGCGGTACACACCACCCACACATTCAATGCCATGCGGCCGTTTCACCAAAGGGAACCCGGCATTCTGGGCTTGGCACTCACTGACGACCGCATATATACGGAAATAATCGCCGATGGCATTCATCTCCACCCGACAACCCTCCAGCTCATTTTCCTCGTGAAGGGGGTGGAACGTACACCGCTGGTGTCCGACGGCTCGAGCGCAGTCGGTATGCCCGACGGCCGTTACACCCTCGGCGGCAAGCCCATTGTGGTTGAGAACGGCGAATGTCGGGACCTGGAGGGGCATTTGGCCGGGAGCACCCTCACCCTTGATCGCGCGGTGCACAACCTCGTCGACTGGCTGGATATCCCGCTGCATGAGGCACTCACCGCGGCCAGCGCCACCCCGGCACGCTCCATGCGCATGGGAGATATCAGGGGAATCATTTCGCCCGGCGCCGATGCCGACCTGGTCTTTCTCGGCCGCAACCTGCAGGTGCTTCAGACCATGGTGGCCGGCCGTATCGTGTATGCCCGGGACAAGGCTTCCGACGTCGGAGGTCTTAGGTCGGAGTTGTAGATTGACCGGCGCCCGCTTCAGCCATAGAATCACCATTTCAGCGCGAGGGAGTTGTGGATCAGCTTTTCTGGTATAAGAAAAGAGAAATGTATTGCGAGGGTGTTCCGGTAACGGAAATCGCCCGGAAATGCGGCACTCCCTTCTATCTTTACAGCCAGTCGGCTCTGGTGCGTCAGTACCGGACTTTTGACGAAGCCTTTGCTCCCGTTCCACACCTTACCTGCTATGCCGTAAAGGCAAACTCCAACCTGGCCATCCTGTCGCTTTTCCGCGCTCTGGGTTCCGGATTCGATGTCGTGTCCGGAGGCGAGCTGATGCGCGCGTTTGCGGTCGGCATGGATCCGAAGCGAATCATCTTCTCGGGCGTCGGCAAGACCCTGGACGAGATCGATCTCGGCCTGCGTCGCGGCATCCTGCAATTCAATATTGAATCGGTTGCCGAGCTCGGGATGGTGGCAGCCCGGGCCCGGGCGTTAGGCAGGGTCGCCGATATCGCACTTCGCGTGAATCCGGATGTAGATTCGCGCGCCCACCCTTACATCAGCACCGGTGCGCGGGAGCACAAGTTCGGCGTCGCCTTCGACCAGGCACTGCAGATCTATCGGCGCGCGCGCCGGTCACGGCATCTGCGGATTACGGGCGTCGGGTGTCACATCGGCTCGCAGATCACCACCATCGAACCCTTTCTGTCGGCACTGGAGCGGCTCAAAAAGATCTTCTGCTGCTTGCGCGCCGAGGGGGTGAACATCAGGAACCTCGACCTCGGCGGCGGCCTCGGGATCGTTTATAACGACGAGGTGCCGCCCTCCCCTGCCGCATATGCCCGGGCCATAGTCGCAGCCGTGCGGGATCTTGACTGCAGATTGCTTCTCGAACCCGGCCGAGTGATTGCCGGCAGTGCGGGCATTCTCGTAACCCGCGTGATCGTGGCCAAGCAGAACGGCGCAAAGAATTTTGTCGTGGTTGATGCCGGCATGAACGACCTGATACGGCCCAGCCTATATGGTTCCCATCACCAAGTCCAAGCGGTTACGCTCACCCGGCGTGCCGGCTGGAAAGCCGACATTGTCGGGCCGATCTGCGAATCGGGAGATTTTCTCGCGCGCGACAGGAATATGACCGTCGTGAAGGCAAATGAGTTGCTCGCCATCATGAGTGCGGGAGCCTATGGATTTGTCCTCTCCTCCAACTACAATACCCGGGCACGGGCAGCTGAGGTCCTTGTGCGCGGCAGCCGAATCAAGATCATCCGGCGGCGCGAGCGTTTTCCGGAAATGATCCGCGGCGAGGCGCTTCAGCCGCTCTGATCCTTGTCCGTCCCACCGTCTCCCTGCAAATTCTTAGCGCGTGATTTGTCGTGTCGTTGCTGCAATCCTGCCCGGTAGTGTTATAATCGGTTCCAGGCGATGCCCAACCTGGTGCGAGACAATGCCATGGAACCTCAGGTTTTAAAAAGCCGATTCGCCGGCGCGATGGTCGGATTCGCAATTGGAGACGCTTTGGGGATGCCCGCCCAGTTCCTGTCCCGGGAGCAAATCACGCGGTATTACGGGAGACCGCTCACGACCTTTGCCCGCGCCCATGAAGGACACGCCAGCCAGTTCCTGCCCAAGGGCTCCTACACCGACGACACACAGATGATGCTGGCAACGGCCGAATGCCTGGTCGAATACGGGCGGATGGATCCGTCGCGGCAGGCCGACGCCCTGCTCTCCTGGTACTTGAATACGGCCCCGCACCGGACGCCGATGCGCGCCAACGAACTGGCCTGCAAGCATCTGGCCGCCGGCAAAGCCTGGACCAAGAGCGGCGTTTTCAGCGGAGGGTGCGGCGCTGCCATGAGAATGCCTCCGGTGGGGCTGCTCTATTTCCGTAACGGTGAGGCGCTGGTGAGGGCGGCCCTGGACGATTGCATCATTACGCACACCGATCCGCGCGCCAAAGCGGCAGCCGTGGCAGTTGCCTACCTCGTTGCACGGCTCGTTCAGTCAGGCGAGCACTGCTCTCCCGGAGACCAGGTGCTTGAAATTGCCGATTGCGTGCACAGCATCGACTCGGACATGGCCGCCATGCTGCGGTGGGTGACTCAGATCGTCCACTTGCGGCCGGAAGAAGCCCTGTTTGAAATCGGGACAAGTTCCGATTCTCTCGAAGTGGTGCCTGCAGCCGTCTACTGCTTTCTCAAGCATCCCAGGCAGTTTGCCATCGCGGTCCTTGCTGCTGTCAATGCGGGAGATGCCGCAGATTCCGTCGCCGCCCTCACGGGCAGCTTCGTCGGCGCACTTGCCGGGTTGGAAGCCCTGCCGAAAGAATGGAGAGACGAAATCGAAGATGGCGACATCCTGGTCGCGGTCGCCGAGCAGCTGGCCGCCGTCGCCGAGAGCCAGAGAGCCAGGGCCGCTGCACGCTAAGCGTTCTTCACGACGATGGACTCGAGGACATTGGAGACATCCTCCGCCCTGTCCGTAGCCCGCTCCAGGCTCTCGATGATCTCCTTACGTTTAATGACATCGATTGGATCCTTCACCTGGTCGAATAGATTGCCGATCGCGGTTTGGAAAAGGCGGTCCGCATCGTTTTCGAGCCGGTTGATCTCGATGCAACATTCCACGACATGATCGTTGTCCTGGAGACGGGTGACCGCCGCCGAGATTTCTTTCACCTGGCTGAGCAGGACCGAGGCGATCGCCGGCACTTCGCCGATCGGCACCCGGATCTGAAACAGCACGATGCGCGCAGCGGTGGCATCAATCAGGTCGAGCACATCATCGAGAGCCATCGACAGGTCGTGGATGTCTTCACGGTCGATGGGGGTAACGAAAGTCTTATTCAACTCGCCGATCACGGTGTGGGTTAGCTCATCCCCGAGGTGTTCGAGATCTTTGATCCTGCTCGCCAGCGCCTGCAGTTCACCTTGCGGTTCCGTGACCATTTTGTGCAGGATCTCGGCAGCTTCCAGAATGTACACGGTCATCTGGTTGAAAATGCGGTAAAACTTCTCGTCTTTCTTGAAGAGTCTGGCCATGTTTTCACCCAGAGGAAGTAAGTCTTGGCAAGCAACCCGGTCCATCGCGGAGATCTTCACTGGTCCGGTTGACCAACACTCGCTGGATTGCGCGGGCAGTCCCTCTGCTAACGATTTCCAGCCATGCTCGGAAGAGCGATTATACCATCGGACGTTCCTGTTTCAAGACGCATCAGGCGGCGATTTCATATCGATCGATGAACCGGAATCGAACGCGTCCTCAGAAGGAACAACTCCGGGTAGGGCGCCCGGTGTACGCCGGAAAATTTTCACAAAATGTGTGGAAAACTGTGTGAAAAACGAATTTTCGACAGGCCTAATTCTTTGAAATCAGATTGGTTCTTACCTGTTTGCTTAAAGGTTGTGCAACGCTCCATGTTGCCGGGCAAATGCATAACGCCGCTCGTGAGACAGCTGCGTCTGAGTTCATGGAGCAACATGTGAACAGCTGCCGCGGATGCCTCCTTCCTCAAAGGAAAACACACCCGTGGAAAACCGGCTCGCACCCCCTGGTCCGGAGAAAGGGCCGTCGAGAAAAATCTGCTCATGCCATGCTTTTGATTCGCGGAGTTTGCGCATACAATTCAGCCTGCCGGCCAAACCGCGCCGGTTCTCCAAACGCTCCTCGCGATCGTGATCGCGCTCAATGGCTCGCTGGGCTTCCCGTGCACAGGTTCCCAGACATGGTTCCCTCTGTTCCGGCTATGGCTCCGGTTTTCAGGGAAGCGAAAAGCCGGAGCCGCTGATCCATGTTCCGCTTTTCGGCGACGGCGCGGGCCAGGAGCTTACGCAGATCGCGACTCTCCAGTTTTCGCCCCCGGACCGTGACCTGGTAAATGCCGTTCATAGTTCCCTCTTCTCCTATCTATACTTGCGCATGACAGCGACAACCACCCCTTGAACCTTCACCCGGGAAGCATCCAGGATCATGGGAGACATTGTCGGGTTCGCAGGCTGCAGTCGGACTTGAGATCCTTCGCGGTACAGTTTCTTGAGCGTTGCGCTCTCATCATCGACCAGAGCCACCACCGTTTTGCCGTTCTCCGCCTGAGCGCTCGAATCGACTACGACGTAGTCGCCGTCCGCGATGTGCTCGTCAATCATCGACTCCCCCTGGATCCGGAGCACATAGTAGGAGCCCCGACCGGGAAGCAGATCTTCCGGCACGGTCAGGGTCTCGGAAGCGGATATCGCCTCAATAGGCCGGCCGGCCGCTATGTACCCATAGAGGGGAAGAATCCGGGCGGAAGGAGCGTCGCTCCGTTTCAGCTCGATCGACCGGGCCCGATTGGCATCGCGATGCAGATAGCCGCGAGACTCGAGAGCTGCCAGGTGTTTGAAGACGGCATTGAGCGATGCGAAGTGGAAGTGCCCGGCGATTTCTTCCATGCTCGGCGAGTAGCCCTCGCGTGTGATGAACTCGGTAACAAAATCGAGGATTTCCTTCTGTCGCCTTGTCAGTTTCATCGTCTTCACCTTTCTTACACTTTGAAGATTGTAGGTGTCAAAAAGGTGAAAATCAAGCGGAAAGTTGGATTCGGATAAAAAGGCAATATCCGCGTGCAGCACCCGGCGGGGGCGGAGTTGGCGGAGGCCAAAAGCCTGAGATCGAAACGCCGTGGGGCACGGATGAACACGGATAGCCACCGATCGGATTCGGGCTTATGGTTTATCCGTGTTCACCCGGGTCGGATTCACCCCGGCTAGATTTTGATGCTCCCTTGGGCCGTGCCGGATTTCGGGAGTTCGACGGTGACGGCGATCTCCTTTTTATCTCGAATCACCTTGAAATCGACTTTGGAGCCCGGCTCCTTCTTTGCCAAGGTCTGGGAAAGGTCGGTGGGATCGGTCGCAGTCTTGCCGTCGATCGAGATTATCACATCACCGGCGCGCAATGCCGAGGCTGCAGGCGATCCTGCAGTCACTGCGCTGATGAGAATGCCCTTCTTGCCCGGCACCCCTAAAAACTCAGCCAGTTGGTCGGTAAGAGCCTGCGCAGTTACTCCCAGTTGCGGCCGCGGAAGAACGCGCGGCAAAGCGAGGTTCAAGGATCTGCCGGTTCCCATGGGAGTCTTGAACTGGAGCAGCCCGCTTCCCGGCTGGATGATTTCAAGGCGCCGATTGAGACGGTCGGTCAGTGCGGTGTTCTGCCTCTCGCCGATTTTGACGGCAAGATTGATTTTTTTGCCGTCCCGGCTTACCACAAGATTGACGGTTCGGTTGACCGGAGTTTCCTGCACCAGACGCGCCAGTTCCGACGCAGAAAAAACCGGAATGCCCGCGTATTCGAGAATCACGTCATTCTCAAGAAGACGCGCAGTTTCGGCCGGGCTTCCCTTCTCCACCGAGCGGACAATAACTCCCGTCTCGCTGGTTAACTTGTACTTTGCCATGTTTTCGGCGGTCACGTCTTCCATCTGGATTCCCATGTATGCGCCGTCAAGATTGAGCCGAAAGATCTGGCTGGCCGGCGTCCTCTGTGCGATCAGCCAGCTTGCGCCCCCGAAGCCGATTAGAAACAGGCCCAAGAGGATCATGCCTCGCTTCCTGGTAAGTTTAAGAAATCTCATAATCTTCTCCTGATCATGAATCGCCGGATCAGCTTCCGGTGGTTCTGCACTTTACACGGTCAAAAGCAGAGCCGGGTTCCAAAATTTGCTGCCGGATGGGGAATCTCTGTTACACTAGGTTCCAGGGGCGGGTTGCAAAACGGCAGCCCGCTTGCGGAGGCTACTGTCCGGCTGCAGGGAAGCAGGCCGCCGGAGATTTTTTTAAATTGAACGAAACTTTCCAAAACCGGCTGGATCATCCTTTAGTGAGTTCAGTTTGATCAAGAGAAACCTGGACCCGGGTAGCAACTCAGTAGATGCGGCGTCGCTGGCGCAATGGATCGGACGAGCCAAGGAAGGGGACGTCGGGGCCTTCCAGAAGCTTTACGATCTGTTCTCGCGCAAAGTTTTAAACTTCATCTACCGCATGGTTGCTTCCACGGAAGAGGCTGAAGACCTGACCCAGGAGACTTTTGTAACTGTTTATCAGAAGCTGGCAACCCTGAAGGATGATGCGAGGTTTGAGCCTTGGCTCTTTCGTATCGCGCGCAATTACGTTTATCAGAAGTACAGACGCCGGACTCCTCCGATGGTTTCCGTGGATGACCAAGATGAGGAAGGGCGGAGTGCAGCAGAGCTGGTCGACGAAAGAAAAGGACCCCTGGAAGCATTCGAGGCCGGGGAGCTCGAGCAGGTTGTACAAAGGGTCCTCTTCGATCTGCAGGAAAAATACCGGGAGGTTTTCATTCTGTCTGCCATTCACCATCTCAGCTATCAGGAGATCGCCGAGGTTGTCGGCAGGAGCCTTCCCAGTGTTAAGACCGACATTCATCGAGCCCGGCTTCAGGTCAGACAGAGGGTCAAGGAATATCTGAAGGTATAATCTATGGACTGCCGACTGTGTAACGATGAACTAACCGCATATATCGATGGGGAGCTTTCCAGCAGCTCCGCGGAGAAGATCCGGGAACATCTGGAAAAGTGCCCGCCTTGCCACGAAGAACTCAAAGCCCTGCGGGAAGCGGCTGCTTTTGTGGAGTCGCATGCCCGGGAAGTCGAACCGGTCCCGGAAATCTGGAACAACCTGCGCGCGCGCATCGCGGAAATGCCTGCCCCGGCCGGTCCGTCCGGGTTTTTTCAGTTTCTGGTTGTAAACCGCTGGGCAGCTGCAGCTGCCACACTGGCTTCGACCGTCGTGCTCGCCCTTGGGCTTTGGGGCTATATGGAGCGTCAGGCATCTCAAAGGGCATTCGAATCCTACATGAATGATTACCTCCTGATGCGCACGGTGACGGAAAGGCTTCATGCCGTACAGATACGCCAGGCGAAGCACCTGCTGTCGGAGGGCGATCTCATCCGCTCAATGCTCTCGGAGAATCCTTTTTTGGATGGGCGTCCGGTTTCCTTAGCCAATCCCTTCGTGTCGGAGGTGAGATGAGTCAGGGAGGCATTCGACGGGGCAGGAGCGTTCTGGCCGGCACAATTCTGGCGATGGCGCTGCCTTTGGCAACGCCGCGCCTCGGAGCGCAGGATGCGGAGTTGAGCAAGATCCGCAGCATCGCGGGAGCGCAGCATGAGATTGTGATGATCCTGATCAATGCAAAGGAATTCGCCAAGGCTGCCGAGGAGGCCAACAAGATCTTCCAGATGAAGTGGCCCGCGGATCAGGAACCGGTGCTCCTGGATGAGCTGCTCCGTTTCTCCGATCAGTTTCGCCATAATTCCCAGCCCGCACTTGCACTGCGTCTGCTGGAAACCAACATGAGCTTTTTCAAGGCCAACAAGAGCAAGGTAGCCATCTGGAAGGATAAGGGATACCTGTTCGAAAGCATGGGTGAGCACGACAAGGCGGTCGAGTGCTTCAAGGAGGCGATACGCCTGGAGGGAAAACCTCCCGTCATGGAACCTCCTGTCAAAAAAACTCCCGTCAGGTAACAGCGCGGCCTCCGCAATTTCCGGGCGGCGGCTCCGCGGCACAGCCGCAGACGGTACAGATTCTACGTAATATCAGAAGCAGCCCAGTGGTATAATCGTCACCTCATGAGAATCGCAGAGAAGAACGAAAAGAGAGCGGCGGCGCGCGATTTTACCACTGTTTCGGGACACCCGATCCGGGAGATCTACACGCCGGCGGACCTCCCCGGGTTCGAATTCCAGCGGGACCTGGGCGAGCCCGGTGATTTCCCCTTCACACGCGGCGTGTATCGGAACATGTACCGCGGCCGCCTTTGGACCATGCGGCAGTTTGCCGGCTTCGGCACCGCCGAGGACACCAACCTGCGCTTTCACTATCTGCTCAAACACGGCCAAACGGGCCTGTCCGTCGCCTTCGACTACCCGACGCTGTTCGGTTACGACTCCGACCATCCCGAGTCCTATGGTGAGGTGGGGCGGTGCGGCGTGGCCATCGATTCTCTGGCCGACATGGAGACGCTGTTCGACGGCATCCGGCTGGATCAGGTGACCACATCGATGACAACCAATGCGCCGGCTGCGGTCCTGTGGGCCATGTACCTGGCTACCGCGGAAAAACAGGGCGCGGATTGGAGCCAACTCTCCGGAACGATCCAAAACGACATCCTCAAGGAATACATCGCGCAGAAGACCTTCATCTATCCGCCGCGCCCGTCCATGCGCCTCATCACCGACACTATGGAATTCGGCACGCATCATGTCCCGCGCTGGAATACGATTTCGATCAGCGGATACCACATTCGCGAAGCCGGCGCGACGGCGATCCAGGAACTGGCCTTCACGCTGCGGGATGGCGTCGAATATGTCGACTACGGCATGCGCACCGGGATGCAGGTGGACGAGTTCGCCCCGCGGCTCAGCTTTTTCTTTGACGTCCACAACGACTTCTTCGAGGAGATCGCAAAACTCCGCGCAGCGCGCAGGATCTGGGCGCGCACGATGAAGGAGCGCTTTGGCGCCCGGGATCCGCGTTCTCTTCTTTGCCGGATCCATTGCCAGACTGCCGGCGTATCGCTCACCGCCCAGCAGCCCTACAACAACGTGGTGCGGGTGACCCTGCAGGCGCTGGCCGCGGTCCTCGGCGGGACGCAGTCGCTGCACACCAACTCGCTGGACGAAACTCTCGCCCTGCCGTCGGAAAAAGCTGTCACCATTGCGCTGCGCACGCAGCAGATCATCGCCCATGAAAGCGGGGTGCCGAACACCATAGACCCGCTCGGCGGCTCCTATTTTGTCGAGACGCTGACCAATGAAATGGAAGCCGCATCCGGCGCTTACTTCGACCGCATCGACGCCATGGGCGGCATGGTTCCGGCCATCGAGCGCGGCTACCCGCAGCGCGAAATCCAGGAATCTTCGTATCAGTATGCCAAAACCATAGAGCGCAAAGAGAAGATCATTGTCGGCATCAACGATTTCATCACCGAGGAACAGCCGTCTGTGGATATTCTCATGATCGACGCCGCCGTTCAGCAGCGCCAGTGCGAGAAACTCCGCAAGCTGCGGGATGAGCGCAACGCCGCGCTCGTGGAGCAGAACCTGTCGAATTTGAAGCGCGCCGCCGAGGGGACGGAGAACCTGATGCCTCCGATCCTCGACTGCGTACGTTCCTATGCCACCCTGGGCGAGATCAGCGATGCCCTGCGCGTCGTCTTCGGGGAATATCAGGAGCCGAGCATCTTCTAGATGCCTCGTGCCCGGCGCTGCATCCTATGACTGAGAAAAAGGTTCGAGTGCTTGTAGCCAAACCGGGTTTGGATGGTCACGACCGGGGGGCAAAGGTGATTGCCCGCGCCCTCCGGGACGCCGGCATGGAAGTCATCTACACCGGCCTGCGCCAGACGCCGGAACAGATCATCAACGCCGCCCTCCAGGAAGACGTGGACGCCATCGGCCTGTCGATTCTGTCCGGCGCCCACATGCACCTCTTCCCCCGCATCGTGGATCTGAAGCGGGAGAAAAAGCTGGACGATGTTCTCCTCTTCGCCGGGGGCATCATTCCCGATCACGACATCCCAAAACTGAAGGAAATCGGGATCGCAGAAATCTTCCCCCCAGGCAGCTCCCTCGAAGAGATCGTCAACTTCGTCCAAACCCACGTCCGCCGAAGTTAAGTGATGAGTCATGAGTAAAGGTCTCCTACTCATCACTCATGACTCATCACTTCTATCGGGCACAGGTCTGGTGGCGGCCACCGTCGACCGGCACACTGGCACCAGTGATCCAGCCGGCCTGAGCGGATGCCAGAAACACAATCGCTCCGGCAATGTCTTCCGGTTGCCCTACGCGGCCGAGCGGGTGCGTGGTTTTGCTGTGTTCCAGGAAAGACTGGTACTTCTCTTCTCCCATTCCGCCCCTTCGATGCAGGTTTGAAACCACGACCCCGGGATCGACGGCATTGACGCGGATTCCCTTCGGAGCCAGCTCGAGCGCAGCGCAGCGTGTCAGCTGATCAACCCCGGCCTTGCTGGCACAATAGGCCAGGACATTCGGGAACGCGCGTATCCCGGTCACGCTGCTCACGTTCACGATACACCCCCGGTTCTTTTCCAAGTGAGGCACGGAAAGCTGCATCAACGAGAAGACCGCCTCCAGATTGATTTCGAACATCGTGCGCCAGTCGGCCAGAGTGGTGTTCTCGATCGTGCCGTTGGCAATGGTTCCAGCGGCATTGACAAGAATGTCGAGCCCCCCGAATCGGGCCGCAGTCTCCGCCACGATCTTCCTGCGGTCCTCATCCTTTCTCAGATCGCCGGCGAAGGCAGCCGCCTCGCCGCCTGAACCGGTGATCCGTTTCACCACCTCCTGCAAAGCATCCATCTGCCTGCCCGTCAGCGCAATACGGGCCCCGTGTCGTGCCATCATCTCGGCGGTCGCGCGGCCGATGCCGCTGCTGGCGCCGGTTACCAGCGCGATTCTCCCTCTGAGCATAACATCTCCTTTATGACCTGCCATGGAATGCATCTCATTCTACCGCATTCTTTGGCATGCGGCAGCATACGGCCGCCTAGTGTCTTCAAAAAATCGCTGCGGCACCGATCCCGAGAGGGCCGCAGGCCTTGACGCTGCCGGCAATCACAGGCACTATCGGGTAGTCATTGTGGCGGCACTATGAATCAATCGGAGTCGGCACCAGCTTGGATCTTCCCTCCCTTCCATCCTCCGCGCTGGCTGCGCCATCCGCACGTCCAAACTATGGTCGCGGCGCGCAAGCCGCGCCGGCTCGATTACGGCTGGAGATCCTGGGAGCCGATCGAAATCAGCCTGGGAAAGGACGGCAGGATTCTGGCGGAGGCTTCATGGCAACCGGGACACAAGAGGAAAACTCCGGCCCTGATCTTGATCCACGGCCTGGAAGGGAGCGCGCGGTCCCATTACATGATCGGCCTGAGCAAAAAGGCGTTCGCGCGCGGCTTCCACACGGTGCGCGTCAACATGCGCAACTGCGGCCGGACGGAGCACATGACCCCGACACTTTACTGCGCCGGGCTATCCCAGGATGTCGGATCCGTCGTTGAGCACCTCCGGCATCAGTTCAGGATCGAAACCATCTATGCGGCAGCGGTATCGCTTGGCGGAAATGTCCTGCTCAAGTTTCTCGGCGAACAGGGGGACCAGGGTGGCAGCTATCTTCGGGCTGCCGCGGTCATGAGCCCGCCCATCGACCTGGCAGCCGGGGCAAGGAAGATCGGGGAACGCGGCAACTGGATCTATCAGAGACGCTTTGTTTCCAGCCTTATCAAGCGCATGCGCCGCAAGGCAGAGCTATTTCCGGGCATCGCAGACATGAGCAGGGTCGTGCGCATCCGCACGATCCATGAGTTCGACGATATTGTTACAGCCCCGCATTTCGGTTACGGCCGGGCCGATGACTACTACCGTCTGGCCAGCTCGGCGCCCCTGCTGCGTCACATCCGTGTGCCGACGCTCATCATCCAGGCGGCAGACGATCCCTTGATCCCCTTTGCTCCTTTTCAGTCCTCAGCCATCGAGCAAAATCCCGCTTTGACCCTGCTTGCGACAAAACACGGTGGCCATACCGGATTTCTGACCGCCCGCCCTGCGCATCCCGACGACCTCGATTGCTACTGGGCCGAATCCCGTATGATTGACTATCTGAGCTCTCCCAAAAGCAAAAAGCCCCGGGGTTGATACCCGGGGCTTTTGATTATTTAATCCGGCGACGACCTACTCTCCCACGTC
>CAYGWQ010000115.1:0-14935 GCA_964353465.1 uncultured Acidobacteriota bacterium | reverse complement strand
CTTGGTCTTGGGCTCGATGGCAACGGCGATGACCGGAGCCGGGAATTCGATGGCTTCCAGCACGATCGGGGAGCGCTTCGCGCAGATCGTGTCGCCGGTGCTGACGTTCTTGAGACCTACGGCGGCAGCGATGTCGCCGCAATACACTTCCCTGATCTCTTCCCGTTTGTTGGCATGCATTTTCAGCAGCCGGCCGACCCTTTCCGACGATTCTCTCGTGGAGTTGTAGATGGAGACTCCTGTCTGCAGCTGCCCGGAATAGACCCGGAAGAAAGCGAGCTGGCCGACAAAAGGATCCGTCATGATCTTGAAGACCAGCGCGGCGAAAGGTTCCTCGTCGGAAGCTTTTCTCATCGGCGGCGTGGTTTCCCCTTGCGCAACGCCCCGCACCGGGGGCACGTCCAGGGGCGAAGGGAGAAAGTCGACAATAGCATCCAGCAACTGTTGTATTCCCTTGTTCTTGAACGCCGCCCCGCAGAGGACGGGGACGAATTTCAGCGCAATGGTCCCCTTGCGCAGCGCGGCCCTGAGTTCGTGTTCCGACACCTCGGAACCGGCGACGTATTTCTCCATGAGATGATCGTCTACGTCCGCAATCGCCTCCATGATCTGCTCGCGATACCTGGCAACCTCTTCCAGGTACTCCTGCGGGACATCCTCTTCGACAAAGTCCGCCCCCAAGGTTTCATCCTTGAAGACGATCGCCTTTTGCCGGATGACATCGATCACGCCGCGGAATTGATCCTCGGTGCCGTAAGGAATTTGCACCGCCACGGGAACGGCGCGCAACCGCGCGGTGATCATGTCCAGCACGCGCGCGAAATCCGCCCCGGGCCGGTCCATCTTGTTCACAAAGCCGATGCGCGGCACCCGGTACTTGTCGGCCTGGCGCCAAACCGTCTCCGATTGAGGCTCGACTCCCTCCACGGCCCCAAACAGCGCTACCGCCCCATCGAGCACGCGCAGGCTCCGTTCCACTTCGGCGGTGAAATCGACATGGCCGGGCGTATCGATGATATTGATCCGGTATTCGCCCCAGAAGCAGGTAGTGGCAGCGGAAGTGATGGTGATGCCGCGCTCCTGTTCCTGCTCCATCCAGTCCATGGTGGCCGTGCCCTCGTGGACCTCGCCCAGCTTGTGAGTGATGCCGGTGTAGTAAAGGATTCGTTCAGTCGCAGTGGTCTTACCCGCATCGATGTGGGCCATGATTCCGATGTTTCGGGTCCGCTCCAAAGGTACTGATCGTGCCACCGTCTCAAACCTCTACTACCACCGATAGTGGGCAAATGCCTTGTTGGCCTCAGCCATGCGATGGGTATCTTCTTTCTTCTTGATCGCGCCGCCGCGATTGTTGGAGGCATCCAGGATCTCGGCCGCCAGCTTATCCCGCATGGTCTTTTCACTGCGGCTGCGGGCGTTCGAAATGATCCAGCGGATCGCCAGCGACGTGCGCCGGTCTTGGGCTACTTCTATGGGAACCTGGTACGTGGCGCCGCCCACCCGCCGGGATTTCACTTCCAGGACAGGCCTGACGGCGTCCATCGCCTTCTTGAAAATCTTGACCGGATCTTCCTTGGACCGTTCCTTGATGGACTCCAAGGCGCCGTAAAAGTTGCTCTCCGCGACGCTCTTCTTACCTTCCACCATCATGCAGCTGATGAACTTGGTGATGAGCGTGCTGCTGTACAGCGGGTCCGGCAGGGTTTCCCGCTTTGGTACCTCTCTACGCCTCGGCATACTGAAGATCTCCTGCTACCGCTTATTAATATTCCTGTTCTCCCTGGGACGAGAAATGCTTCCCCAAAGAGCGAAATTCGTCGGCTCTGGCAAATGCCTTTCCGAAGATTCTCGCAGGGCGTGAACCCGTCACCCTAAGACGGCTGTGTGAAGGCGTGGTTAGCTTTTGGGCCGCTTGGCGCCATATTTGGAGCGGGATTGCTTGCGATCCTGGACCCCCACGGAATCCAGTGTTCCCCGCACCACATGGTAGCGCACCCCAGGAAGGTCCTTGACACGTCCACCGCGGATCAAAACGATGGAGTGTTCCTGCAGGTTATGTCCGACTCCCGGAATGTACGTGGTCACTTCTATTCCGTTGGTGAGCCGAACACGAGCAACTTTGCGAAGAGCTGAGTTTGGTTTCTTGGGTGTAGAAGTGTACACCCTGGTACAAACTCCTCGCCGTTGCGGACTTCCCTGTAAAGCCGGACTCTTCGTCTTGTAACGAATCTTCTTTCGGCCAGATCGAACTAGCTGATTGAAGGTTGGCAAACCTCTCTCTCCTTTACCATTCCAGGAATGGCCTGGAGCTAAATTTGCCCAACCATGGACATAGCACCAGAGCCATAGGGAAAAACCGCTCAAATGTAACAAAGAGGGTCTTAGCTGTCAAGCAAATAGCCAGCATGGACTGCGATTCAGACACCGGCTATAGAAACGAACCACGAAGATCTCAAAGACCTCAAAGAAGAGCTTGCACGGATGAATTGAGAGCAAGCGCTTTTGAGGTCTTCGAGTTTCGCTTTTTTTCTGCCCCTTCCCGCCTTGCTACTCCTACTGTCTGGATCGCAGATAGCATGGAAGAAACCGGTTCCCATGGGGGAGTCGCCGGTCCCCGGCATTTTTCTTCGAGCAGATTTTTTGGCTCAATGAGCAGCCGCAGCGTTAGGTACGTTGAGGGATCGGCGCAAGGCGTTCAGGCGCCGGTTGAAAAAGGACCGGCACGGAGGGAGGAGAGAAAAAATGGGCAGTATCAACAAGGTAATTCTCATCGGGCGCCTGGGCAAAGATCCGGAAGATCGCGTCACCGCCGGCGGCACGCGAGTCTCGAATTTCAGCCTGGCGACGGACCAGGTTCGCACGGGAAACGGCGCGGCCCAGCACACTACCGAGTGGCATCGCATTGTCGCGTATGGCAAATCAGCGGAACAGTGCAATCAGTATCTGCGCAAGGGGAGGCTGGTCTGCGTTGAAGGATCGCTGCAAACTCGATCCTGGGAAAGGCCGCCGGGCGAAAAACACTACACCACGGAGGTGGTCGCCGTCCGGGTGACCTTTCTCGATTCGAAAGGCAAAGGGACCCCACAGGACGACGACGCCGCGGCTGAAACCGACGAGCTCTAGCCATTGCGGATTCGCGACTGCACGAGTTCCAAAATCCGAATTTGCGCGGCCTCAGGTGTTATAATCTGGCTTGTTATGCTCTCAGTGGAACCCATCAGTCATAAACGGCACAGGCTTCCCCGGTGGCTTCTGGTCTGTTACTGGATTCTGGTGTTCTTTGTCGGCCTGACCGGGGTCGCGGCAGGCGTGCTGGTGGGTTACGAGTACAACCTTCCCAAGATCCAGAGCCTCGAGGATTTCCGCCCTGACGTCATCACCGATCTCTTTTCAGACGATACTAAGGTCATCGGGGAATTTGCCATCGAGCGGCGCATCATCGTTTCTTTCGAGGACATTCCGCCCCACCTCCAGCTCGCGATCCTTGCCGCCGAGGACGACCAGTTTTACAACCATTCCGGCATTGATTACCTGTCTTTGCTCCGGGCGGCTTACAAAGACATCGTCTCCATGAGACGTGCAGAGGGCGCGAGCACAATTACACAGCAGCTCGCCCGTCTTCTCATGGGCAATATGGAGAAAACCTTCGACCGCAAGGTGAAAGAGCTCCTCATTGCCTGGAAGATCGAAAAGCGGTACTCCAAGCAGCAGATCCTGACGCTTTACTGCAACCAGCACTATTTCGGACATGGAGCCTACGGAGTGGCGGCTGCGGCTGACACGTATTTCGGAAAGCAGTTAAAAGATCTCTCGTTGGAGGAGTGCGCGCTCATCGCCGGGCTGCCGCGGAATGCCGGTATGTATTCGCCCTTGCTTCATCCGAAAGCCGCACATTCCCGCCGCAATTATATTCTCGACCGCATGGTCGCGGAGCAGATGATCTCGGCTCGCACGGCGGCCGAAGCCAAGGCGAAGCCGATCCTGCTTAAACCCCGCACACGCAATACGGAATTCGCGCCCTATTTTATCGAGTGGGTACGTCAGTCGCTGGCGGATCGTTATACGACGGATGTCATCTGGCGCAAAGGGCTCCGGGTCTACACCACCCTCAACATCGAGATGCAGACTGCGGCCAACAAGGCTCTGCGCGAAGGCTTGCGCAATCTGGACAAGAAGCGCGGCTGGCGCGGCTCTATCGATAACGTGCTCAAGGACCCGGCAGTGCGCCTGGAGACCTATACGCACCCGGATTGGCGAGTTCTGCTGCGCCCCGGGGATCTGGCCACAGGGCTTGTCGAAAGCGCCGCCGGTCCCGACGTCACCGTCAGGATCGGCAAATACCGCGCCACGCTGGGTCCGAAGGAAATCGCCTGGACCAAAGCCAAGCTGCCGTCTGAGATTCTCAAGTCCGGCGATCTCGCCACCTATCAGGTCCTCTCCATTGACGAAGACCGCAAGACCGCCACGATTTTGCTGGATCAGATCCCGGAGGTCCAGGGGGCTTTCATCGTCCTGGATAATGTCACCGGCGAAATCAAGGCCATGGTTGGCGGTTACGATTTTGCAGCCAGCGAGTTCAACCGTGTCACACAGGCCATGCGCCAGGTCGGCTCGACGTTCAAACCCTTTGTGTACGCGGCAGCCCTCGAAAACGGCATGGAGCCTGCCGGCACGATTCTCGATGATCCCATCAGTTTCACCGACGCCCTGGGCCGGGTCTGGCAGCCGAGCAACTATGATGGCAAGTTCAAAGGCGCGATAACACTGCGCCAGGCCCTGATCGAGTCCCGCAACGTGCCGACGATCAAGCTCGCATCTCTGATCGGCATCAAGAACGTCCTTGTCATGGCGAGGCGGTTTGGACTGAGCGGTCCGATGGAGCCCTATTTGCCGTTGGCCATCGGGGCCTGCGAAGCCACACCTTTGGAGATGGCTACCGCCTTTGCCGTTTTCCCAAACCTGGGCTTCCAGCCGAAACCTTACTTCATCCGGAAAATAGAGGACTACGACCATGTGAAGAAGGAACAGGCCGAACCGCAGACTCGCAGGGTGCTCGATCCGGAACTCGCTCAGCAGATGTTGCGCCTGCTCCAGGATGTAGTGCAGGACGGCACGGCAAAGGCCGCCAAGTCCTTGAATCGGCCGGTGGGAGGAAAAACAGGAACCACCAACGATTTCGCGGATGCGTGGTTTGTCGGATTCAGCCCTTCCATCACGGCTGCCGTCTGGGTCGGATTTGATTCCAAGAAAACGCTGGGAGACCGCGAGGCCGGAGCCGTCGTCGCGTTGCCGATCTGGATGCAGTTTATGCAGGAGGTCCTCAAAGACAAGCCGATAGAGCCCTTCCCCAACGTGGAGGTACTCGTCGGCCAGCCCTCGGCCGACAATGCCGGGATCAGCCCGATTAAGCAAAAGAAGCTGTTCGTCGAGGATCTTCCGGGATCTGCTGTCGTGCGAAAAAAGTAAGCAGTGAGCTGCCGTCGGCCGCAGGCGAGACGCTTTGCGATTCAGGCAGCAGCGCCCGCGGCAAGTAGCGGTGCGGTTGCCGGCTCTTGCTCAGCGGTCGCGTCCCACAATGTAATCGGGGATAGCCATGAGCGCGTCGCGAGCCTCGCCGGGAGCGAAGCTCATCAGGTACTTCTTGGCCTGCCGGGCGTACCCCGCTGCCTTGTCGAGGACCCGATCGGAGGTGTGGTACTGGCGCACCAGATCCAGGACTGTCTCTCCATGCGCGCCGCCGAAGCCGTCTTCCCGGATGATCGCACGGATCAGGTCGCGGTGCTCCGGCTTGCCGTCCCGCATCAGGTAGATCAGCGGCAGTGTCAGCTTCCCCTCTTTGAGATCGCTGCAGACAGGTTTCCCGAGGGTGTTTTCGTCGGATGTGAAGTCGAGGACATCGTCCACCATCTGGAATGCCATTCCCACATTCAGGCCATAGAGCCTGAGAGCTTCCTCCTGTGCTTCCCGCGCCGATCCGAGGATGGCGCCCATTTGCGTGCACGCCGAGAATAGGAATGCCGTCTTTCGCATGGAGATGTCGAGGTGTTGTTCCTCGGTCACATCGGGATTACGGCTTATGCTCAGCTGGATCAGCTCGCCCTCGACCATCTTTCGCGTGACATCGGCGAGGATGTCGAGAATCTTGAAGTTACGCTCGCCGAGAGCCAGGTGAAACGACGTCATGTAGAGCCAGTCACCCATTAGAACCGTGATCTCGTTCCCCCAATGGGCGTTTACAGAAGCGTGGCCTCGACGCATTTTGGCATCGTCGATGATGTCGTCGTGCACCAGAGTGGCGGAGTGAACCATCTCCACAACGGCTCCCAGCCGGTAGCATGCGGGTCCTTCGAATCCGCACAATTGCGAGCTCAGCAGGAGCATCGCCGGACGGATTCGCTTGCCGCCGCTGTCATGGATGTAGTGGCCGATCCGGTCGATGAGCTGAACGTTGGAACTGGAGTGGCGAGACAGCTCCTGTTCCACCTCCGCCAGGCCCTTCTCGACCAATTTGTAGAAATCTCGTGGATTCAATTTGCACTCATCAGGGCTGTGAGTTCCAGTTCGACTCCTCGCGCCGCACAGATCTTATCACATGTAGACAGTCCGCTGCTGGAGAAGCATGTGAGTGTTGACGATCCGGAAGCTACCAGCTGCGGCCCCTACTTCAGCAGAGAGCCGTTCGGGATATCCTCTGCGAAGGTGGCCAGGACCGGCCGCTCGCCCGCTGTGGCCGCAAGTACCATCCCGTCGGACACAACACCCATGAGCTTCGCCGGCTTCAGGTTGGCAACCAGGATAATCTTGCGATTCAACAAAGCTTCCGGCTCATAGGCGCCCGCTATGCCAGCTACTACCTGGCGTATTTCTGAGCCAATGTCCACGCGCATTTTGATCAGCTTGCGCGACCCCGCCACCCTCTCCGCTTCCAGGATCTGGCCAACCCGCATCTGGATTTTGGCAAACTCCTCGATGCTGATCCTGGGCTCTTCGGAGGGCTGGGGTGACGGCGGGGCCGGTTCTTGGTTATTCATGTTTTCTTCAGACATAGGCGGTCATTCTCCGTTCATCGGATTCACGAGGTGCACAACGGACACTGCGCCACAGCGTACAGCCTACTGCGAGTCGAGCTCGAGGAAGGCGCGCGATGCGGCGGCCATGACATCCTTCAAGGCTGCGCCTGTTTCCTGTGCGAGGCGGCGGCAGCATTCGTACTCCGGGGCGAAGTTCACGCGCCGGCCGCCGAACGAGGAAACCTTGATGGCGACAGCGCCAAATTCGGTTTTCACTTCCACAAACCTGCGTTCGAGTGTCTTCCGGCGGGCGAATGTGTGGCGTACCCCGATCGTCGTGGTTTCTGCAAAAATGAGCGCGCTCATGATGTCGACGCGGTCCGGGTCACAAATAACCGTCAGATTCAAGCCGGGCCGGTTCTTTTTCATTTGTGCAGGTGTGGCAAAAACATCCAGGGCTCCCGCTGCCAGAGCCTTTTCCTGAAAGTAGCCATACACTTGCGGATTCATATCATCGAGCGTTGCCTCGACCACAGCGACCTGCCCGCCGGGGCTGTATCCCGCGTCATCAGCCGGCGTCTCCCCCAGGGTGATGCGAAGGACATTGGCGGTGCCCGCGATCTCCCGGGCCCCCGCACCATAGCCGATCCGCTCAACCTTCATGAGCGGCCGCGGCCCGAAAGATTCTGCCAGTGTGACCAACAGAGCCGCGCCCGTGGGTGTCGTCAGCTCGCCGGTCGTCGCCGTCGCGAAAGTGGGTACCTCTTTGAGCAACTCCACGGTTGCCGGCCCCGGTGCAGGATACGTTCCGTGGCGGCACACGAGTGTTCCCTGCCCGACATTTACCGGTGCCGAGACCAGGCGGACCGGCTGCAATTCCTCCACCGCGAGCATCGCAGCAACAATATCGACTATGGAATCCACGGCACCGACTTCATGAAAATGGACTTCGTCGGGATGCTGGTTGTGGATCTTGCCCTCGGCTTCCGCCAGCCTGCGAAATGCTGTGATCGATTTCTGCTTGACCCAGTCCGATAGGCCGCTCGATTCGATCATCAAGCGGATTTCGCGGAAGGTCCGGTGGTCATGGCTGTGATGCTCGTGCGAGTGACCGTGCCCGTGACCCTCATGCGTTTCGCACTGAACATCAAAGCGGGCAGCCTGAATGCCGGCACGCGAGCATCGGGACAGGGAGAGGCTGTAGCCTGAAAGGGAAAGCCGCCGCAGTTTCTCCTCCAACCTGCCGAGATCGATGCCCAGATCCAGCAGAGCGGCCACGAGCATGTCTCCGCTGATCCCCGAAAAGGGCTCAATATAAAGGACCTTTGCCAAGGCATGCTCCGCCGCAGCCGCCCGGTCGGTTGGTTCATTCATCGTATTCTCAGATTTCATACTCCTCGAGTCTCGCCACACGGTGCAGCGAAGGCAACGCAAACCCGCTTGAGAGCCAACTGAGTCTAGGAGTCGTGCTACCGGAAGTCAAGACCTGCCGCGGTTGCACTTCTGCGAGGGCGGCTGCCGCCGATTCCCCCTTCATCCATGCCATCCGCACATTGATTTGGCAAGGTGACTAGGGTATGTTTTGTCGGCCCAATCATTCAAGGAACGACATATCCAATGCTATCCGCACTTGCCCAGAGTATTGCCGACACCCTGAAGAGCATCATCCTGGAAAGGTACCAGATCGCTTATGATTCTTTAGCTTTTACTACTCCGCCTCGCATCGAGATGGGCGAACTGGCGCTGCCGATTGCTTTTGACCTTGCCCGCAAGGTCCGGCGCGCACCCAGGGACATTGCCCAGGAACTCGCCTCGGCAGCACAGGCGATCCCCGGAATAGGGGAGGTGGCCGTCGCCGGCGGAGGATATCTCAATTTCCATCTGGATCGCGCCCAGATGGCGCTTCGCCTCCTGCAAAGCATCGAGGAAGGGCATCACGGTTGGGTTCCGGCATCGGCTCCCGCAGGCAAGATCGTAGTGGAACACACAAATATCAACCCGAACAAGGCCGCCCACATCGGTCATCTGCGCAATGCGGCGCTCGGAGATTCCTTCGTTCGTTGCCTCCGGTTCCTGGGAAACGACGTCGAGGTGCAGAACTATCTCGACAACACGGGAGTGCAGGTTGCCGATGTGGTCGTAGGCATCGAACGGATGATGGGAAAGACTCTCGCGGAAGTCGCCGCGATCGAGGGGAAGTTCGACTATTACTGCTGGGATGTCTATGCGGGAGTAGCCCAGTTTTACAAGCAGTCCGAGGAGAACGCGAAGTGGCGCAGCCTCACCCTGCAGGCGATCGAGGCTGGAGACAACCCTACGGCGGAGCTGGCACAGCTCGTGGCGATGCGGATCGTGCACGCGCACCTGGCAACGATGGCGCGCATTCATGTGTACTACGACCTCCTGCCCCGCGAAAGCGAGATCCTGCATCTTCATTTCTGGGAGAGAGCTTTCCAGCTGTTACGGGAGCGGGGCGCAGTCTACTTCGTTGCGGAGGGGAAAAACAGCGGGTGCTGGGTCATGAGGACGAGCGGGGAAGCCGACGTCTCCGCATCGCGGGAAGAGCTGGAAGACGATGAGAAGATCATCGTACGGTCCGATGGGACGGTGACCTATGTCGGCAAAGACATCGCCTATCAGCTCTGGAAGTTCGGATTGTTGGGTCTCGATTTCCGGTATTGCCCGTTTCTAGCCGATGGAGTTCATACCGTCTGGATCACTACAACTGAGGAACAGCCGGGAACGGATTCCCCGCATTTCGGCTCCGGCACGCGTGTCTACAACGTCATCGACAGCCGCCAGTCCTATCTTCAAAACATCGTGCTGCAGGGCTTGAAAGCTCTGGGCTATGAGGAGCAGGCTGCAAACTCGATTCACTTTTCCTATGAAATGGTGGCTCTGAGCCCGGCCTGTTGCGCCGAACTGGGCTACAGCCTGTCGGAGGAGGAGAGGAAACGTCCCTATGTCGAAGTCGCCGGCCGCAAGGGCCTCGGTGTCAAGGCAGATGACCTCCTGGATGCTCTCGAGGCCAAGGCCTTGGGAGAGGTGCGCGCCCGGCACGCGCTTCCTGAGGACGACGCCAGACGCATCGCACGTGGCATCTCCGTCGGAGCGCTCCGCTATTTCCTGCTTCGCTTCGCACGCAACACGGTCATAGCCTTTGATTTCAAGGAAGCACTCAGCTTCGACGGAGAAACAGGCCCGTATGTTCAATACGCGGTCGTGCGCGCGAACAACATTTTCCGCAAACTGGCAGAGGCGGGCATGGAGGGCATCCCTCCGGCTTTTGATCCGGCAAGGCTGCGCGCTTTCCTGTCGGAGCACGACGAGCTTTGGGAAATTATCTTTCAGGCGGCACGCCTGCCGGAAGTCGTGCGCCAGGTTACGAATTCTCTGGAATTATCCCAGCTGTGCAAGTACGCATTTCAACTCGCACAAAAGTTCAATCTCTTCTATCATAAATATCATATTCTGTCGGAAAGCGATCCGGACAGAAGGGCGCATTTGCTGTTGATCGTTGATCTGGTGCGACGTCAACTGACCAAGACGCTGGATCTTTTGGGCTGTGAAGTCCCACTCATGATGTAACATGTTATGATGCTTCAATCCTGCCTCGTACTGCTCGCGCTGGCGCTCTGGTCTCAGGGAAGCCTGCCCCCGTCCCCGGTGCCCCCTGCGGGCTGCCTCACCGATTTGGACAAGAAGCGCTTGTCGACGGAAGCGGGGATCGAAAAGCGCATTCGGATCTGCAAGGAAATTTCGGACCGATTCCACAAGGCTGTCGAGCAAGCCGAAAAAAAACAGGCGGCGGAGGGAGTGTCGGTCCTGCTCGCCTGCTGGAGTGATCACCTGGCGGCAGCCTTAAAGGATATCGAGGCCAATATCAACCGGAAGAAGAGATCGGGCGCACTAAAGGATTTTGAGATTCAGCTTCGCAAGTCAATCCGTGACATGGAAGATTCCCGGCTGAAAACTCCCTATCAAGAGATTTCGCATTACGACGCCTGGCTTGAACAAGCCAACATGGTTCGCAAGAAGTTCGTGGACATACTCTTCCAGAGGTGACCCGGCGAGGGGAGGTACGCACTGTGAAGTTTCTGATTTGCAGGATCTGTCTGCTACTGTTCGCCATGATGATCGCTGCAGTCGTTCGCCCGGAGCAAACAAAGGAATTCCTCACCCCTGCGGAGATTGACAAGATCCGGGACGCCCAGGAAATCAATCTGCGGGTCAAGATCTACCTGGAAGCCGCATCCTTGCGCTTGAAAACGGCTGCCGACCGCCTGGCAGGCAAGGAATCAGTGCCTGGAGATCCGTTCGAGTTTTTTTCGATCGAGGATATGATCGACGGGTACTACCGCATCCTGCGGGCGGTCATGCTGAACCTGGACGACGCATCCCGGAAGCCCGCCACCGATCCCGAAAAGCTGCAAGCGGCTTTGAAGAACTTGAAGTCCGTCACGGAAGCGTCCGTCAAACCGCTGGAGGTCTTAAAAAAGACGGCCGAGGAGAAGCGCCGCGAAGAGATGTGGAAACTGGTTACCCAGGCAATTGAAATCAACAACGGCGCCCGCGAGGGTGCGGCAGCAGCCATCAAGAAAAAGTAATCCCGCGACACTTCCAGCTGCCGATTGTCTGAGGTCGGAGGTCTGAAGTCGGAGATCGGCATTTTCGGAACGGCCCCTCATGCGCTTGGGGACGCGCTCCGTGACGCATGAAAATCAGCGCCCATCAATCGGGCTAATTTCTGAACCGGCACGAGGCGCAATTCGTGGCGAAGGGCTTCAGCCCGTCAACACTCCAAGCAAGATCCCCTAAACGGACGGGCTAAAGCCCTTCGCCACGAAACCCAGTTCCCTTTCTTGGAGCCTCTGAGTTGAGCGACAGATACTACCTCGCTGCCCCGGCTGCCAGGGCGCCATGCAAGGCGTGCACCACCACCATCGCCCTTGTCCCGGGTCCTAAGGCCTCGAAGTTATCCTGGAAAGACAATCCGGGCCACATTATGCCGCCGTGAGGCGGGATGGTGAGATGTTCCGCGGAAAGTGCTCGTTCCTCCAGCATGATGGCCAGAACGAGGGCCGTTTCCTGGTCACCCGGATTTACCAGCCACAATTTTCCACTGTGCTCGCTGATCCACAAAGCTGGGATGAACCATTGCCGAGGCAATCGCTCGGACGCCAGCGGCAGCCCGGACAGCAGGCCATCGCCGGATCCGCTGTCCCGGGATCCAACCAGCGGCAAGTCGCTGGTTGTCTCCCAATGGCCGCCCTCGCCGAGAGAAGCGGGAAGGTCTCTGAGAGGAACCACCGAAGCCGTCGAGCCTGCGTTCACAAAAAACGCAACCTGAACCATGAGCTGCCCGCCGCGATCATAGCCATTCCAGGAGGTGTGCGCCGGCAAAGCCCAATGGTTTGTGACCAGATAGGCTGCTTCTCTCCCGGCAGCCTCTTCCACCCCGAGCAACGGCCATACCAGATGCCTCGAGGGGGCAGGCTTGGCAACCGGCTCGAGAAGGCCGAAAAACTCCCGAGTCTTGGGAGAAGCTCGGCCCTTCAGTGCGGATGGAGGGTCGCCGACGGAGGCAGCAGGCCTGTTAAAGCCGGAGGTCCATTCGCCGCCGCCGAAAACGTACCAGCCCGCCGGCATCGGGACGAGGGACGGCCACAATTCCGCGGATCCGCCCTCAGAAGTGCGCAGCCCGGATCGCGGCGTGGTCGAGGATGAACGAGATTCCGACTCCTCATGGCCGGGAGTCTCCGCCTGGTTCTTTTCGACCGAGCCCGTACGTGCCCCCCGGGGCTGCCGCACACCCGGTTCCGCAATCGGAGCCGCCGGCGCACCGTTTTCAGAACTCGCGATTCCGACCTCGATCACGCGGATCATGGCTTCCGATGACCTGATCTGGAATCCCATTGCGTTACTCAGATGCGCGGTCACTTCCTTCGGGTTCAGGAGCTGAGCGCGGGATGTAATCGGAGTCCAAGATGCTTCGACTGCAAGTTCGGGTAAATCTGTGATGGCTGAGCGCAGGATTTGAAATGCCCGGCCTGCCGGTACAGCTTGAAAATCAAAGGAGACCGTCCCATTCGTATATTTCTCGAGGGTAAAGATCCCTGTTGTCCGGCCGGATGCCGGCAGCTGATCCTGCCGCGCGGCAGCAACGGATAGTTGCGCTTTCACATGCCGCAACGAAACCGGCAGCTGCAGCGACGCTCCGATGGCGGAAACCACGGATTCCGGGCTGGATTCCACCGGAAATCGCAGGCTTCCTGTCACCGCTACCTCTTCTTCCATGCGCACTCTGTCGCCGGTTGCGCATTCCAGGAGCTTTTTGAGGCTAATGTTGACGGCACTGAGACTCACGTACAGGCCGCCCTCGGCCCTGGTCAGGGTCGAGGAGATTGTACCGCCCGCCGGAACCTGCGGCACAATGCTGAGAGAAGCATCCGCGGAGGCGCGAACAGCATTCAAACCGGTTACTTGAGATTCGGCGATGGCAGCCGCTTGACCGGCTGCGATGGTGCTCGTTGCGCCCGGAACTTCGACTGTCACGCTGCCGGTACGGACGCTCACTTCGCCCACCGGGACGACGGTCCCGCTCAGAATTTCGGCTCCGTTCGCCTCCACCTGCAGACTCGTCAGTGCTACATCCCGTACTTGCACGGAGAAGCGGCCAAATGAGCCGGTTACGGAACCCGCTGGAGTCAACACCCGGAAATTCTTCTCGCCGACGCGAACATCGGACAGGATCGATCCGCTCAGTAAAATGACGTGGTCCGGCTGTGGATTATCGGGGATGCGAGCCAGGGTCCCCGGCTCGAGGGTAAGACGGCAAAAATCGTGCCACAGGATCTCGGCAGCAGCAGATTCCGGGGTGCGCATCCAGTCACCGGGGTGCAGTACCTCTCCGGCAGAAGTGCGCACCCAGACGGATGAATGGGACGAGAGCACCTCCAGCCTTTCGCCCGGATCTATGACCCTGGCATACCCGATGCCTTCCCTGCCGGGATAATACTGGCTTGCGATGAAAGCCGCCAACAGGATTGCAGCGGCAACCGGGAGCCAGCGCGCCAGACTGCGGCGGCGCTCCCGGGCGGCCGCGGATCGGCCGGCATGCCGGTTATCTCCTATAGCCGGCTGACAGACCTTTCGGACAAAATCTTCACCCAATGCGTGCCGGCGCAAATGACGGCGCAGGTGAGCACTCTGCAGCCGCCAGGATTCAATCAGACTCAGGCAACTCGCACATTGGGCGGCATGGCCTTCGGCCTCCGCGATCTCTCCCGGTGAGAGCTCACCATCAAGAAGTCGAGAAAGCATACGTGGGTACTTTGAGCAGGTCATGACAGGTTGCTCCCGAGTTTCCTATCTTCAAGCTTTTCCCGAATCATTGAGCGCACGCGATACAGCTTCTCCCCCACGGCTGAAACCGTCATCCCCAGGATCTTGGAGATCTCCTTGTAGGAGAGGTTGTCGACATGTTTCATGATAAAAATCTCGCGATAGTCCCGCCTGAGAGAGTTCAATGCCCTGATGAGATCATCCTCAGTAAATTCAAACGGCTGATCTTGCTGCGGCGGAGCGGATTTCAGTAGGATCTCTCGTTCCACATCTTTGTTCTGATCAAGGGAGACCATGCGCGGAGTGCGCCGGAGGGTGTCGATGCACTTGTTCCTTGCGATCTTCAGCAGCCAGACCTTGAACAGGGCGCCATCCCGCAGGCTGTGCATAGATTGGAACGCCTGGACAAAGGTCTCCTGGGCGATATCCTCCGCCACCGAGAAGTCGAGGACATAGTTGTACGCCAGACCCAGTACGGTATTCATGTGTTCCCGCACTAGCCTTTCAAAGGCACCGGTATCTCCGTCGAGGCATCGCTGCACGAGCTCAGAGGTTGGATCCATGCCCCCAGCCTACTGGTA
>CAYGWQ010000114.1:0-15022 GCA_964353465.1 uncultured Acidobacteriota bacterium | reverse complement strand
TTTACGCGCTACAAACGATGCTAATCTACGGAGGAACACATGGGAAAAATCAATGTCGGCCGGTGGATTGCGGGAGGGTTGGCAGCGGGTGTGTTGGTCTGGCTCATCGAAGGCGCAGCCAGCACTTTGTACATGGAGGAGATGCAAGCGGCGATGACGGCCCATAACCTGTCCATGGAAATGACCGCGAGCACCTGGATCCTGAGCATCCTGGTGAGCCTGATCGGTGGATTGATCGCAGTATTCTTTTACGCCGCCGCGCGGCCTCGCTTCGGTCCCGGCCCGAAAACGGCGATCCTGGTCGCGGTCGCGCTGTTTGCGGGCGGGTACCTGCTGTCTCTCGCCGGCTACCTTATGATGGGCCTTTTCCCTACGAGGCTGCTCCTGATCTGGGGTTCAATCGGGCTGGTTGAAATGATTCTGGCAACCCTGCTCGGAGCGTGGATCTACAGGGAAGCGTGAAACGACGGTCGTGCAAACCGTAAATCCGAAGCCCCGTCCGGCGGCCGGGGCCTACAGTGGGCGCCGGCTGCCAGGCTAATGCCGCATAGTTTTTGCTGGATGGCGCCGAAGGCGCCTTTGGAGTGCGGCGACGGGTCGCCGCTTTACACGAGTGTAAATGGTTCATTCGATTGTAAAAGCGGCGCCTGGGCGCCGCACTCCAAAGCGCCCTTCGGGCGCCGCTTATGTCGGTCCGGAGCAAAAACTATGCGGCATTAGGCTGCCAGGCGGCTCTCGATAGAAAACGATCCCGCATACCCTGTCCGTCGGCAAGCAGCCTCGCAGGCTCAAGCCTCGCGATCCAAGGTCAGCTTCTGAATCACTCATCAAGCTGCTTTTGTGCCGCAGCGCGGGTGCTTCCGGTCTTTTCCCTTTCAGCTTCAATCGCGCCCAAGGCGGTGGTTCACCTCAGCCGGGCTCGTCCTCGCCGCTAGATCTCCATCAAATCTTTCGCTACGATCACCGCGCCGTCGAAGTGGGCCTTGGCGCCTGCAAGCCAAACCTGATCCGGCACCTCAGGGGTCTCGGCCGGAACAAAATGCGAGAGGACCAGGGTTTTCACCCCGGCTTCGGCTGCGATTTTGCCGACTTCCGACAGCGATGTGTGGCTGTTGATAAGGTGTTGCTTCAGGTTCGCGGCATCGGGTCCGGAACCCGCTATCTCATCGACCGCCGGCAGATACAGTACTTCGTGGACGAGGACATCGGCGCCTCGAGCGAGGTCGATCAGGTTCTGTGATCGCGAGGTGTCGCCGGAGATCACCATTGAGCGGTCCGCCGCGTCGAAGCGGTAGGCGAACGCCCGTTTGACCAGAGGATGGTTCACCAAGGCGCATCGTACTTTGACATGCTCATCCTCAAACACGAGTCCGGGCCCCGCGATCTCGTGCGGGTGGACAAGAGGCCGCAGCGGGGGTTTGCCTTCGTCCAACTCACGTACCTTGAGGTCCGGATAGCTCATGTCGAAAAAAAGATCGGTGATGCGCCCGAGCGGCGCCGGCCCCCACGTGTCCACGCGTGTCTTCAGACCGGAGCTCCACGCCAGCAGCAGGAGAGTCCCGTAGTCCGCGTTGTGGTCGCTGTGATGATGAGTGATCAACACGTGGCGGATCGTATGGAGCGGCACTCGAGCCAGAACCAGCTGGCGCGCAACGCCGTTGCCGCAATCGACGACATACGCACTGCCGCCGGCCACAATCACCTGCGCAGGAGCCGCGTGCGTCTTCTTGGGCGTCGGCCCGCCGGCCGTCCCAAGCAGGATGAGACGGGTCTTCGCGGGTTGCGACGACGACAGCGAGCGGCCGCCCCTCGCAGCAAAGGCACCGCTTGCGCAAACCAGGAACGACCTCCTCGACAGGTTCATAACGCCCTCTTTCCGATTCAGATGAGGTGAACCAGAGGATAATCCGTTTTTCGCACAGTCTCAGATCACCTTGCGGGGCAGCAGCGCCCCGAGGTGCATGGTCAGGTCGTAGACTGAGACGCCGGTCGCGGTGCTGAGATCTTCGGGCCGCGAGCCCGCCTCCGCATCGAAGAGCGTGACGACCTCCCCTTCCCGCACCCGCGGCTCCGGGCCGATTTCGATGATGGTGTGGCTCGCGGAGACGGAGGCAATGACGGGATACATGCCGCCGCCGATCTTGACCCGGCCTCCCTTGGCGGCATTGCGCGGATAGCCATCCGCGTGCCCGACCGGGAGTGTGGCAATCCATACGTCCTTGGCCGCAACGTATGCCCGCTCATAACCGGCGCTCTCCCCCCGGAATAGCTTCTTCACATATGCGACCCGCGCCTTGAGTGCCATCGCCGGGCGCAGGTCCATGATCCCGGCACCACGGAACTCCTTATCCGAATAAATGCCGAAAAGGGCCATGCCCGGTCGGACCATATCCAGGAAGGCATCCGGGCGCTGAAACAGTGCAAAGCTCGAGGCAGCATGCGTTTTGCCAAGCGGGATCCCCGCGGTTGCCAGTTCCGAGCACAAAGCCTGGAACCTCTTCAATTGCTCCACGTCGAATTGCGGGTCTTCCGTGAAAGTCATCATGACCCCTTCGATCTGCACAGCCTTCCTCCCGGCAAGATCGCGGATCAGGGGCGATGCCTGTCGATAAGGGATTCCGACCCGGCCGATGCCGGTATCGACACAGATGTGTATGGGGATCCGTCTCTGCAGACGGCCGGCGATACGATCCAGTGCGAGGCCTATCGGAGTGTAGATCATGGGCCGGATATCGCGGGCGACAGCTTCATCGAGATCCTTCGCGCCGAACGGGCCCATGAACAGCACCGGCTTTCGGATTCCCGCGTCACGCAGCGTGTGCGCTTCATCCGCCTTGACTACGGCGAAGCCTGCCACCTGCTGTAGGGGATCAAAAACGCGGGCGACATTTGCCAGACCCAGTCCGTAACCGTTGTTTTTGATGACGGCGAGGATGGGCTTTCCGCCCACTCTGCGGCTCACTTCCGCCACGTTGTTCCGGAGATTCGCCGGGTAGACCTCGATCCACGGATCAAATTCCGAGTCGCGGCGGCGGACAGACGGTTGTGCAAGCATGTGATCGGAAAGGAAGGGTGCGCCGACCGCCGTAGTAAAGAAGGATCTGCGTGATACGTTCATAACACCTCCTCTGAGACCGGGCTTAAACGCCGCGCCACTCGTGGCGAAGGGCTTTAGCCCGTCAAAACCGCAAGCCGAATCCAGAAATCGCACACCCTGCGGATTTCATGTGCCAAGCTGACGGGCTGAAGCCCTACACCACGAATCACTGATTCAGAGTCGCTTCAACACCTTGTCACTCCTTGTGTGTGCGGGCTTCAGCACGCACATTCGCAGCAACCAACCCCCCATTTTCATGCGCCATCCGGTGCGCGACAGGCCTGTGGATTACGGTTCCGCCCTGATCCCCAGAACGATTTCGACCGGAATCCACATGCGGCGGATCGCCTGCTTTTCGATTTCAAATCCATTATCCTCCAGCATGCGGCGCACGTAAATCGGTCGGCAGTCGAGGAGCTGCGGAAATTGCCGGTGTATCCATTCAAAAAACCGGACCATGGGACCCGCCGGACCTTCTTTGGACATGCCCACGACCACGATGCGTCCGCCCGTCTGCAGAACTCGTTTGCACTCGCTGAGCACCTGGGGAATCTCGGGGGTATCAAACAATTCCAGCGCAAAGCTCATGAACACCGCATGCAGGCTTCCCGCCCGGTAGGGCAGTATCGCAGCATCACAACAAGAGAGCGCGCAGCGCTCGAGAACGCCGGCCCTGGCGAGATTCCTCCGGGCCAGCTTCATCATCCGGTCTGACAGATCGATGCCGAAGACTTCTCCGGTCGGGCCCACACTCCTGGCGAGGGCGCTGAGGCAGTGGCCGGTGCCGAATCCGATCTCGAGCACTTTCTCGCCGGGCGCGGCTTTCAGCAGGTCCAGTCCCGCCGCGCGCATCGGGGCTTCGCTGCGGTAGGACAACAAGTCATACACGCGGCTGATCCTGTTATAGAAAGCCCTGGTCTGGTCTCTGGTTCGAGAAACGCGAAGAATGCTCGGGGCGGCACGCGACTCCAGTTTCGACTTCATGTTTGCGATTCTGCACTTCTCGAAAGCAGAAGTCGATCGTTGATTCTCACGCCAATCCATTGGGGACGGGGACAGTCACGACTGTCCCGCGGGACACCTGTGACTGTCCCCCTTGCCCCTCGCTTGCAATGTCCTGAGATACGTCGATTATGCAGCCCTACATGTGCGGGGACAGATCTCTACTACTTCTTTTCCTTGACGAGCATGGAAAGATCGAGCGAGCCTTGCCTTACACGCACATTGAGATCGGATCGTCCTTTGACTGAGGCTTTGATTTTGCTGTTTTTTCCCGGCTGCAACTTCTCGGGATCGATGGACCATGCCAACAAGTAGTAGCGGGATATTTCCGTGAGGGTTGTAATCAGAGCTGTATCAAGCGCATTGGTATTTTTTAGGAAGCGTCCGCCGGTGTCGGCGGCAAGTGCGTTTAGCACATCCCAGGGTGCGCTCACCTCATTCGCAGCCATGCTCATCCGCGCGCCGGTTGCATCCGGGGCGCCAGCCGTTTTTGCATCCGGGGTGCCGGTCACGAGCCCGCGGGAATCCAGGGTATACACCAGGATACCCGCACGAGCCGCGGCAGTGGTGAGATCCGTGAGCCGCGCAACTATGTCGCTGCGCGTATATTGCAGCACGAATCCGTCGGACAGGAAAAACACCAGTTTTCTCCCTGGCAAATTTTCGGCTGAACGCAGAAGCTGGCGCAGAGCCGAGAGAGTTCTACTGCCAATGGCGGCAGAAGTTTCCGCAAGAGCAGCGGCCCTCCTGCGCGTTTGATCTGCCGCCCGAGCGCAATTGCCATCAAAATCGGCGCTCATACCTCCACCCCCGCCCAGTTGCTTACATCTCCCCATTGCGTATTCTACCGGCGTTCTGAGAATTGCCCCGATGAAGTAGCTGAGTACATTGTCATCTTTTTGTTCTACCGAAAGCGCCTGTGCTTCGGTCATCGGGGGAGATCCCATGTCCTGCACTCCGGGGCTCTGAAAATTGTATTTTTCCAGCGAGGCAAGCAAAGCCGCTTTATCGTTTGTGAGCAGCTGCATGGCTGCCAATTGTCCGGATGCAGAAAAAATGCCGACGCGATCATTTGGGCCCATCGATGTGTTGAGGAGGTTGGCCACTGCAGTTCTGGAGCGCATGGTGTTGTCCGCGGCCATGTGCCAGTCGTCAAGAAAGATGAGTAGGGTGCGACCTGGATTGGTATCCTTTGCCGCCGGCTGTTCGGGTTCGGGCACGGGCTGCCCCTCTGTCTTCGCCCAAATCTCCCGGTCATGGGCGCTACCGGCAGAGACCAGTTCGATAAACTCAACAGGCTGCACTTTGCCGTCCACGCGTAATTCGAACTGGTCCTTTTTCAAATCGGGAACAAACCGCCCCTGCCGATCGAAGACCATGACATCCGTTTGAACCAGCCCGACGGTAACGCGGATCGGTTCAACTATTTGCCCTGTCTTTTGTGCCGCCGGAGGCTTCTGCACCTGAGCATGAGAAGTGAGTAAAAGCAGGCAAAAACACGAGAGAGAAACAGGGGTACGTAATGCCCATTTCGAATATCGGCTGTGGGAGATCATTTAGATCACTCCTTTGCATAGAGCCTCACGGCACATCTCGATTATAGCTCAGGACTTGAGAAGGTGATGGTTTAAAGGATGGATACGACACCCTTCTTCATGCACGGGGAGCGTATTCCTAAACAAGGCGGGAGATTACGCGTGCGTCGCACTCCGACTCTTGCTATCCTCACTTCAAAAGAAAAGGCAGATATAAGGGGATTCTATGGAAAGTCTGTTGCAGGATCTGCGCTTTGGCGTCCGCTTGCTGCACAAAAACCCCCTATTCACCTTCGTGGCCGTTGTTTCGCTCACGCTGGGAATCAGCGCGAATACCACCATCTTTTCCGTGTTCAATGCGGTATTTCTCCAAACACTGCCGGTGCCGGAGTCCGAGCGGCTGGTTGCGGTATTTACTACCGATGCCAGAAATACCGGGCAGTTCATGAATTACCTGCAGACATCCTATCCGAACTACGAGGATTACCGCGATCAAAACCAGGTGTTTTCCGGGCTCGTGGCACAGATTTTCACACCGCTGAATCTCAGCACCCGAGGGGAGCCGGAACAGGTTTTCGGTGCGGTTGTGTCCGGGAATTACTTCGACGTCCTGGGCGTCAAGGCAGCCGTGGGCCGCGTATTTCTCCCGGAGGAGGATTCGGTCGAAGGCAAATATCCGGTCGTGGTGTTGAGCCACCAATTGTGGAACCGCCGCTTCGGAGGAGATCGGAATCTGATCGGCAGAGAAATCTCCCTCAACCGGCAGAATTTTACCGTGGTAGGCGTGGCACCGCGGGCTTTTCGAGGCACCTTTGCCCTCGGGGGACCCGACCTGTTTGTGCCGATGGCAATGCACGAGCAGGTACTGGCCGATTTTGCGCTCCAGCAATTCCATCATCGCCGCGCACTGATGTTCAATGTCTTCGGACGGCTGAAACCCGGAGTCGATCTGGTACAGGCGCGCGCGGCCATGAAAACCATAGCCCGGCAACTCGAGCTGTCGTATCTCAAGGACAATCAAGGCCGCAATATCTCTCTCATGCCATTGCTGGAATCGCTCATCGACCCGAATGTCAGGAGCGATGCACTTCTTGCCGGCAGCATGATGATGGGTGTCGTCGGCCTGGTATTGCTGGTTGCCTGTGCCAATGTGGCGAACCTGCTCCTGGCCAGAGCCGCCGTTCGTCAGCGTGAGATCGCCCTGCGGCTGTCTCTCGGTGCCGGCAAAATGCGTCTCGTCCGACAATTGCTGACGGAGAGCTCCATCCTAGCGATCATGGCCGGCCTTCTGGGCTTGCTGCTGGCCGCGTGGGGGCGTGACCTGCTTTGGCTGATGCGCCCGCCTTTTCTTGACGCCAACGCCATTGAGATCGCGCTGGACGGCCGTGTTCTGCTCTTTACGGCGGGAATAACCATTCTTACCGGCCTGCTGTTCGGTCTGGTTCCGGCGTTCCAGGCTTCCCGGGTAGACTTGATGTGGGCCTTGAAGGACAGGACCGGCCCGCCCCACCGGAATAGGCGCCGGGTCAACTTGCGAAACCTTCTCGTTGTTGTTCAGATAGCCTTGTCCCTGACTGCGCTGGTAGCCGCGGGCCTCTTCCTGCGGAGCCTGCAGAACGCTCAGAAGATCAGTCTCGGCTTCGAAAGCAAGAATCTTTTTATGATCTCGTTTGACCTGGCCGGACAAAAATACGATGAGGCCCGCGGGCGTTCGTTTTTTCAGCAGGTGACCGAGCGCGCAGCTGCCGTACCGGGGGTGAAAGCGGTTGGCATTGCATCCGCGCCGCTCTTCGGCGGCGATATCATGCGTACGGTCTTTGTCGAAGGGCAGGATGTGACCGATACCCGGAATGGGCGCCTGACCGCGCTACTTCGCGTCAGCCCGGGCTATTTCGATGCGATCGGCATGCCGATTAAGCGCGGCCGCGCTTTCGATATGCGCGACGACCAGGGCGCACCCATGGTGGCCGTCGTGAATGAAACCATGGCCAAGCGCCTGTGGCCCGGGGAGGAGGCTCTGGGCAAACGATTCCGCTGCTTCGGTGAAAAGTGGGTGATCGAAGTTGTTGGGATTGCCCGCGATGCCAAATATCGCACGCTCGGTGAAGATCCGATTTCATTCATGTATTTCCCTCTGCTGCAGCACTACACGCCGGGGGGCACTCTCCATGTTCGCACAGAAGGGAATCCGGCCGATGTCCTGGGCATCGTACGCGGCCAGGTACAGGCAATGGAAAAAAATATGCCTCTGTTCCCTGTAAACACGATCGGCCAGGTTCTGGATATCATTCTCTGGGCGCCGCGCATGGGGGCGAGCCTGCTCGCTATCTTCGGTCTTCTGGCGCTATTGCTGGCCGCCATAGGCATTCATGGCGTGATGTCCTACTCAGTGGCTCAGAGGACTCAGGAAATCGGCATCCGCATGGCCTTGGGGGCGCAAGCCAAAGATGTGTTGCAGCTGATTCTGGGACAGGCTTTCGTGATCCTCCTGGCCGGCGGCCTTTTGGGCCTAGGGGGCGGGTTGGCTGTCTCACGGGTGCTGGCGAGCCTGCTCTATGGCGTAGGCCGTGCCGACCCACTTTCGTTCGTCGGCACCACCATGGTTCTGGGTGCAGCAGCCTTGCTGGCAAGCTACCTTCCGGCAAGGCGCGCGCTGCGCGTGGATCCCGTCGAAGCGCTCCGGTGCGAATAATCGACCACACCTGGAAGGCGTGGCTTTGGCATGCCCCGCAAAGCGGGGCTAACCGAAACAACCCTCGGGGTCGGGGTCGGAATCGGGGTCGGTATCGCTATCGGTTCCTATTCGATCTCACTCCTGAGGTCCATCGGTCCAGAATGATGTTGAATCACGATACCGATTGCGATCCCGATTCCGACCCCGACCCCGACGATTCTCGGCTCTCGCGCCTGCAATGTAACGGCTCACCGGAACGGCGGAGTGTTTCAGGGTCGCACGACCCAAGGCCGTGGTTTTAGCCTGAAATAATCGGAAGCCGGAGCGAAAAACGGAATGTCCCCTTTTCGTCTTCAGTTCTCACGGACGCAATAGAGGCGCGTCTTGCTCCGGAGAAAGATCTCTCCGCCCGTGATGGCCGGCGTGGCAATAAACACCTGATCCGGCATGGTATTCGTCGCCAGGACTTCGTACTTTTCTCCCATCTTCACCACGATGACGTCCTCGTTCTCACTCGCCATATAAAGCTTGCCGTTGGCGCCGACCGGGGATGACTTGAAGCTGTAAGTCTTTGGCAGCCGGACCTGGTGATAATAGGGTTCGCCGGTGCGGGCATTGTAGCAGCTGATCATGCCGGTATCGGTCAAGACGTACAGCTTGTTGTCGAAGATCACCGGTGAAGGCGTGTAGGAATTCCCTTTGGCCTGGCTCCACACAACGGCATCCGTACCCGTCAGGTCGCCTTCCCGGCCGAGTCGGATCGCCAGGAGCATGGGATCCCGGTACCCGCTCATGCAGAAGATCAGGTTGTCCTGCCGTACGGGCTGGGGGATGGTATTCATTCCGAGCCCGCCGCATTCCCAGATCAGCTTGCCGTTGGCCAGATCGTAGCTGCGTACCTTCTTAGTCGCGCTGACCACGACCTGTTTCCGCCCGCCGACGTCAACCACCAGCGGCGCCGCCCAGCTGCTCAATTCATCACGGTCGGCACGCCAGATTTCCTTGCCGGTGGCCTTGTCGAGCACAACCATGAAGGATTCCCCCTCGTGATCGAATACCAGGATGAGCCGGTCGCCGTATAGCACCGGAGCCATCCCCTCGCCAAATGCCATCCTCATGCGCATCTGGAGCGCATAATCCTTCTGCCAGACCAGGTTGCCCTTCATGTCGTAGCAGTACATGCCGCGCGATCCGAAGAATGCGTAGACGTGTTTGCCGTCCGTGACCGGAGAGTTGGAGGCGAAGCTGCCGTAGGTCTGGTGGGACCCCTCATGGGGGACGGCGGTCGTGGCAGTACGCTGCCAGAGAACCTTGCCGGTTTTCCTGTCGAGGCAGAGGACGTCGAACTTGTGTTCGACCTGCGGTCCGGAGGGAGCACGCCCCCGCGCGCCGGTCTCGGGCGCAGCGGCCGGAACCGGAGCGGCAGGCGCGCCTGTCTTGATGGCGGTGGTCAGAAAGATCTGATCGCCCCACACCACGGGGCTGGAGTTTCCAAGCCCCAGAATATCCGCTTTCCAGCGGATATTCTGTGTCTCGCTCCAGTTCAACGGAGCATTGCCAACGGCCATGCCATCGGCCGCCGGTCCGCGCCAGTACGGCCAGTAGCTTTCTTCAGGCGCCAGTCCGGCCGCCAGGGTCCAAAACAGCAAAGCGGCGCCTATCGCCGCCAGTGAGATCCGGAAAGTAACTACCAACTTCATAATGCGCCTCCTGGAATTACATCATAGATTGTTCAATATCGGCCCGAGGGTCAAGCCATAATTTCGGTGAATCTCGGTGACAGGTGCCATAACCTCGCAATTCCGGGAAGCTGGTCTCTGCCTGCCTCAAATCTTTTCGAGGTTGTCGCGCCTGAAAACGGAAACAAGGGGGATATCCCCGGTTTGGTCTTGGTTGGAATATGGGTTGAGATATGGTAGGATCAGTAGTATTCTTAGCCGTATGAAAACTACCATTGATATTGATGACAAGAAACTCAACCGCGTGATGAGGTTGACGGGCTTGAAAACCAGGAAGGAGACCATCGACTTTGCGCTCACGGAGGCCGAGCGGCTCGCCAGGATACGCAAGTTGTTCAGCGGACCGTTTTATGCCGACACGACCGGCGAAATCATCGATCCGGATTACGATATTGTGAAGATGCGGAAGATGGAGAAACCCGGCCATGCTTCTCGTTGATTCCACCATCTATATAGACTGGTTTCGCCGAAGAGTCGATCCCCGCGCAATGCTGGAGCCGTGGATCAAAGCTCGGACGCTGGCTATTTGCGGCATCATCCGGGCAGAGGTACTCCGGGGAGTCATCCATCCCGGCCAAAAAGCGAAAATAGGCGCTCTCTTCGACCTCCTGGAGGAGGTGCCGACCGACTCGGAGCTGTGGCGGGAGGCAACAGAACTCGCCTGGCAGCTGGATCGACAGGGAACCGTGCTGCCGCTGACGGATATCGCCATCGCGGCATGTTCGCTCCGGATCGGGGCTACACTGATCACCACGGATGAGCACTTCTCGAAGATTTCCGGTTTGAGCACTCGCCGGGAAGTGCCGCGATTGGCATGAGTGCGATTGCAGCTTACAACAGCCCGTAATCAACCCGGGTCACCTCGCCCCGGGGGCCCAGATAGGCGGCCGAACTGACGTAATCGATGTTCTGGCTCCCGATCGTCGAGGAGACCTTGATGTCCCGCCCCAGGTTGTCCCGCGGGTAGGTTACCACTTTCCCGTTGGGATAGGTCATCGAGGTAATCTGCCCGATGTAATTATACGTGCAGCTTGTGATGTAGGTCCGGGTGGCGCCGTCGGTGATTACCGTGGCTTCGCTGTCCACCGAGGAGCAATTGCAGTAGCTGTAGTATTTGGCGACGGTGACGCAGGGGCGATCGTGCTGAATCCCGTCAGCCGGCCGACGGGATTGGCGATCGCGATCGGGCTGCCCGGCGGCGCCGCATCATAGTAATAACTGACCGCGGACGTTCCATCGCTATCGTGAAGGCTGCCATGGAAGCGTCTACCTTCCCACCCCCGATCTCTCGTAGCGTATGTCCACGTTCTTATGCCAGCGCATGCGATGTCTGATCCTGAGCAGTATCTTCTATCCCTCCATTTCAGCAAGCAAGCCGCCCTGGGATGCTCTTAATCCCAACGCCCCTCTTGCCACTCACATCATTCGCTCAATGCAGCAGCGCCAGGCACAATGTCAAAATGATTTGGATTGCGTCCCTTGTTTCTTGATCTGGCACGGGGTAGGTGGCTATGGCATACTTTAGTGCCTGCCGTGGCTTACGGCGATTTTTCAACGGATCGTGGCAGTCAGCTAGCCACGGGGATGGGCTGGAACATGAAGATCAGCGGACTCTGCGCATTGTTATCGGTTTTTATCCACCTGCTACCCTCTGCCGGCAGCGCTCAGACGCTCCATGCCACGATCCGCGGCCAGGCGGCCGACATTTCCGGATCCTCCCTCGCAGGCGTCCAGGTAACAGCCGTGAATGAAGACACCGGCGAGAAGCGCCGGACACTCAGCAGCCCCGATGGGGAGTTCACACTCTCGGTGCTCCCGGCGGGCTCCTATCGCCTCGAGGCGGAATTGCCCGGATTCCGGAAATACGTGGGCAGAGGTATCAGCCTGCAGGTCGGACAAGATTTGCGGGTGAACCTGGCGCTCCAGCGGGCGGGCCGGCCGAGGAGATCATAGTCACCGTCACGCAGGACCTGGTGAAACCGGATGCGATGAATATGGGGGCGGTGATCGAGAACCGGCAAATTGTGAACTCCCCTCTGGACGGCCGGAATTTCCTCCAGCTGGCCCTCCTGCTGCCGGGAACGGCCCCAGCCGCCCAGGGATCGCCGGCTTCGATTCGCGGTGAATTCTCGGTGAATGTCAGCGGAGCCCGAGCGGACTCCAACAACTTCGTTCTGGACGGCGTCTTCAACAACGATCCCAAACTCAACACTTTCGCCATCAATCCGCCGGTGGATGCGATTCGCGAGTTCGAAATTCTCACGAGCACTTACGACGCCTCGTTCGGACGCAGCGGCGGCGCCCAGGTAAACGTGGCGTTGAAGTCGGGCACGAATCAGCTTTACGGCACGGCCTACGAGTTCTTTCGCAACGCGGCGGTGGACGCACGCAATTTCTTTGCGCATCCCGAAGATCCTGCACCCCGGTACCAGCGGAACCAGTTCGGGTTCTCGCTCGGGGGGCCGTTGCGAAAAAACCGCACGTTCCTTTTCGGCGACTACGAAGGCCGCAGGGTGCGGGAAGGGATCACCCAGGTCGCCAACGTCCCCACCGAACTCGAGAGGGCCGGGGATTTTTCGCAGAGCGTTTCGGCTCCTCCCGTTGACCCGTTCACGCAGCTCCCATTCCAAAACGGCCGGATTCCAGCGGAGAGAATCAGCGCCATTAGCTTGGCAATTGCCAACCTCTATCCACTGCCTAACCGGTCCGTGCCGGGACAGAACTATGTCTCTTCCCCAATCCTGCGCGACCGGGATGACCGGTTCGATGTCCGATTCGATCATGCCCTGGCGAAACAATCCAACCTGGTAGGCCGTTATAGCTTTTCCGACCGCGATTATTACGAGCCCTTCTCCGGACCCAATTTTGCGCGCATTCCGGGTTTCGGCGCCTCCGTCCCCAGGCGGGCGCAAAACCTGATGCTCGGCGAGAATCACACCTTCTCGGCAAGTCTCATCAACCAGGCGCGATTTGCCTTCAATCGGGTTGCCGCCGGTTCCCTGCAGGAAGCCAGGGCGGGCAGCCTGAACCGCGCAGTGGGCCTTCCGGAGCTATCATCGAACCCGCGGGATTTCGGGCTGAGCTTCATCACGATCTCAGGATTCTCGCCGATCGGAGATGAGTACAACAATCCCCAGCACAGCACGACCAACGTCTTCCAGGCCATCGACACGCTAACCTATTCGAAAGGAAAGCACCTGATCGAATCCGGGTTGGAATTTCGCGCGTTGCAGCAGAATGCCTTTCGGGATATCCAGTCCCGCGGGTTCCTCACCTTCTCCGATTTCGGCCAGGTCACAGGCAACGGTCTGGCCGACATGCTGCTGGGATTTATTACCTACTCAGGTGGGGCGCAAGTGGATAATCCCCAGTATCTGCGGGCCCGGAGTTGGAACCTCTTCGTGCAGGACAGCTACCGCCTGCGGCGCAATGTTACACTGCTGTTCGGAGTGCGCTATGAATACAATTCCCCGCCGGTGGACCGCTACGACCGGGCGAATGCATTCGATCCCCTCACCAAAACCCTTGTTCCGGTGGGGCAGGGGAACGTCCCCCGCGGCGGCTATGAGCCTGACCGGAACAACTGGGCGCCCCGCATCGGCATCGCGTGGTCTCCGGGCCCGTCCCACAGGAACGTGGTGCACGCCGGTTACGGCATCTTCTACGATCAGTCCTCCCTGGCTCCCGGTGAAGGGCTTTATTTCAACAAGCCCTACTACGATTTCAAACTCTATTTCCCCTTGCCGGGCTTGCCGTTAACCTTGAACAATCCGTTCCCGCCCAACTATCCGCTGGCCATTCCCGCATCCGCATTGGGGTTCGACCGCGATCTGCGGACGCCTTACATGCAACACTGGAACCTTGCCTTTGAACATCAGTTCGGAACCCAAAGCCTGGTGGAAGTTGCCTATGTGGGATCGAAGGGGACCAAGATCCTGTCGGCGCGGGACGTCAATCAGGCCAATCCGAGCCCGGTTCGCCCTAATCCCAGGCCTGTGCCCCAGTTTGCCGATATCGTCTTCCTCGAGTCCCGGGGCGGTTCGTCTTACCACAGCCTGCAAACCCGCTTCCAGCAGCGTTTTCGTGAGGGATTTGCCGCGCTCGTGTCCTACACATTCGGCAAGTCGCTGGATGAAACCTCGACTTTCTTCTCGAGTTCCGGGGACGCAAACTTCCCGCAGAACAGCTCGAATCCCGGGGCCGAGAAGGGCCGGTCAAACTTTGATGTCCGGTACCGGCTCTCCGTCGGCTTCTCCTATGACCTCCCCTTCGGCCCGGGGAGGCGTTTCCCGGCCGATGTCCCGATCGTTTCCACCTTGCTGGCCGGATGGTCTGCTCACGGGATCGTGACCCTGCAAAGCGGCAGACCGTTCACAGTAGCGCTACTCCCGGAAATCGACAACAGTAACACCGGCATGGCCAGCCTGGGTTTCGGCGCCAACAACCGCCCCGACCGGATCTCTTCCGGCGTGCTCCGGGATCCCGGGCCCAAGAAGTGGTTTGATACCAGCGCCTTCGTAATTGCCCCTTATGGCAGCTTCGGCGATTCGGGCCGGAATATCCTGGACGGACCCGGCTACCAGGATGTGGGTTTATCGCTCATCAAGGACTCCCGGATTCGGGAGAAGCTCAACCTTCAGTTCCGGGTGGAGTTTTTTAACCTGCTCAACCACACCAACTTTAATCTGCCGGATATCTTCCTGGGATCGCCGTCGTTTGGCCGCATATCCTCCGCAGCCGATCCGCGCCGGATCCAGTTCGGCCTCAAGCTGATTTTCTGATCCCTGAACCACAAAGACCTCAAAGACCTCAAAGAAAACAGGAGCCGCCTTTGGAGTGCGGCGCTCATGCCTGAACCTTATACACATCTCGGTCTGTAGCCCTTCCAGGGCTCTGGGACCTTTCTCGAGTAACCGGGGGCTGCGCTGCGCTTGCCCCCGGCTATTATCTCTCCACCCCTCCGGGGCTCAAGCTG
>CAYGWQ010000113.1:0-15032 GCA_964353465.1 uncultured Acidobacteriota bacterium | reverse complement strand
AGGTCCAAGTATTGGAACTTATCTTAGCGCTTAAGGGCTTTAGCCCGTGCCCGGGTTGCCTGAACGGGAGATGATCGCCTCTATCCGCCCATCGGCTAAACAGCAAACACCTTACACTCTTTAAAGCGGCGGCATCGTGGTTGTTGTCCCCAGGGCACGGGCTAAAGACCGCCCCCACGTGTGAGTTCAATCACCCGGCCCTAAGTCGGTTAAGGAGTTTCGCGACAGAAACCAGCTAACCAAGCAGCCTCTGCGCAAGCGCAGAAACGGGAGCCGGAGCCATCCTCCCAGGCTCGATCAGTCGCGCACGAAATGCGGCATTTCTGCAGGGATCTCGATGGCCAGCTCGACCATGCCCGAAAACTTCCCATCCCGGTACCAGGGGATTTGTGCGATCAGCTTCTTCGCTCCCGCCTTTTCGATGGTATAGAGGTTGGCCCGCTGCTCTTGGAGCAGCTGCCGCAACTTGGAGCGGGAAGGCTCCGGGTGGCACTCCAGCGAGTTTTTCCCGATCAACTCGGCGCCCCCATCGGAGGCAAAAGTTACAGCCGATTTGTGATTCATTTCGAGAATGACGCCTTCGGTATCGACCACGGTGATGGCGGCGGGAAACTCGGTTACCCACGGGTGATTCGTCATGACACTCCCCATTAGGAGGCTTGCCGAAATCGCCTGCTCAACGCCTCCACAGTCTCAGGATCCGGTCTTTCGTTGGGGCCGCACAATCAGAAGAGCCGTAACGCGCGGAACCGGCATCAAGATAAAACAGGACAGGGATTTTGTCTACTTGGTTGTGCCATGACTATAACTGCAATGCAGACAGTGGCATCCACTGGCGGAAGCTGAAGAGCTAAATACTCTAAGAAAACCACAAAGACCTCGAAGACCTCGAAGAAAACAATGTTTTTGCTTCGAGGCCTTTGCGGTTCCTTAAACCTTCTAACGGCGGTTATGCAGTCTCCGAACGGCAGCTGCGTTGTCTGCCCAGGACATCTCTGCTAAGATGTTTCCCCTATGCTGGCGAGATAATGTCCGGTTCCCAGACAACGGAGCAGACTATGGCGAAAATGGCAGTGACAGGCGGGGCAGGATTCATCGGATCCAATCTGGCGGAATATCTTCTTGGCCGGGGACACCATGTGGTGGTGGTGGATAACTTCAGCACCGGCAAAGAGCATAACTTGGCGGGATGGGCGGATCGCGCCCCGGATCGAGTCCAGGTCTTGCGATTGGACATCAGCGAAACCGAGCCCTTGCGGCAGGCGTTTCAAGGGGTTCAATTCGTATTTCACCAGGCAGCAATCCCTTCGGTCCCGCGCTCCATCTCCGATCCTCAGGAGAGCAACCATGCCAACATCACCGGAACGCTATCGGTGCTCGTTGCCGCGCGCGACGCCCATGTGCAGCGGCTGGTGGCGGCTTCGTCATCGTCGATCTATGGGGATGATCCGAGCTTGCCTAAAACGGAGACACGGACGGGCCGTGTTTTGTCCCCCTATGCTTTAACAAAAGTGGTGTGTGAGGAATACTGCCGTCTCTTCTACCAGTTGTATGGCCTCGAGACCGTTTGTCTGCGGTACTTCAACGTTTTCGGCCCGCGTCAGGATCCCAAGTCCGAGTATGCTGCGGTGGTTCCTCGGTTCGCTACCCGGCTCCTGGCGGGATTGCCGCCGACCATCTACGGAGACGGTGAGCAGAGCAGGGATTTCACCTATGTCAGTAACGTAATCGATGCCAACTGGATCGCCGCAACACACCCGCGGGCAGCGGGGGAAGTTTTCAACATCGGATGCGGGATGAGGACAAGCTTGAACCAACTCAACCGCCTGATGAATGAGATCCTGGGCACAAACACCCGACCCTCCTATGAAGCGGCACGGCCGGGGGACGTAAAGCACTCCCTTGCGGATGTTGATAAAGTGAAGAAACTATTGGGATATACTCCTGCCGTTTCGCTCAAGGAAGGTCTTACGAAAATCATTGACTGGTACCGGGCTTATGCGGAGCTGCCGTATCATGCTTCACAGAAAAGCTGAAGTCCATAAGGCCGGGAAGGGACCAATCGGTTTGGGTAACATCGGGCTGCCGTAATGCGCTGTGCGCGCCGGCGCCGAACGCAGTGAACCTCTGAGACTCGGCCTCCGCTTTTCATGATATCATTCCTGTTTGTGGACACCGAACGCTCCTGGAGAGGAGGGCAGGATCAACTGCTCACGCTGCTCCGGGGGTTGAGCGTGCGCGGCCACCGCCTGCACCTGATCTGCCATCCGCAGACGCTCCTGGAGGAACGTGCCCGGGATGCCGGGGTTACGGTGTATCCGCTGGCGATCCATAGCGAGGCCGGATTGATCGCCTTCTTCCGCATGCTCCGGATCCTGTGGCGCGTGCGCCCGGAGGTCCTCGCCTTCAACACTCCACGGCCGATCCTTCCAGGAACCCTTGCTTCCTGTTTTAGTCGCGTAAAGTCGCGCATCATTTTTCGCCGCGTCAATTTCCCTCTGAGAAAGAGCTGGATCACACGTCTCAAATACAGCTGGAGGATTGATTGCATCGTGACGGTCTCGGAGAGCATCCGACACCAATTGCAGATTGACGGCGTGCCGAGCTCCCGCATCCGCACCATTTACGAGGGCATGGACCTGGCCCCATTCCCGAAGCGGGAATCTCCGAGGCTGCGACGTCCCGGCGAGCCGATGGTTTTCGGCACAGTAGCACACTTCAGCCACGAAAAAGGGCTTCGGTACCTTGTGGAGGCGGCGGCGCTGATCCCTGACGTTCACACCCGGATGCGATTCATCCTCGTGGGCGATGGGGTGTGCCGCCGGGATCTTGAAGACCAGGTGCGCGAGCTTGGTCTGGAGGACTGCTTTCATTTTGCCGGATTTCAGAAGTTTCCCGCACCTTATCTGAGCTCCTTCGATTGCTTCGTTCTCCCCAGCCTCTCGGAAGGTCTGTCGTCTTCCATACTATCCGCCATGGCGGCTTCGTTGCCCGTCATCTCGACGAAAGTAGGCGGAATCCCCGAGTTGATCCAGCACGAAGAGAACGGCCTGCTGGTGCCCCCCGCGGATCCGGTGGCCCTGGCTCAGGGCATACTTCGTCTGGGGAACGATCCTGCTGAGGCATTCCGCATGGGCAGGCAGGGACGGTTGCGGGCCCAGAAGCAATTCACGCTGCAGCGCATGATCCTCCAGTTCGAGCAGCTGTGTTCCTATTTCCTCTACCGACCTGCACAAGCGCCAGGAGTTCCCCATGTCTAACCTGCTGCAAACCTGCCTCCCAATAACTCTGCAAGGCGGAGCCCAGCGCGCAAGCTTCCTGTTCCTCGCGGGGAGCGTCTCGTTGGCGCTCGTCTCCATTGCCGCCTCCCAGATCCTCCTTGCCGGAGCCATCCTGGGAGCCGTTTTTCTCTGGAAACGGCAGGGCTGGCGCCCCGGCCTGCCGGCAGTTTTCCTGTGGTCTCTGTTTCTTCTGCTCCTGTGGACCGCCGGAGCAGTATTCGCGTCTGGCGGCAGTCTGCGCGCTGCGCTGATCAGGAAGTTCATCCTGTTTTCACTCCTGCTGGTCGTCCCCCTGCTGGCGCGCGGCACCGAAAAAATACTCTGGATATACCATGCCGTTTTTGCCGTGTCTGCAGTCTCCGCGATTGCCGGACTGGTGCAATTCGCCTTCAACCCCGATCGCAGTCTCCTGGACCGCATCAAAGGGTTCATGAGCATCTGGATGACCTTTTCCGGCTTGTTGATGCTGGTGCTGGTTGCATTGATTGCCTATCTGGTTTGCCTGGGCTGGAGGAAACATCTCTGGGGGATCCCGCTTTTTGTGGTTCTGACCGCCGCCCTGTATCTCTCTCAGACACGTAGCGCCTGGCTGGGCGCCACTTTGGGAGTCGCCGCAATCCTGGTTCTGAAGCGGCCGCGCGCCATTCTCGGGCTCGCGGCGTTGCTTTTGGCGCTCTATCTGGTTTCCCCGGCAAGCTTCCAAAACCGGCTGCGCAGCGGGTGGAATCCCAACGATCCCAACACGAGAAACCGCATTGAGCTCTTCGGCACAACCTTGCGCCTGATCCGTGACCACCCCTGGCTGGGAGTGGGGCAGCGCGTCAGTCTAGAGGCACCTAAATATCGCGGCAGTCAGGAGTTCCCGGACTGGATGTATTTGCATATGCACAACAATTTTCTCCAGATCGCCGCCGAGCGCGGCATTCCGGGGCTCATTCTCTGGCTGTCATTCATGCTGCAGCTGGGCTGGCATGCGCTCCGGGTGTTTCTAACCCCCGGCGGCTCTGCTAATGCCGATTCGGGAGACTCCCGCGAGGCTGCCAGCTTCGTGGCTGCGGCAGCCATCGGAGGCTGGGTAGCATTGCTGGCTGCCGGCATGTTCGAGTACAATTTCGGTGATTCCGAGATCTTGACGCTTTTCCTGTTCATGATGAGCGCCCCCTTCGCCCTAAAAAAGTGATGAGTGATGAGTGATGAGTCATGAGTACTCATCACTCATCACTCATTACTCATTACTTTTAAACGATGAAGACTTTGAGAATCGGCATTCTGGGCACCAGAGGCATCCCGGCCAACTATGGAGGGTTCGAAACCTTCGCCGAAGAGTGCGGAGCGGGGCTGGCAGCACGCGGGCACCATGTAACCGTCTACGGCCGCTCGCATTACGTCCCCCGCGGGCTGCGGCGTCACCGGAATGTGGACCTAGTGGTCCTGCCGACGCTGCCGTGGAAATATACGGATACCGTCGTTCACACTTTTTTCTCCGTCCTCCATGCCCTCTCCCGGCGGTTTGATGTCATCCTCATCTGTAACGCCGCCAACAGCATCTATGCTTGGATGCCCCGCATGTTCGGCATTCCCGTGGCAGTGAACGTGGACGGTATCGAACGGCTCCGTCACAAATGGAACCTGCTGGGCAAAGCGTACTACCGGATCTCGGAGTATTTCTCCGTCTGGTTTCCCACTGCCATTGTTACCGATGCCCGCGTGATCGAGCACTACTATCGAAAGCGCTACGGGGCAGCATCCGTCTTCATCCCCTACGGAGCCATTACAGAGAAGCCGGAGACCCGGGCGGCATTGGCTGAGCTTGGTTTGGAGCCGGGCGGCTACTTTCTTTACGTCAGCAGGCTGGAACCCGAGAACAACGCTCATCGGGTCATCCGCGCTTTCGAGAAGGTGCGCACTTCCAGGCGCCTGGTGGTGGTAGGGGATGCGCCTTATGCGCAAGGTTACATTCGCAAACTGAAAAGCACGCGCGATGCGCGCGTGCTTTTCCCCGGAGCGATCTATGGCCGGGGCTATCGCGAACTGCAGGCCAACGCCTGTTGCTACATCCACGCCACGGAGGTTGGAGGCACACATCCGGCGCTCCTCGAAGCGATGGGGCTGGGCAATGTGGTCGTGGCGAACGGGACGCCGGAGAATGCCGAGGTCCTGGCCGATGCCGGCATTCTATACCGGACCAATGACGAAGAAGACCTGGCGCGCATCCTCCAGGAGATTGATGACGACCCGGGAAAGTACGTGCCTCTCAAGCTGGTAGCGCGCGCGCGTGTGGAGGCTGACTACTCGTGGCAGGCGGTTGTCATCCAGTACGAGCAGCTCTTTGCCGCATTGGCCCGGGATACCCGACCTCCAATCCCCCGACCTCAGACATCCGACCTCAGACCTCCGACTAAAGACGATGTGGCCGGCGGCTCAGGTCGGAAGTCGGAGGTCTGAGGTCTGAAGTCGGAAGGGTGGTCGGAGGTCTGAGGTCGGAAGTCGGTGGCCGGAGGCTTGGGGTCTGCTATAATGCGCGCCCGGAGGAGGTTTAGCGATGAAGGCCGGCGCAAGAATCCATCCGCTTAGGGTCCCCTGGGTAGTGCTCGGCAATTTCGTGCAAAAGATCTATCTCCAGCGTAATCTGATCCGGAATTTCGTCGTCCGGGACCTGAAGGCGCGTTTCATTGGGTCTTTCATGGGATTTTTCTGGAGCGTGATCAACCCGGTTGTGCTCATCATCAGTTATTATTTTGTGTTTTCGGTGATTTTCCCGCAAAAACCGCAACCGGAGTGGGGCACCGACTATTTTTCGCTTTTCCTCTTTTGCAGCATCCTGCCGTGGCTGTTCTTCCAGGACACATTGCAGCGCTCCAGCACGATCATCGTGGACAATGCCAACCTGGTCACCAAGACCATCTTCCCGACCGAAATCCTGCCTTTGACGGTCATGCTGGCAGGCCTTGTGAACCACCTCATCGGATTTATCATTCTGATGGCCATCATTCTGTTCGTCCTGGGGAAAGTGAGCATCGTCATCTTGTTCGTCCCGGTATATCTCTTCATCCTCATGCTTTTCACGCTCGGATTGGCATGGTTCATATCCAGCCTGAACGTTTTTGTCCGGGACATCTCACAGGTGCTCGGCGTGGTCCTGACGTTCTGGTTCTGGTTTACGCCCATCTTCTATACGGGGAACAAGTTCCCTGAGGAGTATTCGTTCATCGTCCGGTGGAATCCGCTGGCGCACTTCGTTTCGGGCTATCGGGATTGTCTGCTGCGCATGCGAATGCCCGATTTCCAGGTTCTTGCGCTGCTCGGGTTGGGATCTCTGGCGGTATTCGTGGCCGGCGGCCTGTTTTTCCGCTACATCAAACGTGAATTTGTGGAAGTTCTCTGATGCCGGTCATCCAAGTCCAACACCTGTCGAAGAAGTACGCGATTTACAATCGGTCCTGGGATAAGCTGGTCGAAGTGTTTCATCTGGCGCGCGGTTTACAGCACAAGGAGTTCTGGGCGCTGCAGGATGTTTCCTTCGAAGTGGAAAAGGGGCAAACCCTCGGCATCATCGGCCAGAACGGTTCGGGAAAAAGCACTCTCCTGCAAATCCTGGCAGGGATCATGCGCCAGACACGCGGCGATTGTCACGTCACGGGGAAGATTTCCGCTCTGCTGGAGCTGGGATCCGGGTTCAATCCGGAATTTACAGGCCGCGAAAATGTCTTCATGAATGGGGCCATTCTGGGGCTGGACCAGCGCAAGATGGAGCAGCGTTTCGATGCAATAGCGCGCTTTGCCGAGATTGGCGGCTTCATGGAGCAGCCGGTCAAGACCTACTCGAGCGGCATGTTCATGAGGTTGGCCTTCGCCGTGGCCGTCAATGTCGACCCGGACATCCTTCTGGTGGATGAAGCTCTGGCGGTCGGCGACCTGATTTTCCAGCACCGGTGCATGCACCGCATGAATCACCTGCGCGCGACCGGGAATACGACGGTCCTGGTAACCCACGACCTGGGAGCGGTCACGAAATTCTGTGATCGTGCGCTGCTCCTCGACGCCGGGTATTTGTTGGCGGACGGCCCCCCCGACAAGGTGGTGCAAAAGTACCGGGCACTCATTTTCGAGCGCGAACGCTGCTATGGGCAGATGGAAGGCGAGGAGAGAGAATCGGCGGTCGGAGCCATTCTGCTTCCGACCAAAGATATGCCGATTGTCCGCTCGATCCCGAACATCGATCATCGCTTCGGCAGCGGGGCGGCCCGGGTTCTGGGCGTCGAATTACTCGATGAGCGGCAGAAGCCGGCCAGAGAGATTTTCGGCGGCCAGAGCGTCATCGTGCGCATCTCGGTGGAGTTCCTCCGGGACGTGGTGCGTCCCATACTTGGCTTCACCCTGCGCGACCGGCTCGGCGTGGAGATTTCGGCCTGCAATACCAGCTATGCCGGAAGTGATCTGCCGGCGGCAAAGAAGGCCCAGATCTATACGAGTGACTTTGTCATCCGCATGCCGCGCATGTCGAGCGGGAGCTACTCGATTTCGCCTGCGGTCGCCGAAGGGGATGTGCTGAAACACGACATGTGTGACTGGATCGATAATGCCCTGATTTTCACCCTGCTGTCGGATGAGCTGATCTACGGCACGCTCAAGTTGGACGTCGAGGTGCGCAGCTACGCCTCCGCCGGTGCGGAGAACGAATCATAACAAACCACGAAACCATATAAGACTGGAAATACATGGCGTGCCATAGCCGCAAGAAAAAATGAAGTCCGCCGAAGAGCCGTGGAGAAAGGAAGCCTCGAAGAGGCGGCAGAAAATAGGCCCGGCCGTGAGGCCGGGATTCGCGGGCAAGGGAAATGAGCGCCGAAGGTGCGGCACCTGTGCCGGTCCTTCGGACCTCGATTCTTCGGCTCATTCAACCCCGCCCTCACGGGCGGGGCTACTCTCTGCCGGCGCTTCGCGCCTGCCTGCATTGTGTTTGATTGGTTAAGAACCTTCCCTTCGTACAAAGGATTTGCATGAAAGCAGTACTAAATCCAGAGTTGTCCTTTCGTGTATTTCGTGGTTTAGAATAATCTTAGCCTTGTGAAGAGATGATGCCGTACCTGCGCCGCCTGATCCTTGCGTTCCTGACACTGCTGCTCACGCCCCTCCTCGTGTTGCCGGCCGCGCTCCTGCTCCTGCTCAACCTGGCAGATCGCCTGACGCGTCCCCTGCGCCGGCCGGCACCCGTCGAGGAATCGCCGTTGTCCGGGCTGGCAACAATCGTCATCCTCAACTGGAACGGCAAAGACCTGCTTGCCCAGGGAATCCCCTCAGTCGTGGAGGCCGTCCGGCGAGACGGGCGGCCGCATGAGATTCTGGTGGTCGACAACGGCAGCAGCGACGGGTCCGTGGAATATGTCCGCACTACTTTTCCCCAGGTGCGCATTCTCGAGTTGCCCGATAACTTGGGGTTCGCCTGCGGGAACAATGCCGGCGTCAAAACAGCGCGGCACGACATCGTTGTCCTGCTCAACAACGACATGATCGTGGATCCCGGATTTCTCCGCCCCATGCTGGAATGCTTCGGACCCCGTACTTTTGCGGTTGCAAGCCAGATCCACCATCAGGACCCCGCGGTCAGGCGTGAGGAAACGGGACGAACCACGGCAGCATTTCGACGGGGGCTGATTGATTACGCTCATTGCGAGGTAGCTGCACCTCAATATGCCCGCCCCTTCTACCCGGCATTCTGGGCAGGCGGCGGCTCATCGGCATTTCATCGCGGGCGATTTCTCCTGCTGGGTGGATTTCAGGAGGTTTTCTCACCTGCTTACGTCGAGGATACGGATCTCTCTTTCCGGGCCTGGCGGGCGGGCTGGGACGTGCTGTTTGCTCCCGGATCCATCGTCTATCACAAACACCGCGCCACCAGCAGCCGGCGTTTCCCGCCGGCGGCACTGCAGGCACTGATCCAGCGCAATCAATTCCTCTTTGTCTGGAAAAATATCGGCAGCTGGCCCCTGGTCCTCGCCCACTGCGCTTTTCTCCCCTGGAACTGTTATCGGCTGGCCCGTGATTCCAGCCTGCGCATTTGGGGCAGCCTGGTGCAGGCCGTCGTGAAGCTCCCTGCTTTGCCGGCCGCGAGACTGCGTGCGCCCTTCCGTGCCGTGCGTACCGACGCTGAGATCTTCCGGCTCTTTGCCATGCCGGCACGCTACTTCACCCGCCGTCGCTCCTCACCGGCTGCCTGCAAGGCGGGGGAGCAGGTGCCACGCGTGCTCTGGATGACCGCTTATCTCCCGCACCTTGGCCGGCACGCGGGCGCAGGCCGCATGTACCATATGCTGCGGAGGACCGCAGCCCGCTACCGTGTCACACTGCTCGCCTTCCTGGAGCATGAAGAGGAGAAGCAGTTTCTCCCCGAACTCGAGGCCATGTGCGAGCGGGTCATTGCGCTGCCGCGCAGGCCGCCGCTGCGCTGGCAGCTGTTCCCGTACGAGCCCTTCGATGCATTCCTGGTGCCGGAGATGGAACAGGAGATGCAGCGTTGCCTCGCAGACCGGGAATTCAAGCTGATCCAGCTGGAATATACCCAAATGGCCGGTTACGCCCATAAGGAGCTCGGGATCCCCACTCTGCTGACCAAACACGAAGTGGACTTCGCTGCGTGCGCGCGGCGCGCGCGCCTGGAATCCAATCCGCTGCTCAAGCTGCGCTGGTTCTACAACTACCTCCAGGTTCTCGATCGCGAGATCTCGCTGCTGCGCCGCATCGATGCCGCAATCTGCATGACCGACCCGGACATGCGCGTGCTGAGGAAATTCTGCACTTCGGTCCCGGCGCATGTAATCAACACGGGCGTGGACCTGGACTATTTCCGGCCTCCCGATCGGCCGGCGACCGGCGCCGGCATGGTGTTCGTCGGCGCCTACCGCCATGAGCCCAACGTTGAGGCCATGGTGTTTTTCTGCCGCGAGGTGCTCCCCCTGATAAGGAAGAAAGTGCCGGAAGCGGAGCTCTATATCGTCGGCAGCCATCCGCCCCCGGCCATTGTCTCGCTCGCGGACATCCCCGGGATTCATGTGACCGGCTTCGTGGCAGATATCAGGCCTTTCATGGCGGCAGCATCCGTCTATGTCGTGCCGCTGCGGCTTGGCGTGGGCATTCGCGGCAAGATCCTGGAGGCCTGGGGCATGGCCATGCCGGTTGTGGCAACCTCCGTAGCTTGCGCCGGTCTGCGTTACCGTGATGGTGAGAACATCCTGGTCGCCGATGCTCCGTCGGAATTCGCAGGCCAATTGATCACGCTCTTGCAGGATCCCGCCCTCCGCGAGCGCATGGGGCGCGAAGGCCGGAGAGTCGCGGAGGAGTTTTACAGCTGGGAGGCTGCCGCGTCGCAACTGGACGGCCTCTACCGGACCTACATGGGTGCGGCCGGAACCACCCGCCCTGCGGAGGAGGTGCCGGCATGACGCGAATTCTCCTGGTAGAAACCGCTTCCCCGAAGCGCGTTCGGCGCAAAGCTGAGCAGATGCTGGCGGACTTCAATCCTAACCTGACCATTCTCTGCGGCGATGCGCCTGGAGCCGTGCAATCGTACCGCGAGATAGGGGGCGTCGAAATCATTGGATTGGACCCTCGGAAACGATCGCTTATAGCGCGCGATCTGCGGGAGCGGAACTTCGACGCCATTCATGTCTTCTGGACCGGCGAAAAAAAATACCGGAGCATGAAATGGTACGCGCTGCGCCTGGGCGCGGGCCGCATGGTCGTGGATGCCGGCGATGGCTGCATCTTCTCGCTCACATGGAAGGCCATCATTCGCTTCTGGTTCTTTCGCCGGAAACACCCTCTGCCGTCCGACCATTACGAATTTGTCCCGCAGCCCGCTTCCGAGATAGCTCCCCCACAGGCTCCCGAGGCCGTTCCCCAGCCATCCCCCCCGCGCGCGCTTCAAGAGGAGCCGGAGAGATTTTCGGGCCAGAAAATCCTGGTCCTGCAATCGGCGGAGCCGCCCCAGGTTCTGCGCGCGCTCGGACTGCTAGGCGAACGCCCCATGTTCGCGAATCCGCGTTATACCCTCTTCTGCCGCAACCGGCCTGAGATCCTGAAACGGTTCCAGGGGCACCCGATGCTCGCCGAAATCCGTATGCACCATGAGACAAGAGATAGTTTGAAAATCCTTCGTGGCCTGCGGCGCGAGCGCTTCGAAGTCGCAATCCTCTTTTTGACTGGTGATCCGAGTTATTGGAAGATAAAATGTTTTGCTTTTTTTCTGGGCGCGCGGCACAAGCTGATTTTTAACGAAAATAACGATTGCTTCTACTTCAATTGGCGCTCATGGTTCTCATTGCTGTCCCATCGGCTGAGGAAACGTTCGAGACTGCCGGTCCGGCATCATTGGCCCTCGCAGGCACGGCTTGTATGTTTGATATTGATCAAGCTCTTGGTTTTTCCTTTCCGCTTCGCCTGGCTGCTGATCGTCTGGCTGCGGCTCCGCGCAAGCGCCCTCAGGACATTGCACTAGAACGATGATCGCTCATTACGACTGTCAGTATTTCCTGGGGCACAAACCCTGCAAGTATCGCCGCGAGTGCGACGGCTGTCCGCACTACGCTCCCTTCGGGAAACGAATCTTGATCATCAAGCTCGCGGCCATGGGCGACGTTCTGCGCACCACACCCCTATTGCGCGGCTTGCGGCAAGCGTATCCCGGATGCCACGTCACATGGCTGACGGAGCCGAACGTCGTGCCGATGCTCCTGGGCATCGCGGAGATCGACCGGTTGATGGCGTACGGTTACGATACCGTGCTGCAGCTTCGCCATGAGACCTTCGACCAGCTCTACTGTTTTGACAAAGAGCCGAAAGCGACATCGCTCGCCATGGATATCCAGGCACGAGAACGGATCGGCTTCGGTATGAGCCGGTACGGGAATGTCATGCCGCTCAATCCGAACTCGGAATACGCCTTCGAGCTCGGCATCAATGACACCCTGAAGTTCCGGATCAACACCAAGACTTACCCGGAGTTGATTTTTGAGTGTGCCGGGCTGCCGTATCCCGAATTGCAGGAATATATCCTGCCGGATCTGTCCGCCGAGGTCGCTGCCGGCCGGGAGTTCCTGCGCACCTTGAACGTGGCGCCGGAGGACTTGAAGGTCGGTTTGAACACGGGAGCGGGGGATGTTTTCGCCACCAAGAAATGGACCGAACCGGGCTATGCCGAGCTGTCCGATCTTCTGGCGGAGCGCCTGGGAACCAGGGTGCTGTTGCTGGGAGGCCCGGCAGAAGTGGAACGGAATGCCCGCATCGCGGCAGGGGCAATGCACGCGCCGGTGGATGCCGGGACTCATCATACTATTCGCAGTTTCGCGGGGATTGTCGGCAACCTGGATCTGATGATTACGGGTGATACGCTGGCCATGCACATTGCGATCGGCCTGCGAATTCCGGTGGTGGTGATCCTCGGAGCCACCTGCCATCAGGAGATCGAGCTTTACGGCCGGGGCGCCAAAATCATCGCCGATTGCGATTGCAGCCCCTGCTACCTGAGCGTGTGCCCCAAAGAGGTGACCTGCATGCAGATGATTCCCGCCCTCGATGTTTACAACGCCGCAGCACAGATCCTGCGCCGCAAATCCGGCTGACACGCTTCCTGCAAATCCGCAGCTTTCCGTCAGGAAATCAGAATGCAGTCTAGGGAGTGTGGCCGCCCGGCTCCGGACCTTAGGCACGCCTCCTTCACGGCCTGATGTCTGCCCGGGCTTCGACGTGGGCTTGAATGTGCAAACTCCTAAACCCCGTCCGGCGGCCGGGGCCTACTGTGGGCGCCGGATGCCAGACGGCGCTCGCAGTGAAACCATACTTCAAACCCCGTCCGGCGAGACTGTCTCGAAAATCCGGCACACTATTACAATGCGACGATAAAAGTCCGATCAAGCCGCGGAGCGGCGCAAGACAATAGCCGGGGGCGTAAGCCCCCGGAAAAGGCAACAGCAAAACAAAGCCCTGAAGGGGCGACAGAAAATATTGAAACGTCATCATTTCTGTCGCCCCTCCAGGGCTCATGCACGCTGCGCGCCGAGACCGGGGGCAGCGCCGCTCTGCGGCTTGCCCCCGGCTACTCTCTAAGCGTCCCTCCAGGACGCCCGAATTTTGAGACAATCTCGGCGGCCGGGGCCTACTGTGGGCGCCGGATGCCAGACGGCGCTCGCGGTGTGACCATACTTCAAACCCCGTCCGGCGGCCGGGGCCTACTGACGGCTGCTGCCGTAAAAACACAAAGACCTCAAAGAAAACTTTGAGGTCTTTGCGATTCTTGAGCTGTAGGAGGAACGCGGCCGGACCGCGTTCCTCCCGGAAATTGCAATTAGAAGTTGAGGCGCATGACGATCTGAACCCTGCGCGACCCGCCTTGAACTCCGCCCACCTGGCAGGTGTTCAGGCTGCTGCTGGTGCACGAGGTGCTGTAGTTGAAGTTCACCTCGTTGAACGCGTTCAGGAACTCGGCGCGGAGCTCGAAGTTCTTCTGCTCCGTGAAACGGATCTGCTTCACCAGGCTCATGTCGACGTTATTCCATTTCGGTCCACGAACATAGTGATCGCGCGGCGCGCAGTCTTCGCTGAACAGGGCGATACAATTCGGCTGCCTCGCCGGAGCGAAGTAGCGCCCGGTGGGAGCCTCTCCGCTATATCCGGTCGGTGAGGTTGGCGAGAAGCTGAACGCTTTGATCGTGTTCTGGATGATGTCGTCCGGCAGCTGATAGATGATACGGGCCGCGTCGTCAAAGCGCAGCTTGAAGACACTCTGGAGTTCCTCATCCGTCATGCCCACCACCCTGACATTGCCGAAACTCTCGGTATCGCCGCTTTGAACGCGGAAGATGCCGTGGAATTCCCAGGCGCCGATAACGCGATCGAGCACGCTGCCGGCGGAGCCGCCGAACCGGCGGCCTTTGCCGAACGGCAGTTCCAGTACCCAGTTGAGCTTGAAGGAGTGCGGCAGGGTGCTGCCCAGATCGTTGACACGATCCCGGCGGAACGTGTACCGCGACGAGCCGAAGCCCTTGGCCCAGGTATAGTTGGCCTGAACCATCAATCCCTGCGACATCCGCCTCCGCAGCTCTATGACCAGCGAGTCGTATTGCGTATACCCGCCGTTGCCCTGGACCGTGGCGCCGCCGCGCACGTTGGGATTGACCATGAAGAAATTGGCCGGCATGCCGGCAGCCTTGCCATTGGCGCGCTTGGGCGCATCATTGTGCAGGACGCCCGCGTACGACCCCGGGTTAGGGTTGACCTTGTTGAGATAGCCGAGATTGGTGCTGGTGGTCCAGTTCGAACCCGTGTACTTCGCCGGATTCGTCGCATCGGATTTGGGCAACCCGTTGAACCAGGCGAGGCTGATCGGCAAAGGATAGGTGCCTGTGCCCGGCCCCAGGTACTTGAAGCCGGAGGAAGCCTTCCCGTTCGCGACGTTGGCCTGCAGGTTCAACATCGCCAAGTAGAACTCGTTCATGACACCGTTCTCGAGCATGTTGTTCTCGGTGGAGTTGAAATTGTATGTAGTCCACCCTTGCAGGCCTTTTGTGCCCACATAACGGATCTCGAGAGCCATGCTCTTGTTCAGTTCGCGTTGGATGCCGAAGCTCCAGGACTGGGCGTAGGGGGTTTTGATATTGGGATCGAAGACCGTCATCCCGGCTGTTTCCGCATAGATCGCCGAGGTGATCGGGTACACGGGATCAACCGGGAATGTGCCCGGGGTGAGACGGCTCCGCT
>CAYGWQ010000112.1:1366-15453 GCA_964353465.1 uncultured Acidobacteriota bacterium | reverse complement strand
TCATGAGGTCCTGGAATGTAATCGTCTTGGTGCCTGGCGCCGCGGCCAGCACGAGTCCTGCCAGGACCAGCCACGCACACGGAACCAAAGCCAAACAATGCGATCGGTGGGATTGGGATGATGTTGCGCGCATGCCTGTCTCCTTTCAGACTGGAGGGAACAATGTACTTACCTTCATGCGGGAAGCGGAATGCCCACGAGGCTGCCCTTTCAAGGGGTGCTAGAATCAATGGGAATAATGCGGCCCACGCCGGCGAAAATATAATGTTGGCACCAGAATATCCTGGGCGGCTAGATCTTATGTGAAATCCCGTTCCCAAGGAGTCTACCGGCTCCGAAACGCCCAGGCCGAGTTACAAAAGCTAAACTCCAGCGGCCATTGGGGCCTCATACGGGATCCATAAGGAATGTGCGGCTGGCCCAAGCCATACTACCACATGTGGGGAACAGCCAGGGCAAGAGCGGGGGGATTGGGAAACCAGGCCCAAATGCGGGCGAGACGCCCATGCTCCATCCCTGTGCCGAACTCGCGTCCCGTGATTCATGCGTCCCAGGATTCCGCGCGGCGGGATGAAAGGCCGCTCCGCCAAACGCTGTATCCAGCGTGTCTGGGGCGTGGGTGATGAATTCGGTCTGATTTATCGCCCGCATGACACAGGGCACAGGAGGTTGAGCATATACCTTGACAGAATGTGACTGAGAGGATCTAATACCGCAAAGTGTTTTTAGATCCCAAGATCGCGCATTGGAGCAAGGTTGCTCGGTTCGTTCCGCAGCAAGAAGGGCGTTGCTCTTTACTGCCTTTGCGGAGGCATGGAGGATGTGGAATGAGATTTCGAACAGTGGTTGCGATTGCCGTTCTTTTGGTTTGCTCGCTCTCCGGTCTTCTCTTGGCGCAAGCAACAGGGCGTTTGAGCGGGCTGGTCGAGGATGCAACTAAGGCGGTCATTCCGGGTGCTACAGTGAGCCTCGTGATATCGGGGGGAACTGAACCGGTCTTAACGGCCGTGACTACCGACAACGGGCTGTTCAGAATGATCGGGGTGCCTTCCGGCACTTACGACGTGATCATCGAAGCAACGGGTTTTCGCAAACTCACTCACCGCGGCGTCGTGGTCACGCCCGGCCAGGAAACCGCCATGAACGCCATCAAGATGGAAGTGGGCGGCACTTCCGAAACGGTCGAAGTTGTCGCATCGGCCTTGGCCGTGCAGACCACCACTGCTGAGATTGCCATTACCATCACAAACTCGCAGGTTCAGGCATTGCCAGTCCTGGACAGAAGCCCTCTACAGTTCATCGCCACTCAGGCGGGTGTGAACAGTTCCACCATCAATGGAGTGCGGACGACATCCTCCGCCGTGACCGTGGATGGGATTAACATCCAGGACAACTACATCCGCAGCAACTCCCTGAGTTTCATACCCGAGATGTTGCTTACGGATCAAATCTCCGAAATGACAATCCAGATCGGCAACACAAACGTTGCCTACGGCGGGGGCGCGTCTCACGTGGTATTCGTCACACCATCGGGAAACAATCGCATGCGGGGATCGGCCTACTATCAAAACCGCAACAGTGCTCTGGCCTCCAACAGCTGGTTCAACAACCAGTCTAACACCCCGATCTCCCGGGAAAACCTCACTTTTATCGGGTTTACCCTGGGCGGACCCATAATGAAAGACAAACTCTTTTATTACGGGAATTATGAAGCGTATCGCGATCACTACCAGTCAACGGTTACCCGGACAATCCTGACCAACGACGCCCGCCAGGGCATTTTCACCTACCTGGACTCGGCCAAACAGGTGCAGAAGAAAAATGTGCTTCAGGCAGCCGGGATTTCCATGGATCCATTTATCCAGGAGGTGTTGAAGCAGGTTCCGGGACCCGAAAAAATCAATGATTACAATACCGGAGACAGCTCAGCCGCCCTGCTGCGTAACACGGGCGGATTCCGCTACCAGATGCGTGACAACCGGCTTCAGGATCACGTAACCGCGAGAGTCGATTACCTCATGTCCACGCGAAACACCTTCTCGGGAACCTATATATACAATACGGACTGGATTGACCGCCCCGATCAGGGGAGCGATTACAATGTTGCTTCCCCGGTCATCAACAAGGACCACGCGCATTTTGTGTCGCTGGGCTGGCGCTGGAGCGCGGCTCGCTTCACCAACGAGCTGCGCGGCGGATTCAACCTCGCGCCGATCATCTTCGACAACGAAAACACATCGAAGTTTCCGAAGTATTTTATTTCCGGAACCGTATTTACCTATCCACTCAACAGCTTCCGCACGCAGGGCCGGGACACAAATACGTACAACATCAACGACAACGCCAGTTACTTTTGGGGGAAACACAGTCTGCAATTTGGCTTTCAGACACAGCTCATCCGCGTAAAAGCCTATAATGAGGCCGGGACCATCCCGACGTACACGCTGGGGATTGGAACGGGCAACACCGGGTTGACAGCGGCTCAGCTTCCCGGCATCAGCTCCACGGATCTGACCGCCGCCAATAACCTGCTTGCCACGCTGGGAGGTTATATTACCTCCGATTCGCAAAGCTTCAACATCACCAGCCGCACTTCAGGCTTTGTTTCAGGCGCCCAACAGAGTCGAAATTACAGGTACGGCTTTTACGCCGGTTATGTGGGCGATGCCTGGAAAGTGACGCCGCGGATGACGCTGAACATCGGCACGCGCTACGAGATCTGGCCGGTCCTGGATGAGAGGGATGGGCTGGTCCTCATGCCCGTCGTGCCCAGTGGCACCAGTGCGATTGCCATACTGAAATCCAATGCCACGCTGGACTTCGCTGGAAACGCCGCAGGCCGGCCTTTCTATAGCAGCGACAAAAACAACTTTGCCCCGAACATCGGGATCGCGTGGGATCCTTTTGGCAAGGGGAAAACATCCGTACGATCCGCATACAGCATCAGCTATATCAACGACGACGCGATCAGCAACATTACGGGTACGCTGAATAACGCCGGGTTGACCCAGGCCGTCAGCGCCACCGCGTTGAGTGGCCGCATCAGCTCGGGCCTCCCGGCAATCCCAAACCCGACCTACAAGGTGCCGCGAACCGTTCAAGACAACAACCTCGCGAGTCCGACCGCGAATGTCGCCATGCCCGATCCGAACCTGCGTACGTCCTATGTGCAGCAGTGGAGCTTCGGGATTCAGCATGAGTGGAGGGGTTTAGTGTTTGAAGTTCGTTATAACGCGAGTCACGGGACCAAACTCCTCCGGGTCCTCGACATGAACCAGGTGATTATCAAAGAAAACGGTTTCCTCGATGACTTCCTGCGGGCACAAAACAACGGCAATCTGGCGCGGGCGGCAACGGGGGTGTTCAATCCGAGTTACAATGCCGCTATTGCCGGGAGCCAGCCGCTGACCATATTCCCGCTCCTCTCCTCGGGCGGCCAGCTGAGCAGCACCACCATTCGAAACCTCATTGATCAGGGGCAGGTGGGGCAGCTCGCATACACCTATCAAAGCACGAGGGCGACCGGCACTTTCGGCTCTTTCTTCCCCAATCCGTACGCGATTTCCGCGAATATGGAAACCAACTACAGCAACTCAAACTACAACTCCGGGGTTTTTGAGGTGCGCAGCCGATTGAAAGGCGGACTGCAGTTCCAGGCCAATTATGTCTATTCAAAGGCGCTTACCGACGGCACGGGCGCGATGCTGGACAACAAAAGGCCCTACCTTGAGAAGGCGCGGGCGTCCTTCGACAGAACCCACAACATCAAGGCTAACGCCGTTTATCGTTTGCCGTTTGGCGAAGGCCACCGCCTGGATATGGCCGGCAATCCGGTTCTCAAACATGTTCTTTCCGGCTGGGACCTGAGCGGCATCCTGAATTGGGGGTCGGGGAGCCCGTTCTCGATTACCGCGGGAGGCTACGGAACGCTGAATCGGGCCGGACAGTCAGGCAACATGACGTGCAATACGAGCCTGACCAAAGATCAACTGGATCAGTTCTTCGAATTCAGGATGACTCCCACAGGGCCATATTTCATGCCCACAAGCGCCGTCTACGCGGACGGCCGCGGCGTGGCGCCCTCGGGCACGGAACCCTTCACAGGGCAGGTTTTCTTCCTGCCCACAGCCGGGAACGTAGGAGCCATGCAGCGTTCGTGGTTCTCGGGTCTCTGGTCCGTCAGCCTGGCGATGGCAGCGTCCAAGCAGTTCAGGATCACCGAGCGGCATTCGCTCGAATTTCGCACGGATGCATCGGGAGTCCTGAACCATCCGACCTGGGGTAACCCCCAAGGGAATGTCACTTCCACCAACTTCGGCAAAATCACGTCTGCGGGCGGCCGGCGACAGATTCAATTCGCCCTGCGCTATAGATTCTAGCTTGCCACAGGGAGTGCCGGCCTGGCGCCGGCACTCCCGCCTGCCTTCGGAGTCCTCTTGGTTCCCGTCGCCGCTTCTCCGACAGGAAACATAGGGGACGTCCCGTTTTTCACTCATCACTCATTACTCATCACTTTACAGTAGCGCGGGCCCAATCCCAGGATGTTAGGCTGCGGGTATTTACCGCCTTCACTGCCACCTGCCATGTTTCGCCTCCCTTAAATCCTGTAATCCGGGCCTTCGGCGCGTTTACCTTCATAGTCCGGGCAGCGGGACTGCTCTCCGGCCCATAACTGACCGTATAAGAAGTAACGCCCTTTTCGGGGCTGGGAGCCCAGGAAAGCTCCACTACATTCCCGGTTACCTTTTCGACCTTCAATTCCTTCACGCGGGCAGGACTGTCCGCCAGCAGCATGATGGAAGCTGTGTTGGCCCTGGCCGCCTCCAGCAGGAGCTGATGGTTGACGGTTTCGAGCAGGTCGTTCGCCTGATGATAGTTCGGATTTCCCAGGACCGGGTAAGAGCCAAAACCGCCGACAATATCTCCGTAGGCCTCATAGTAGGCGGCAGCGTCCGTCGATCGGAAATAGCGCGCATCGTAAGTGATCATTCCGGAGAAGAGGAACGAGGCAGCGTGCTGCAGGTCGCGGATGCCGGCATTGGAGTAGCGGATGGTATTGTCGAGCCGGTGGTCATTTGTCCATCCGATCATGTCGTTGTTCAGCGCGCCCAGCAGCCGCATTTTATTCGCTACCGCTTGGCGGACAAACTCGCGGCTGCCGAGAAGGCCGGCTTCCTCACCGGTGAAAGCTGCGAAAATAATAGTGGATGCCATCGGAGTTTTAGCCATGATCCTGGTGGTTTCCAGAAGGACGGCGGTGGCGGAACTATTGTCATCGGCGCCGGGCCCGTTCCGGTTCGAGTCGTAATGACTGCTGAGCACGTATACCAGGTCGGGATTCTCAGTCCCGCGCAAAGTGGCCAGTACATTCGCCGTGCGGATGTTGCCCGAGTTGAACCACTGATATTCGGGCTGGTACCCGAAGGATTCGAAGGCGCGGAAGATGTATTCGCCCGCAAGCTTGTTGCCCGGCTGGCTGATATGCTTTGAATCGAAGTGGAAAAGAGCCTCCTCATACTCGTAGATCTTGGCAATCGAAGCGCGTTCGGTTACGGACTTGACCGGTCCCGCAATCGGCCGGAACATTGCCTCTCCGGATGCGCGCAGGGCCTGTTCAGCGGCGAGGTTCGCCTGGATGCGGGCCAGCAGGGCCTCCTTGGTGATTTTTCTCGTCATATCGAGCAGGTAAACGCCCCGCTCTGGCGAGATGGTGTCACCGTTGCGCTGGGCCAGGATCAGGATCCGGTCGCCGGCTGGGCTGGCGGCCCATTCGTATTCCGGAGCGATGGTTCGGATGGTGTTGTTGTGGAACAGCTTGATGCTGGTCGAAGAGTCGATATCGTACAAGTAGGAGCGGGCATGGCGGCGCTCGCCCTTGATGGCCAAAATCTTGCTGCCGGTGATGAAACGCGGTCCCCAATCCGGCTGAATCTCGTGACTCACCCTGACTTCGCCGGTGCCATCCGATTTGACGGCAAAGATCTCCCCGTTCCGCTGAAATGGCATTTCAAAAGTCACCCTCGAGCCGTCAGGAGATAGTGCTGCAGACGCGATTCGCTCGGGTGACTTCTTGATGGTGACCGGCGTGAGCGGGGCGCTCAGCTTTATCAACTGGATGCTGCTTTCTGCGCCGCCATCAGCAACGAAGACCAGCGCCGAGCCGTCGGTTGAGATGGAGACTGAGGAACCGGTGTACCTGGTCGAACCACCGCCGGTGAGATCCAGCAGCGCAAACTCCCTGCGGCCTCCCTGCGCCCCGCCTCCTCTGCCGCCCCCGGAAGCTCCGGATGGCGGGCCACCCTGCCTTCCGGTAGGTGGGCCCGGCTGTGTTGCCCCAGCGCGGGGAAACGGCGACTGAGCAGAAATGGTGTAGACGAGGTACTTGCCTCTCGGAACCATAATCGGATTCGTCTTGAATCCCGGTCCGGAAGTGAGTGCCCGCGGTTTTGCAGTCTCCGAGAGGGCATAAATCTCGCTGGCTGCCGTATCGGACTCCTTGCCCCCTGCCAGGTAGACCTCACGGCCGTCGGCACTGAAGGCGATTCCGGCCTTTAAAAGTCCGTCGTCTTCGAGCCGCTGCTCTTTCCCCGTAGCAAGGTCGCGGAGGATTATCTCCATGTTGGCTGCTTCGATAGCAGACAGCTGTCGTTGCTTCCCCGTGAGCGTCTGCCGGTCCGGCGTCGCCGCATTGGAGAGGTCCTCGATCTCCTTGCGCAAACTCAAGATCTCAGGAGTACTCCTGGCGCGCAGGAACGCGACCGTATCCCGGGCAGGGGAAAACACAAGGTTGGAGCCCTGGATATCGGCGACCTTTGCCAGCCGGCGCCCGATATCGACGATATGAGTGACTACGGGAGTGCGGGCCCCGGTATCGAATGCCGCATAGCGGCCCGATGGGCTGAATCGCAGGGAGCCCCCGTCAAGAGCAACTTCCGTTACCGCGTACAGTTCTCCCGTGATCAAAGCTATGCGCTCGAACCAGCGATCGGCGTCCGGCCCCTTCAGGATGGCATCGAATCCGCGCAAAGCCGCCAAGTAATCGCCGCCATCCCAGGCCTGGCAGGCCCGTTCGAAGCGTTCATCGAGCAGCTCCGGTTTTGCAGGTACTGAAACACAGGTAATTATAAGCAGAATAAGGGGAAACAATATTTTCATGATTCGACCTCGCACTCAAGGGATCGGACTGGTAGAATCTCAGTTTCGCAATGCGGTAAACAGCTTTCCTAGCCTTGCGAAGAAGCCGAGGGTAACACTTGGCCCCGGGAATATCCAGCGTTTTGGCTGGCAAAGCTTGCCAGGACCCCCGGGGGGTGGTTTATTATAGGGGTTTACTAATCCGGGGCAATTGCCTATAAATGTACCGGAAATGGAGGTCCGTCTAATCATGGCAACAGTGGATAAGGAAATTGCCAGGCAGCCGATGAACACTACTTACAGCGGCGTGCCTACCAACAACATCACCAAAGGCCTTCCCAAGCAAGTCGAATCGATCTGTCCGGACCCGGACTGCGGCAAGGTGATCCAGGCCCGTCTCTTTGCAGAAGACGGCAAGGTCTTCATGGACAAGACCTGCCCCGAGCACGGCTATTGCAAGGACCTGTACTGGTCGGATGTTGAGCTTTATTTGAAGGCAGAAAAGTGGGAGTTTGGCGATGGCAAAGGCCTGTCCAATCCGAACACGACCAGTGAGGTCTGTCCGCGGGACTGTGGCATCTGCCAGAGTCATACAAGCCACACCGCCCTCGGTAACATTGACCTGACCAATCGCTGCAATCTGACCTGCCCGATCTGCTTTGCCAACTCCAATGTGACAGGAAAGGTCTACGAGCCCAGCAAAGAGCAGATCATGGAAATGCTGCAGCTCTATCGGAATATGCAGCCCGTGGCCGGTCGCGTTGTTCAGTTCTCCGGGGGAGAGCCGACAATCCACCCCGATTTCCTTGAGATCCTCCGTGGGGCGAAAGCGATGGGTTATAGCCACATCCAGGTCGCCTCGAACGGCATCAAGTTCGCGGATCCCGATTTCACCATGCGTGCCGCGGAAGCGGGACTGCACACCATTTATCTTCAGTTCGACGGCCTGGACGACCATGTTTACGAGCAGACACGAGGCCGCAAGCTGCTGGAATATAAGCTGAAGACGGTTGAGGCGGTACGGAAGGCAGGCATCAAAATCGTTTACGTGCCGATGATCGCCGGCGGGATCAACGAAGATCAGGTAGGCAAGATCCTCCAATTCGCTCTGGACAACATCGATGTCTCGAGCGGCATCAGCTACCAGCCTGTTGCCATTACAGGACGCATCAATTATGAAGAGAGGATGAAGCTGCGCTTCACCCTGCCCGACCTGGTGCGCTGTATTGAGGAACAGACGGGGATTGCGAGCAAGGAAGACTGGTACCCGCTGAGCTTCGTGCAGCCGGTTTCGAAGATCATCAGCTCGGTACGAGGTGCCGACACAGTCCATATTACCTGCCATCCGCATTGCTCGCTTGGCACCTATCTCTTTATCGAGCAGAGCACCGGAAAAGCGACTCCGATCACACGCTTCACGGATATCGAAGGCATGTTCAAGGAGATCGAGATTCAGGCAGCCAAGAACAAAGCCAGCCACTTCAAGCGCTTCGCCCAGATGAATGCTTTCTTCCAGCTGCAGAAGTACTACAAGAAGGACAAGGCTCCTGCCGGCCTGGATTTCACTCGCTTCCTGCAGACCCTCGACGGCTTCTTCGACAAGGAAGCCGGGCGCGGTGCCAAGGACGGCACGTATACGAACAAAACCTTGCTCGTGGCCGGCATGCACTTTATGGATGCTTACAACTTCGAGCTGGAGCGTGTCCGACGTTGCACGATCCACTACGCCACGCCGGCGGGCCGGATTATTCCTTTTTGCGCTTACAATGGCGGGCTTGTGCACCGCACCGCCATCGAGGAGCAGTTCTCCATTCCAATAGAGGAATACCGTCGGCGGCGGAAAGAACAAGGCAAGGCAGAGGTTTAGTTCCTGGCGAAAAGGGGACATTCCGCTTTTCCCGGATTGGCGCTCAAATGGTTATGGCTAACGGGAAAAGCGGAATGTCCCCTTTTCGCCCTAGGTAGATTCTGTCGCGCAACACCATGCTCGTCGTGGACTTCGACGTGGACCTGGACGTGGTCCTGGACGCAGACATTGCAATTACGGAGCATGATCTGCCAAATTTTACATGCTTCAATGTTTGTCGCGGAAAGGCTGGTCCACGTCCACGTCGAAGTCCAGGTCCACGTCCACGACGACAATGCGGTCATTCGGTTTGAAGAACGGGTTTCGGGACAGAAACTAGTTAATGCAGCCGCGCTGAACGCGGGTGGAAGTATCTGTTTATGGCAATATATATCGGCATCGACCTCGGCTCTGTCAGCGTCAAAGCAGCGCTGTTCTCCCGTGATCCTGCGGATGCGCCCTTTTTCGAGAAACACTTGAGCCATCCCCTGTTCCAGTCTGTAAGACGGGTCAACCGGCTCGCCGCAGAGGACTGCTGGCTGGCGGTGACCCGCTATGCACGCATCGCCGGGAATCCTGTCCAGCAGACCCGCGATCTTCTCGAAAGCCTCGTGACGCTGGTCGACCGATCAGCGTTGGCCGAGGTTGCCGGCACGGGAACCGGGGCGAAGCTGCTCCAGTCGGAGTTCAATATTGGCAGCCAGAATGAGTTTCGGTCCCTGTGCAAGGCGGTCGAGCTTCTGCTTCCCAGGGTATTGACCCTGTTCGAGATGGGAGGGGAGAACTCCAAGTACATCCGCTTTGACCGGCACGGCGCGGATGGCCGGCTGGGAATCGCCGACTACCAGACGAACGGCGATTGTGCCGCCGGCACCGGCGGCTTTCTCGATCAGCAGGCGGGGCGCCTGCGGTTCACGGTTGAAGAGATCGGCGACATCGTCCTCGCCACCAAGCGCGCGGCCCAGATCGCGGGCCGGTGTTCCGTGTTCGCAAAGAGCGACATGATCCATGCGCAGCAGAAGGGTTTCACGCCCGAGGAGATCCTGAAGGGACTCTGCGATGCCGTGGCCCGAAACTTTAAGAGCGCCATCACAAAGGGCAAGAAAATCCTCCCCGAAGTCTGCTTTGTCGGCGGAGTCCCATCGAACCGGGGCGTGGTACAGGCGCTCGAATCGGCGTTCGGCTGGGAATCCGGGACCCTAATTGTGCCGCAAGACCACGCTGCCTTCGGCGCCATCGGGAGCGCAATCCTTGCCGAGGAGTCATCGCGTTCGGAAAACCGCGCCGCGCAGGCATTCAACCTGGCGCACACGGCGGAGGCCCAGCAGATACCGAGTTCGCCGCGCCTCTCGATGGAGAACGTCGTGCTGCTCCGGAACCGCATGGTTGCCTTGCCGCCCGAGGAAATCGACGCGACGCGGGATGCGTTTCTCGGCATCGATATCGGTTCCGTGAGCACGAACCTTGCAGTGATCGATACCGATCGCAATGTGCTCAAGGAGATCTATCTGCGGACCGACGGCCGCCCGATCGAAGTGGTCAGCCGCGGCTTGCGCGAAATCGAGCGCGATCTGGGGGGCAGGATCCGCATTTGCGGGGTCGGCACCACCGGCTCCGGGCGTGAACTCATCGGCGAGCTCGTCGGCGCCGACACGGTCAACGATGAAATCACCGCCCACAAGACCGGCGCCGCGTTTATTGACCGCACCATCCTCGGCCTGGGAGTGGACACCATCTTCGAGATCGGCGGTCAGGACGCCAAGTTCATCAGCCTCGAAGAAGGGATCGTCGTCGATTTCGCCATGAACGAGGCTTGTGCCGCCGGCACCGGGAGCTTCCTGGAAGAGCGCGCCCGCGAACTCGGCATCAAGATCGAAAATGATTTTGCGCGCATCGCGCTGTCATGCGAGGAGCCGATACGGCTCGGGGAACGCTGCACGGTTTTCATGGAGCGCGATGTGAACAGCTACCTGCAGCGCGGCGCGCCCCTGGAGCGCATCGTGTCCGGTCTGGCCTACTCGGTAGCTACAAACTATATCAACCGCGTCGTGCGGGGGCGCAAAATCGGTGAAGTGATCTTCTTCCAGGGAGGCACGGCGTACAACGACGCCGTGGCGGCCGCCTTCTCTTCCATCCTCGGCAAGAGAATCGTCGTGCCTCCGTTTAACGGCGTGATGGGGGCAGTCGGTGTCGCCCTTCTGGCCCGAGAAAAGATGCTCAATAGCCGGAAGGAAAGCGCATTTCGCGGCTTCGATCTCGACAAGGTCGATTATGACATCTTCGAATTCACCTGCAAGGGATGCACGAACTTCTGCCAGATGCAGCGATTCACGGTCGAGGGAGAGCAGACCTACTGGGGTGATAAATGCTCGGAACGCTACCGGAAGGCCGTCAAATGCGAGCATGAGCCGGTCATTGAAGACCTGATCGAACACCGCCGCAGCCTGCTCCTGGCGGACTACGATCCTGCATCCGGCGATGGGCCGGTGGTGGGTTTACCCCTCGCCCTGTCGACCTATGAATGGGCGCCGTTCTGGTTCAGCGTTCTGCGCGAACTGGGTGTCCGGGTGCTCCTGTCGGAGCCGACCACCAACCAGATCGTCAAGCTCGGCCTGGAGTCCGTGGTCTCAGAGCCCTGCTTCCCGATCCAGGTGGCGCACGGCCACATTCGCTGGCTGATCGAGAAAAAGACGGACTATATCCTGATCCCCAATTATATCTCGTCCCCCGGTTCCAAAGCCGACAAGCCCGCCTTCTTCTGCCCATGGAACCAGACGCTTCCTTTCATCGCGCGCGTCGCACCCTTCATTTCCGATTACCGGCAGCGGATCATCTCCCCCACTCTCTGGTTTAACCATGGAACCAGGGCCGTCGCCCAGGCGATACGCAACTCACTCAAGGACGCCGGAATCCGCTGCAGTTCTCACCGCGTCGAGCTGGCGGTCGAGGGCGGTCTGGCTGCGATGGCGTCATTCCGCACGAACCTGCTCAGCGCCGGGGCCAAAGCGCTCGCGAGTATCTCTGAAAACAACGAGTACGGGATCGTGCTCCTGGGCCGCCCCTACAATATGTACGATAAGGGGATCAACCTGGACATTGGCACCAAGATGCGCAAGTACTACGGGGCGAACGTCCTTGGCCTGGATTTCCTCGATGCCGATGGCAGCGAAGTCGCTCAGTACAACGACAACATGTTCTGGAGCTACGGGACCAGGATCCTGGAGGCGGCTGCTTTCGTCAAGAACAGGCCGAACCTTCACATCGTGTATATCACCAACTTCATGTGCGGGCCCGACTCCTACATCAAGCACTTCATCACGGAAGTATCGGGCCGGCCTTTCCTTACGCTGCAGTTTGACGGGCACAACAACGATGCCGGCATGCTGACCCGTTGCGAGGCATATCTGGACAGCAAAGGAGTATTGCGGAGATGGGGTTCGACCGAGCAGGAGATGCCGGCGAGCGCAGGCAATCCATAACCGGCAGAAAACTGTGGGTGCCGCAGATGAGTTATGGCGGCGCCGTGGCGTTTGCAGCGGCATTTCGCAGCGTGGGGATCGACGCGCACGTCTGCCCCGATTCCGACTCGCGCACGCTCGAATTGGGGGGAAAATACACCTCCGGCGAGGAGTGCCTCCCCGCCCGGGTCACCCTGGGCAACTTCCTCAAGGTCATCGAGCACCCGGATTTTGTGCCCGAAAAGACCGCCTTCTTCATGCCCACGGCGGACGGCCCCTGCCGCTTCGGACAATATGCGCCCTACCTGCGCAAGGTTATGCGAGATATCGGCCTGGAAGATGTGATGGTGTTTTCCCCCACCAGCCGCGACGGCTATCAGGATATGGGGGAGCATGTGAATGAACTCATGCGCAATGCCCTCCGAGGCCTGATTGCCGCCGATGCGCTGCGAAAAATGCTTCACAAGACGCGCCCTTATGAAATCAACCGGGGAGACACGAACGCAGTCCACCTCCAGGCAATCAGAGGCGTGGAAAGGGTGATGGAGCGCCAGGGCCTTCCCACGGAACAGCGCATGAAGCTGCTGGTCTCCGCGCTCACTGAGGCACGGGAGGAATTTCGCAAGATTCCCGTCCGTAACATGCGTTCGCGCCCTCTGATCGGAGTCGTCGGCGAAATCTTCTGCCGCCTGACGTCGTTCACGAATGATTTCCTCATCCGCAAGATCGAGGAGTTCGGGGGTGAATGTGCCCTTGCCCACATTGTGGAATGGGTGTGGTATACCAACCTGGAGCAACGCAAACGGCTGCAGCAGTCAGGCAGGACCTTCTCCACAGCCATGCTGGCCGTGAATATCAAGAACCACATCCAGCACAAGGATGAGCATCGCCTCTATAAGGTGTTCGAGGAGGACTTCCGGGGATATGAAGAACCCAGCGTTCAGGAGATTTTCAAGCATTCCGACCCGTACCTCCCCCATGACGGCGCTCTGGGCGAGATGACCCTGAGCGTGGGCAAAGCCGTGTTTCACTACTACCAGGGTTGCGACGGCGTGGTCGACATCTCTCCATTTACCTGTATGAACGGCATCGTCACTGAAGCGGTCTACCCGAAAATCAGCGCCGACCATGACGATATTCCGATCCGCAATTTCTTCTTCGATGGCACCCAGACGGACCTGGACAGGGATGTGGGGATCTTTATGGAACTGGCCCGCACCTATCAGGTCCGCAAAAAACGCCCCCGCCCATAGAACATCGGCTCCCGGGCTTTTTTAACCACGAAATACACGAAATACACGAAAGACCAGTTTTGTGTATTTCGTGGTTCTATGCAGACATCAACGCCGAACACGGAGGCGCGAGGCGCCGGCAGGGAATAGCCCCGCCCGTGAGGGCGGGGTTTCGTACGACAAAGAGTTGAGGTCCGAAGGACCGGCACACATATTATGTGTCGCACCTTCGGCGCTCATGCCAATGGCCTGCAACCCCGGCCTCACGGCCGGGGCTAGTGTCTGCCGCCTCTTCGAGGCTCCATTTCTTCGTGGCTCTGCGGTGAGCGTTGGTTTTGGTTGCGGCGATGCTGGGCAATGTCTTTCGTGGTTCTATGCAGACATCAACGCCGAACACGGAGGCGCGAGGCGCCGGCA
>CAYGWQ010000112.1:0-1266 GCA_964353465.1 uncultured Acidobacteriota bacterium | reverse complement strand
CCGCCTCTTCGAGGCTCCATTTCTTCGTGGCTCTGCGGTGAGCGTTGGTTTTGGTCGCGGCGATGCTGGGCAATGTATTTCGTGGTTCTATGCAGACGTCCGGGTCTTGAAGGAGAGAAAACCCGTTACATTCTCGCGCAGGATCTGAGGGAAGCTCTTATCCAGGTAGGAACGGATGGACACATAACACTCATCACAGGTATTGTGCTCGGTGAATTCGCTCACCATCCGGGCCTGATCATGGAGGGGATACCTCTTGAATTGCATCGAGCATGGCTGGAGCGAGCCGTCGCTGGTTACCACCAGGAACCGCAGGCCCGCCTTGCACCCGGGCGCTTTGCCGTTTTCGAAATAACGCTGGGTGGCATCCAGTGTGCTCTCCGCGTTGACGATCCAATTGCTTTCATCCATCCGGCTTTTGACCTTGGCCAGTTCCCGCCTCAGGATGTCCAACTGCTCCGGTGAGGTCAGGAAATAGTCGCGGCAGCCGGTGCGCCGGGAAGTGTAGGCGCTATAGCTGATGTTCACTCCCCATTCGCGCGCCTTGTCGGCACAAGCGTTGATATAGGCGACATTCTCGCTGGTGATGCAGTTGTTCAAAACGATGTCATCATGCCCAAGCGCCGCCAAAGCGGGCATGATCTCGCTCAAATGTTCATATAATCCGTGAAGTTGCCGGAAATCATCGTGGCGATCATCAGGAAAATCGAGGCTCACGGAGAACTGGTTGATGCCGGCCTCACGGAGCGCCAGGTAACGCTCCTTCGTCATGAGCGACCAGTTGGAGACCAGTATAGTGTAAGGAAGGCCCGATCGGCTCTTGATGTTGCGGACAATCTCAACCAGATCGGGACGCAGTAATGGCTCGCCGCCCGACACCTGCACCACACTGGGATGCAGCACATCCATGTACCTTCGGTAATCCTTCGGCTGAAGGGTGGGCGTGTTATCCTTGGGACCGCCGTGGTCGCAATGCCTGCAATAGCAAGTGCAGGAATCAGTTACCTCAAATGAAACCACGATAGGGCGCTGTTCGAGCCAATTCAGCGTTCCACGAGAGATAATCCTGACCGACTCGGCGAAGGGAACCTTGTTCATCTCGACGACCCTGAAATGCCGACGGAAGTGTCAAAATTGCACGAAAGCAGCAAAAATGCTATCAGAAGGCCACATGTGATTGCAATACCGCCAAAAAATTTCAAGGATCATGGGCGGGCGGGCTTTAGCCCTTAAGCGCTAAGATAAGTTCCAATACTTGGACCTCGA
>CAYGWQ010000111.1:1913-15465 GCA_964353465.1 uncultured Acidobacteriota bacterium | reverse complement strand
CGCATTTCTCACCAGATTTCGTAGCGAGGCGGTGCAGACGGGCATGGATACAAGGCGCGCGACCGAGGGCTCCGCAGGCGTACTCGACAGTACGTCGAGGAGCCCGACCGAGCGCAACGCAGTAGACATGCCCGGATCCGCCGCCGCAGTAGAAAGCTGGTGAGAAATGCGGGTTAGGGCATTGTCGATCAGGTTACGGAGAACGCTCAGCAAGTGGACCTCGTCCCCCTCGATATCCGGGACGTCCGTCGCCACCGATATTTCCATACGTCCGCCCCGCTTCTCGATTTCGGCCAGGAACGGCTCGGCAGCTTTGTGCACGAGGGTTTGGACATTCAGGATTTCGATCGAAAGTCCAAGATCCTTCCTCTCCAGCATGGCCATCTCCAGGGCCTTGTCCACTTGATGGCGCATCCGGCGGCTTTCCTCCTGGATGATCCGGCCGTAGCGGGCCAGCCTGTCACGGTCCGGCGGAGCTTCCGCGCTTGTGAGCGTCTCGCCGGCAAGAGAGATGGTCGAGAGGGGGGTTTTGAACTCGTGAGTCATATTATTCACAAAGTCTGTGAGAAGCCGGGAAAAGCGCTTCTGGGCGAACAGGGTCCCGACAACGGCTATGAAACACCCACCGGTGATCAGGATGAAGAGCAGCGACAAAGCAGCCGGAAGCTTCATCTGCTTCATCATCTCCCCTTTTTCGGAAGGGAAAAAAAGGACCAGGTCATCCCGTCCGACTTGGACGTCATGGGGAAAAAGCCTCACCCGCATCGGAGACAGGACCAGCTCTTCCTTCATTTGCTCCGGACGGGCCAGAAGAGGTGACGAGCCATCGCCGGAGATGATCCCAAAGGCATAATCCAGGCCGATCCCGCTCTCAGCAAGAGTCTCCCGGATCGTCTTATCCAGAGTCGGAGTGTCAATGCGCTCGAGAATGGGAATCTGCTCGTAGGCGAGATGCTGCTCCAGGACTTTATCGATAATGGCTGTCCGGGCCTGATCGAGAGTGGGGACGAAGACGACGCTTTCCACCCGGCCGTTCCTTGCCGTAATTCCGTGGGAGATGTCGTCCAAAAGAAGGCGATAAAAGCGGGAAGGCGTGGACTTGATGTTGGGCAGGGAGAGCACATGAGTCCCGGCGGGTTTGACGGCATCAAGGAGAAGCTCACCCTTGGTCAAGTCATCCTTCCGGGCCGATTTCGGGGGGAGACGAAAGCCGATCTCTGCTTCCTCCGCCAGGTCAATCAACCGCACCCGCTGATCCCGGCGGAGGTGCAGGATCACGGTTTCGTCCCGCGGTTCGACCGGGGTGTAGAAGCGCGGGGATTTTTTGGGGATCGGCCCATCCGGAGCCCTGATCGCGGCCTTATCCCGGACATTGAGCCTGGCAATCGCTGTCTCACCTTCTTTCCAGACTTCAAGGGACAGCCTCGTGACCCGGGTCAACGTTTCCTGCGTCTCCAGTTTGGCGACGATGCTGGCCAGAACCTTCTCGACATTCTGGTGAAAAGCCTGCCGTTTCAGGTCATAGGACTGATTCAGGAAAAAGAGCTGTACGCCGACGAGCCCGAGGAGGGCGGCTGTGACCAGAACCAAGATGAGCAGGATGACGGCCTTTCTCGGTTTCATACTGCCAGCCTACAGAGATCCGGAGCGAAAATCCCGAACTTTAACATCATTTAACATCTCATAACTTTTCTTAACTCACTCCGATCGAGGGCGGCGCGTTACGATTCCTGTTAGGAGGACCACAATGGCGAGAATCTGGAAATTGGCAGTGATCTCCTTGATATCCGCCCTCGCGTTGGGATCGGCGTTACGGGCCGATGAAATCCACGAAGCTGCAAGACAGGGGAATCTGGAAAGGGTCCGTGCGCTCGTCGACAAGGACCCCACCTTGATTGCGGCCAAAGATAAAGGCGGCGAGACACCACTCCACTGGGCTGCCTTCAGCGGAAACGTCGACCTCGTCCGATTCCTGCTGGAAAAAGGGGCGGAGGTCGATGCCAGAAACGGCCGCGGACTGACCCCACTGGCCTTCGCTGCAATACAGGGCCGGACCCCGGCGGCCGGTCTGCTGATCGAACGGGGGGCCGATGTCAACGTCCGTAATGCGCTTAACATCACTTCTCTGATTATTGCCGCGGAGCAAGGAGCGGTGGAGCTCGTCGAGAAACTAATCTTCGCCGGGGCAGATGTCAGCATTGAAAGCCATGTCGGGACCGCTCTCCACCGCGCCGCCTTCAAGGGACAAACAAAGGTCATCCGGGTTCTATTGAAGGCCGGGGCGAATACCGAAGTCATGTCCCGGAGGTTTTTCCCGCTCCACCTCGCGGCCATGGCCGGCCAGCTGGAAGCCGCTTCGGCGCTCGTCGAGGGCGGGGCTGATATCAACAACCGGGATGGGGGCGGCCGGACTCCCCTTCACCGGGTCTTGGCTTCAGCGCATCCTCATGTCTCCGACATCGCGATTTTTTTCATTGACCGCGGGGCTGATGTCAACAGCCTGGATAATGAGAGAGAAACCCCTCTGATGACTGCGGTCCGGGAGGGATACACGGAAGTGGTTAAACGCCTGCTCGAGAAGGGAGCCAGGACGGATATCCGGGACAAGAATTTCACTCAGACCCTTCTTCATCTGGCCGCCATCCGCGGATACGGTGATATCGCGGAAATTCTTCTCTCCCGCGGGCTGGACCCGAATGCTCAGGACGTTTACGGCACGACCCCGATCACCTATGCCCTGCTCCACGGGAATGCCACAGTAATCAGGTCCCTCGAGGATGCCATGGCTAAGCGCTACCGGTTAAAGTTAAAGGACATCGGCATGGGCCCGGTTGAAGTTAAACCTGGAGCGGTGCAGGCAATGATCTGGCAGCTCAAAACGCGCGGCTGGGCGGTTAAGACGAAGAACCACTTGTTCGTCATCGACCAGGAGGAGTCCGGCCGGAAACCGGACATTCCCATGCTGGCCAACGGCCACGTCTCCGCCGAAGAAATCGCTCCTTGGAGCGTCTTCGCTCTATACACTTGCTATCACGCCGCAACAGGTACGCTCGAGTTCATCCATGGCCTGGAGGATTCGATCGATGACATCACCTACATCCACCGGAAAGCCGACGATTACAGAGGGGGAAAGAACTCCGTCTACATGGACGGCCAGCAAACGAAGTCTTTCGGGGACGTGGAAATCTCCGCCGCCGAAGTGGACGACTCGGCCTTCACCCTGGATTATCTCATCAAGGCGGACGGGTTGACAATTTTCTATGCCGGCTTCTACCCTGAGGACATCGAAGGCTTCAAGAAGGAAATCGACTTCCTGGCCACACGTGGAGAGCGATGCGACTTCGCCTTCCTCCAGACGACGGACGGGGATTCCCATCCTTTTGCAGCTTATGTCATGGACAAGCTCCGTCCCAAGGCAGTGTTCCCAATGAATCCGAACCATCTGGTCATGGACGACAAAAAAATGGCGGAGTGGCTGAAGGAGAAGTACCCGGGAGTCCGGTCGGGCTGTGTGGAAAATCCCGGTGACGCCCATATCTATGATCAAGAGAGCTCCAGCCTCCGCCGGGCCTTCGCCATCTCCCCCCGGATCGGATCGATCCTGCGCAAGAACCGATCGCGATAGGCCAGGGAAATCCCTTTCCTTTCAACCGGTTCCTCGGGGTGGATGAAGATTTTCGGCTGTCCCCTCGGGACGAAATGGTGCTCCAGTTTCTGCGGTCGAGTACGCGCTATGGCCAATGATATAGAAAGGAGAAAAATGGATCTCGCAAATTCACGACCGTCTTGGCAAAGGATTGCGTTACTCTTAGCGTTCACATGTACAACTCTCTTTTTCGTCTCGACCGTGGCGTCCCCCGGCCGTTCTGCTGCAGAGGAAATCCAGGTTCCCTGCCTGGGCCAAACGCCTCCGGGAAGAACGCCCAAGGTTTTCGCGCCCGATATTGTTTCGACTCCAGCACACGAATTTAGCTGCTCGTTTACGCCCGACGGGAAGGAATTTTATTTTACCCGCCGCGATCCGAGCCGGGGCCTGAATCTCATCATGGTGTCCAAATGCGTCGATGGAACCTGGACCGAGCCGAAGGTCGTGCCCTTTATTGAAAACTGGGAAGCCTTCGAACCCCGGGTCACGCCCGACGGCCGCCGGCTTTACTACACTTCTAACAAACCGCTCCCCGGTGGCGGGATCATCCCGATGAGTATCTGGTATGTAGAAAAAGAAGGAGCCGGCTGGAGCGGCCCGAAAAATCCCGGCCCCCCTTTCAATCCGATGAAGAGCATGTATGTGTCCATGACGCTCGACGGGACGGTTTATACGACGGATATTTCCGGAGGCCCCGGCAGCGAGGGCATCACCATGGCGAGGCGGACCGACGGGGAATACCGGAAACTGGAACGGCTGGGCCCGCCCATCAACGTCGGGAGGCAGGATATGTACCCCTTCATCGCGCCGGACGAAAGCTATCTGATTTTCAGTTCGCGCAGACCACCGACGAATACCGAGGGCGGGCTGTGGATTTCCTACAAACAGCCGGACGGAGCCTGGAGCAATCCACGGGCCATCGACCTCGGCATGGCGGCCGGCCTGCCGCAAATGTCGCCGGATGGGAAATACCTGTTCTTCACGGCCGGGGAGCGGGGGAAAAGCGACATTTACTGGGTCGAGGCGAAATTCATCGAGGAGTTGAAGGCGGCCCCGGCCGGCAAGGTCCAGGCACAGCCCGCTCAAACCGCGAACACAGCGGAGGAGGCCCCGAAGCCCCCGCTGGACCGCTTTATCAGGATGGAAAACCGGCCGGCCGCGAAGGTCACGGCTGATGCCTCAAATCCGTCCCAATACTATCGCATCCCCGAGGTGACTCGCGAAGGAAAGGAGCATATGGTCGACGTCGGCGGCCGCAGACTCCATGCCCGCGTATTCGGCCAGGGCTCCCCGACGGTCGTTCTCGTCTCCGGCTTCAACGGCCCGCAGACGACGTGGAACGCACTGGTCGATCCCCTGGCGGAAATGGCGACGGTCGTCACCTATGACCGGGCGGGATACGGGAAGAGCGAAATCGGCGACAAGCCCACGCACGCCCGGCAATCCGCCCTGGATCTCCGCCGGCTCCTGGAAGAGTTGGGCGTGCCGAAGCCCTATATTCTGGTCGGGCATTCGTACGGGGTGCGAGTCGCCCGGCTGTATGCGTCCCTCTTTCGCGAAGGCCTGGGCGGATTGATCCTCATGGACGGCTCCCATCCCGGCCTCCTCGAAGCGCAGAAGAAAATCCTGACCGGAGCGGACCTGGAGCTGCTGGAACGCATGACCTCGAAATCGGCCGCCCCTGCCAATCCGCGTACGGAAGCGGATTATGTGCTCCTATCCCTGGAGCAGGAGAAGGAGATCGGCCCCCTGCCTCGTGTCCCCTACCTCGTGCTCATCGCCGGGGCCAGCCGTGAGAACGGCGTCCCTCCCGGTTTCAGCCCGGAAGCCCGGCAGGCAATGTCCCGCCTCGGGCTGGAAACGCAGGAAAAAATGGCCGAAGACATTCCCGGAGGAAAATACATTATCTTCGAGGAGCTCAGCCACGTCATGCACCTGGAAAATCCACAGCCGATCCTCCGCGGCATTAAGGAAATGATCGCCCAGATAAAATCACAGGGATGAGGATTTGCTTTTCGGCCCCATCCGCCTGCGGGCACGGGCTCGGCTCGATGGCCCCATTTCTCCGCCGGTGCTTCGCCAAAATCCCGGCAGCATTGAAACAGTTGATTTTTGCGCCCCTGCGTCGCGAGTGTCTCGATCATGTCGTCGTGCTCGCCAAAACGCACCTGCGGCGAATGGTCCGCCGCTATTTGAGTTTATATCACGGAGCGAGGACGCACATGGCATTGGAGAAGGACGCGCCGGATCCCCGTTCGTCCAGCCGCCGGAGCCAGCAAGCCGGCCCCAGAACCCGGCCCGCCCGGGTTTTAGCTCGTTCCTGTCGCGAAATTCGCTGGTTACTCCTAGTAACCGAGTGAGCAGCTTGGACCTGGACTTGGACCTTGACCTGGACGTGGACGGTCTTGTCCGAGGTAGACTTTCCAGCCATACCATTTGCCAGATCGCCTTGTATCTGTGCATGTCCACGTCCAGGTCGAAGTCCAAGTCCAGGACGGAGGGTTAAGGAGTTTCGCGACAGAAACTGGCGAAGGACAGGCGTCTCCGTTTTCATTCGTTGTAAGGTGTGCCCTATGACGGCACGGTCGACTTCAACCGCTTTCTTACCAGCGACATCGCCGAAATACAGGTTGCCAAGGGATTTTCCTCTCCCTTGCTCGGTCCGAACGCCATGGGCGGATCCATCAACCTGGTCACCAAACAGCCGGAAAAGAAGTTGGAAACGGATGCGTTGATCGGAACCGGATCGGGGAATACGCTGCTGTTTTCGATGCGTCTTGGGTTCCGCTTGCGGAATTTCTATGTCCCATGCATTATTACTTTCTTGCAGGGACCGGAGGACGATGAACATGTGGACCACATCCAAAATCGTACAGTTGCCCGTGCTCGTCGCAGCCGCATTTGCTTTGATGGCTACGGCATATTCCGCATACAAAGGGCATGCCGATGACAGCGATGTCAACGCTCTTCTCGCCGCATATCCGAAACTCCAAGGGAGCGCAATGGATTCCTGCGCCACCTGCCATCGCAGTGGAGAAGTTCCGGACACCGATAAACCGGGGAAAATGCGCAGGGAAAATCACTGCGATTACTGCCATGTAATCCATGTGAATCAGAAGCGCAATGTGAGAGAGACGTTGAACCGATACGGCGCCGATTACCTCGCTGCCAGCCGCGGCGCCAAAGCGGTGAAGGCACTCGCAAACAAGGATTCCGACGGTGACGGTTTTTCCAATGAAGCGGAGTTTTTAAAAGGGACCAATCCGGGTGCTCCGGAAAGCAATCCATCGGCTCGCATCACCCCTTACAGAATCTATACCGCCGCGGAAATCAGAACCATGTCGCGGGTGGTAAGCGAAGCCGTTTTTGTAAACACCACAAAGAGCAGGTCGGGCGATTCATACAACGAATACCGGGGAAACAAGGTTTACGAAGTGTTGCAGGCCGTCGGTATTGCGGATGCCGCGGACAGCGTGGATTTCATTTCTCTCGACGGTTATGAAAAAACTCACACCATCGACGAGTTACAAAAGGGATGGCCGCAAGGCACCCCGGTGATGGGACTCGGCAAGGCGGAAATCGGACCCTGCGGATGGGTCAACTACAATACCTTGGGTTTGGATGCGAACAGGATGCTGCCGGCCGTGAACATCCTCCTCGCATTCGAGGAAAATCGCAAAAAGCTGGAAACCGCCAGGCTCGATCCCGAGACCGGCCGCATCATCGGCGCAGGACCTCTTCGCCTGGTGGTCCCTCAGTTCCGGATTGCACCGCCGGACCTGGGGCAGCATGCCGACCCGTCTTGCCTGAACAAGGTTGCGGAGCAATATCGTTTCCACGAAGACTACGATCACAATGGCGGCAAATGCTCATCTGCCATCATTGCAGTCAGAGTCAATCCATTGCCCAAAGGAACCCGGGATTTTGAATGGGAGACGGTACGCGAGCAGTTTATTTCCAGCGAAAAGGTCGTTTTTTTCGGCGCGTTGAAATCGCAAAACGGCAAGTAGCATTGTACGCGGCGCGCGCTGAGGAGCAGGCGGGCTTTGCCGGTGTTGCACGAGGAAGCACGCCAGGTTTTCCCACTCATGCGCGTGGACCGCGTTTTCATTTTGGAATGCGCCGGCTACTTCGTATGCCCTCGTTCGATCTGCGGCACCAAGTCCTTGCGTACCTGGCCGACCTTCAGGAACTTGCCGACGAGAAGGATATGTCTTTCCGCAGGCAGATTTCTGTAATCCACCTCCTTTAGAAATCGTCCGACCATTTTTTTATCATTATAAACCAAGATGGAGCACGCCCATGCGTCGAGAGTGTCTCGATCATGTCGTCGTGCTCGCCAAAACGCACCTGCGGCGAATGGTTCGGGGCTATTTGAGCTGCTATCACTGAGCGAGGACGCACCTGGCACGCGAGCCAGGGCCAGCACGCCCCACCCCAGAAACCCGTCGGCCGGGATCTTGGCGAAGGACAGGACGGCATAGCAGAGTGGTCAGTCGTCCGGCGTCAAATGTCGAAAAAATCCCTCAGCGCAGAGGTCACTTTTTCGATGAGCGCCTCGGGAAGCATCCCCAATTCCTTGTGAAAGAGCAAGTTGTCCCAGGCCAGGATCTGGTCCACAAGAACCTCGCTATTTCGCTTCAACCCGCACGTCCCCTTGGGAATGCGCACTCGCAGCGGGAATGCGTCTTCCGGTGCTATCTTGGTGGTCAGCGGCATGACCACGGTGCTTTCCAGACCTGCCTCACCGAATTCCGAAGGCTGGATAGCCAGGTATGGGCGCTGCTTCCCGGGCTTTGTCCCGATCCGCGGTTCCAAATCGACGATGTAGAGATGCCAGCGGCGGGGAAGCAAGGTCAGGTCCTCTTCAGCCTGGAGTGTGCTTGAAACTCGGCGTTCACTTCCCGGCTCGTGGGGGCCACGACGGCGGCCGCGCGCTTCCAGCGCCGGATTCGTTCGCGGCGCTCGGCTTCCCTTTCCAGCAGGTCGATGCCGGCTCTCAGGACGTCAACCTTGCGCGGGATCCCGAGCCGTCGCTTGAGGCTCTCGATCCGGCGGTCGTCCTCTTCCTGGATCATCAAGGGTTTGCCCATGTAAACCTCCAAATATATATGCAAGTATATCACTCGGATTGGACCCGGCAAAGCGCACAAAAAACGCGCCGCGCATTGCGATCGGCGTCTGCCATGGAGCATAGAGTCGCTCAAAATCATAGGCCAGAGGGATCCGGGTGAGCTGCGCCGCATGAGCCTTCCGCATCAGGATATTGCTGTTGACCTTCCGTCTGAATCGGGCGTAGACTCGGGCCATATCCAAGCTCCTATTGCGTGGCAAGGTTCCGGTTCTGGATCACTCGCTCAAGTTGATATCCCCGCTCACTCTCCACTGACTGAACTGATTCGCCGAAAGGCATTGGCGGGCAGTGCGTAGCTTTTGGTCGGTTCTATTCCATCACGTTCTCGAAACCTTGAAGGAGAAATCTATGAAAAGAATAGTAGCAGCTGTCGCACTATTATTGCTATTGGCATGCCTGATCTTTGGGCAGACGAAGCCGCCTGCGGCACAGAACGCAGTCCAGGAGGTGACCGCTCTGGAGCGGGCATGGCTCGACGCTGGACGCCAGTACGATGTCTCGTGGTTCGAGCGCAATATTGCTGATTCCTATATCGGCACGGACGAAAATGGAGTGGTATCTGACAAAGCTACCATGATCGCCGACGTGAAAAACAAGGCAAGCAAGATCGAATTACTCTCTTATGAGACCCTCAAGGTTCAGGCATACGGCGAGGCCGCAGTTGCTACCGGTATCGTAGTCGTAAAGGGCACCTACAAGGGCAAGGATAACAGCGGTAAGTACCCGTGGACCGATACTTGGGTCAAGCTGGCGGGTCGCTGGCAGTGCGTGGCAGGGCACAATTCAAAGATCGTAACGAAATAGAGGCCAAGCCATACATCAGGGCCTTGATCGAGTTCGCCGTCTGTGCAGAGGGAAAGGTATCATCCGGCCGTAGCAAGTGCGATAAGGTTGCACAATTCCCGCTGCTCCAGGCATCTATCAAGAGCCGCTCCTCGGGGTGGCTCTTGCATTTATACCCGGTTCCAGAATCACTGAACGAGAGGGCCGGCTCGTGCCGATGCAGCACCCCTAGGGCTCGCCTCTCCCGCCGGCTGCGCCTCAGCCGGGAAGGCACCATCGGAATGCTGCTGAATTCCTTTCTCCTTGGTGCAGAAGCCTGACCGAATCACCATGCAGTTGCCCTCTTAATTCGCTCTAACATTTCTGTTGACCCGCCCGACCCTTCTACCTTACTCTCAACACAAATCCAAGTTCTCGTTCAACTTGCGAGAATTCTGCTCACTCTCAGGTTCCTGTGGCTTGCTTTCCTGAAATGTTTTGCCATCCAGAGTCATAACGGACGAGAATCTCTGTCGCAAACCCGAGTTAAATGAGGAGGATTCCATGAAACGCATGGTCGTCGCTGTTGGCTTGATTCTGTTGCTTTTCGCGGTGGCCGCCCAGGCGCAGGCTCCAGCTCCTAAACCTGGACCGGAACACCAAAAGTTAGGAAGTTTTGTCGGCAACTGGAAGTGGGAGGGGGAATACAAGGCTTCCCCTTTCAGTCCTGCCGGAAAGGTTGTCGGTACGAGTGCATGCACGTGGTTCGAGGGCGGCTTCCAAGTTGTCTGCCAGGGCACAGAACAAGATCCAGCGGGCAGCTACAAGTACATGTATATCAGGGCATGGAATCCTGATCAGAAATCCTATGAGTGGCATCTCATCGATAGCAGGGGATCGATTAATTTCCGCCGCTTCACCCTGGCAGGAAATACATGGACGGGTCTCGGTGAAGGAATGGCAGGAGGCAAACTGTATCGCGTTAGGACAACTGCCACTGTAAGCTCGCCAACACTAATCACATATAAAGAGGAATATTCAGAAGATGGCAAGACTTGGACGATCTATTATGAAGATAAGACCATGAAGCAGTGATCTCCAATACTACTCCGAGGGCATGGGCGTGGTGGCTTACGCTACGCCACCACGCCATTTTCAAGCACGACTTACGATAAAATCGGGGAACGGACGGCCAGTCGCTTATCTTGATCCCTATCAAGGACGCCAAACAACAAAAGGCTTTCAGGGCAGCTCTCGGCAAGGTGAATCAGAACTATGCCAAAGCATTAAAGAAACTGGCGGAGTAACGCGTGGCTGAAATCACTTTTTTGAGTCTCGGAGAGGCGCGTCATGCATATGAAGCTGATCAGACAAGGGTATTGGGTAGCTCTACTGGCTGCATGCGTCCTCAGTTCGGATGCGGCCTCGGTGCCTGCAAAAGATCGGGCCAGAAACCTGGGCATTCCGTTTGATGGCAATCCTGGGCCGATGAATGCGATCACCGACGTTCAGGGTGTACAGGTCGGTCACGCTACCATCATATCCGGCGAGGGTCCCCTGGTAGTTGGAAAAGGACCCGTGCGCACGGGTGTCACAGCGATATTGCCCAGAGGCAAGAAGGCGTCCGGACCGGTTTTTGCCGGGTGGTTTTCATTGAACGGAAACGGGGAGATGACCGGAACGACTTGGGTCGAAGAGTCCGGTCTTTTGGAAGGCCCGGTGATGATCACCAACACGCACAGTGTCGGCCTCGTTCGCGACTCAGTGATTGCGTGGCGTCTGAAGAACGGAGGCATCGACAGTTCCGGATATGCGTGGTCGCTCCCGGTGGTGGCTGAAACCTGGGACGGGTACTTGAATGATGCAAACGGCTTCCATGTGAAACGGGAGCATGTCTTCCAGGCATTGGACGGCGCCGGCACGGGGCCTGTGCCCGAGGGGGGAGTCGGAGGCGGCACGGGCATGATTTGTCATGGCTTCAAGGGAGGGATCGGCACCTCCTCCAGAAAAGTCGAGACCAAGGCGGGCAACTTTACGTTGGGAGTACTGGTCCAGGCAAATCATGGATCGCGGCGCCAGTTGCGCATTGCAGGCGTGCCGGTGGGGCTTGAAATCACGGCGGCGCCGTCCCCGAAGGATGACGAGGGATCGATCATAGTCGTGGTTGCCACGGACGCGCCTTTGCTGCCTCATCAACTGAAACGACTGGCACGACGCGTCCCGTTGGGCCTGGCCAGGGTGGGAAGCACCTCGGGAGACGGCTCCGGCGATATTTTCATCGCTTTCTCGACTGCCAATCCTGAGGCCGCTGCGAGTGCAAACCTCGCGACCTTGAAAATGCTGCCGAACGACCTGATCAACCCGCTGTTTGATGCGACCGTTCAGGCGACCGAGGAAGCGATCGTCAACGCACTCGTTGCCGGCGAAACCATGGTGGGTAGGGACAACAACCGGGCCGTCGGGCTGCCTCACGACCAATTGCGGGCGTTGATCAAAAAATACAACCGCCTGGTGGGACAGAAGTAAGGACGGAGCAGGCGATGGGAAGGTTAAGAACGGGGACTGACGACGCTATTAGACGGGAATCATTCCCTTCCTTATGGATAAGGCATCGGCACACCGCAGCCGGCCTTTCCTGAGCCGGCGCCGACCCGGCATCTCAAGAAAGGCCGAGGCGGTCTCTTCGTTCTGATAAGAGCGCCAGGAACTCATGCCGGGATCGATTCGAAACGAAGGATTTATGCACCGTTTTTTCCGCCGTCTGCAGCCACACGGCTGTGCGGGCATACACATTGGCAATCTGCCGCTCTGTCAGCTCAAGCGATTTGGCAAGAGCGGCGAAATCACCGCGTGCAAGCCGGTTTTTTTTCCCGTTGAGCGTGAGCGCGGTCTCCTCACGGTCCTCCGGCAGCAAAAGCTGCGTCGGCAGGAGGTCGTATGCCGGCGCCAGATGCACCAACCCGTCCGCCTCGTAGATCAGTGAAAAGTTTTTAAGGTGCATATCCGAGTTTCCCGTCAGGAAGCAGAACAGCGTCAACTCAAAGAGCCGGAGCGCATCCAGGCCTGGATTCTGCGAGTAAGTGAGAATCGCGCGCCCAACCTGTTCCAAGGATGCACGGTATTTCTCTTCCGTCATGCGATCGGTCAACTGGCACATGTCTTCCATGTGCAGGACTCGATCATGCGCACGATCCATGCGCCGCGTAATGAACGCCGATTCGCCGGTGACCAGGGACACCAGGCCGCACGCAGCGACATCCATTCCGGCCGTCCGCGCCAGCAGCATGCACAGATGCTCCAACTCGGGCATCTCCGGGTAGTCCTGCACCGGCGGCTTGAGAATGAACTCGCCCTCCAATCCCACGAGGGTGAATCGATCCGGACCGGTTCCGCCCTTCTCCAGATGAAGGGAAAGCTTGGGCTGAACGCCTGGTACGGCCACGCTTCGCCTCACGATCTGTTCCGCAAGCGAGTTGAGGTCTTGCCATGTATAGGGGACGCGAGGCGCACTCCGGTGGCCGAAGAGACGGCGCGCACAGGCGGGATGATACTCGGTACCCCCTCCTTCGAGCGGATCGCAGCAGATGCGGCAAGCGGTCATGTCGTCTCCTCCCGGATCGGGATCACGCTCGCGGCGCCAATGCAGTCCCGGCAGCAGGCAAGCAGCAGACCCATGCGGTCGCGCGCGTCAAGCTTCCATGTTCTTTCTGCAATGGATAGCAGCCAGCCTTCGGGAATCAATCCATCGAAGAAAGGGAACAGCCGCTTGTCGCGGAATGGTTCCGGCCTTAGGGGCAGAAGCCGGCTGAGCGCCAGGGCATCGGTCCGGGCCAGGTACTCCGGGTCGTAGGTGAAGTGATAGCCTTCTTCGTCCTCGACGAGTTCGCCGGCGCGCAATCCGAACATGCGGATCTCAGCTTTGCGCATCGCGTGCACCCTCCCCTCTGGGGATCGGTTGCGGCACCAGGCGGTGGCCGAACATCGCCAGCACCTGGTTTACCTTGTCCATG
>CAYGWQ010000111.1:0-1903 GCA_964353465.1 uncultured Acidobacteriota bacterium | reverse complement strand
AAACCGGAGCCCGACGCCGGCTTTCTCCGCCAGATCGTGCTGGGTTAGCCGCATCCGCCTTCGTCGTTCCTTCACAAAACGGCTCGTTTCATTGTTCGTCATACATACCTTATCGGGTATAATTTTTGTTATTGTCAACAATAATATACCCTTTAGGGATTACTTTCACTGATTGACTACTGATTATACCCGTTCGGGATCTATTCGAAGATAGGATGACGTGCCTGCCGAAAGCCTGTTCCTGCCTGAAGGTATTTTGCTATTTCCCTGTCGGGCAAAGGCAATTGCGACAATCCTGAGATAAAACGGAAGTAAATCATTTCCGGTGGAAGCGCGGCAGCTGAAGCGCTTCCATCTTCGCCAGCTGTTCCTTCCACTGGCGCGACATCATCAGCATGCGTGCAATACTGCTTTGTTGGCGAATCTCCGGGCCCTGGTCGCGTGTTGGCTGTGTATTCGCCAATATGCGCAGCGCCTCAACGCCATCCATCCCATTCTGCTCGGCTGCGCGCACAGCTCTGACCACAAAGTCGATCGCTGCCTTACGAGACAATAGCCCATCGACGGTATGCGAGGCGTCCGGGCCGAGCACTGTACCATCCTCCAGCACTACGGCATCGAGGGTTGCGGAAACGTTCGCCGCCGATTGCAGGGCCGAAGGCATGCTGGCCGATCCACCTGCCGTTCCTCGCTGCTTTGCCAAAGATTCGCTCGCCATAAGTCCGGGCGCCACCATCATCCGCTCGCCGGCGGCAAGCACCACGGGACCATCGGCTGATATAAAGCTGCCCCCTTGCTGCACCTGGGCTTGCCGGGAAGCCGGACTCGACATCATCATCGAGCTTGCGCCGCCCGGCATGCCGCGCATCAGGCTGTCGCTGGAGGAGTCGAACACAATCGATTTATCAGCGGATATCCCTGTCCATCGGATCGTGACCGAAACAATCGCCTGCCCGGATGCATTCGTAAGCAGCAGGGCATACGGCTTATAATCCAGGTACCTCGGAGTCTCAAAAATCCTGGCAAAACTGTCTTCGGCGGTCGCATTCATATAAGACAGAAAGACCCGCGTGCTCTCGCCCGCGGGATCGATCCCGATTATGCGCGAATCCTGCGCCAAGGCCCAGAACGCGACTGCCACCACCGCCATGAACGTCCCAACTCGCTTGCAGCATTGAACCATGAGGACCTTCTTCCTGCGGCATACCAGCGTAGCCTGCGGCGAATTCTGTGGACTCTCGTTTGAACCGGATTGATCCTTCCTACGCGTCGTAATGCCGCTGTCCGTAATTATTATGTCCGTCTGGCGTGCTGGCGCTGCTTCACTATTGCATACGAATGTGAGCTGTCACTTCTTCTGTTCGAGAAAGGGAATTCGATTACCGCCTCGCCAGAAAAGAAGTCTGAAAGCCGCGACAACACGGTTGTAATCCGTTCCAATCCCACCAATAATAATACAAAAACTGACCGTTACGACAATGCTTGCGGGCTATTTGCAGGGTTGATACGCTGGTCGGCCGATTTCCAGTTTAGGACTTGGTACAACGTCAGCGGACGACCAATCGTGGAGATTGCCGGGAGCAAAAGCTATGGCGGTGACACAGGGAGAGAGAACAGGATTTCGGCCTGAAACTTCCTGCAGAAAAGTGAAAAATCGCAGACAAGGGATCTTGGTTTTTCCCCTGAATCCACGGGAGGAAATGGCTGAAAATTACTGATATCAATATTTTCTCTCGCTTACGACAAGATGTTGGCCCCAAAACGCGCTAAGGCGCCTGTGCGCGTACCATGACTCTGAGGAGGTATATGAAGCTCGTAAAGGGCCTGATGGTGGCTTCCTGCACGTGTTTTCTGATTGGGCTGACGATGGTTTTGGCGCTTCCCGACCTGTCCGGCCAGCAGT
>CAYGWQ010000110.1:0-15544 GCA_964353465.1 uncultured Acidobacteriota bacterium | reverse complement strand
CTCCCGCAGCGATAGGAAGTTGCGTGTCCGTGATCCCGAAGAGCTCGTGTATGCCTATGTGCGCGGCTATTGGCTGGTCCGCTACCTCGAAGAAACGCGGCCGGGTTTTGTGGGGGAACTGCTGTCGCGCCGGTCCACGCCAAGCCTGCTGGAAGCGTGTATCGCCGCATCCTACGGCAAGTCTCCCGAGGAATACTGGGACGGCATCAACCAGGTGTTGATCGCTTATTTCCAGGGAAGAGCAGGATCTGCTTCGGCGGGAACGTAGACTGCGGGCGTTCCGCCATCTCTCGGGAATTATTCGATCACGCATGGTTGCTTTGCGGGTAAAGGGCGGCATCCTTGGAGAGATAGCAACCCTCTGCACCAATTCCGCGCGCCATTCAAACGGATGGAACCGGGAATGCGCACACTTTGCAAACCCAATAGCGGCCGGGCCCGGAAATCATGTGACCCAATCGGGGATCAGGGTACTTCTATTCATGTGGACATTGAATCTGCCGTGCGGGACCTTGCGCCTCGACTGCTCCGCTACTGCATGGCGCGGACGTGTGACCCTGCGCTGGCTGAAGAGATCGCCCAGGACTGCCTGGCAGCACTTGTGCAGCGTTGGCGGGGTTCCGGTCCCCCGGATTCGGCGGAGGCTTTTGTGTTTGCCGTCGCCCGGCGGCGCGCGGGCCGCGCTTTGCTGCGCCGCCGGCTGTGGGTGCCCATTGAAGGCTTGATCGGCAATGGCGACGGTGCACCCAGCCCGGAGAGCCGCGCCATCGAAAGGAACGAACAGAAACGCGTGCTTGCGGCTGTATCCAGACTGCCCAGCATCGAGCGGGAGGCGCTCCTGCTCGTCGCCTTTGGCGAACTGGGGACAGAAGAGGCGGCATGCGTCCTCGGCATTTCGCCCTCGGCCTTGAAGATGCGAATCCATCGCGCCAGGCGCAGCCTGGCCACTCTGTTGGAGGACCACCGTGAACGACGACCATGACATGGACGAGCGATTGCGATCACTTCTCGAACCGGACCGGAATGCGGTCGATCGGCTGGTCGCAGAGGCATTGGATCCGGCAGCCGCGCCCTTGCGCCGGAAATCGAGGATGATGCTTTGGGCTCTGGCAGTTGCCGGGGTTTTCGCTTGTGTGACCATGCTGGTGAGGTTCAATGCCCGTTCACCCGAAGCTCCGGACCAGCTCATCATTACCCCCGATGGTGACGTCGTGCTGGTTCAATGTTCTTCCGGAGACAGCTGGATCATCGGGCCCGAGCGGCCGGACGACTGGCTGCCTGCCGGCACGGGATTCGTCATTGTAGAAGGAGAAATGAAATGAACCGATTCCATTCCTGTACCGGGATCACCGCACTTGCCTTTCTCTGCATAGCGACATCTGCGTGGGCTCAAACCGACCTGGCCAAGCGAGTCTCCATCGATGTGAACATGGTCTCACCCCAGGAGGTTTTTGGATTGCTCGCGAGCTCCCTGGACTGCGAAGTCTCTGTCGACCCCGGAGTGCAGCGACTGGTGACGCTGCGCGTGGTCAACGTGACTGGCCGCACAGCCTTAAGCGTGATTTGCGAGAGTATCGGTTGCCAGTATCGCCTCGAAGGCAAGAGATTGGTCATCGAACCGCTCCGGCAAAAAGCAAAAGGTGGAGGCCTGAAATCCGGGATCACCACAGAACAAGTGCGGCAAGCACGGATAGAGGCAGATCAATTGCTGCAAAGCCGGATGACGCCAGAACAACTGCTGCAAAACATGAAAAAGCGGCTCCCCCAAGGCTTGCGCTTCGAAAACGCACCGCTGAGCAGCGTTCTGGAAGCGATCTCCAAAGCTTCCGGGGTGGAAATAACCGCAGAGCCTGCGTGGGGAATGAACATGGTAACGGCCGACGTCAGCGGTCAGCCCCTCATGGAAGGCTTGAAGCAGGTCTTGAAATCGGCGGGTGCCGACGGTCTCGTCACCATGGGCATCGCCGACGGTTCCAAACTTAGGATCAAGTTCCGCGTAAGCGCGAAAAAGTAAGCAGGTGAGACTCGTCGCCTGAGTCCGATCCATCGGCGCCGTGTGAAACTTTTTCAGGGCACGCACATCCTATCAATCAGACCAGGGGCTCATTGGACTGGTTAAGATAGGATCAAGCCATGGGAAAGCATCGGTACGTCACTCTGGTTGTTTTTGTGTTCGTTTCTGCATCCGTCTTTGCGCAGGAGGCGCCGAAAGCGGAGGTGTTCGGCGGGTATTCATTATCCCGCATGACTTCCTCTTGGTCGAATAATCTGAATGGATGGAATGCGTCGGTTTCGGGGAACCTCAACAGCTGGTTCGGACTGGCCGGCGATTTCAGCGGCTACTATGCATCTCCTGAGAGCCGCATTCTGTCTCTGGCTATCGCCGTTGGGCCGGAGCAGAGCAAGCACATGTATCTGCTGGGCCCACGGTTCACCTATCGCCGCCTCGGCCGCATCGTTCCCTTCACTCATGTCCTCGTCGGGAGGGCACATTCGAGCACGGGCCTGTTCGGCCTCAATCTCAGCAACTCTGCTTTTGCTGCGGCCGTCGGCGGGGGCATCGATATTCCGCTGACCCGTGCAATTGCCATACGGGCAATCCAGGCAGACTATCTGATGACCCGATTCGGACAGGAGGGGCAGAACAACGAGCGGTTGTCGGCCGGAGTTGTCTTCCGATTCGGGAAATAAAATCTACGCCAGGTTTCCATCGAAGCGAAGGACTGCAAACGCATCTTTCCGCCAGAAGTAATTTGTCATAAAATCGGCACTGTGTACCCACTCGGGGAGAAAACCCGGGGCCTGCCCTTCGCACTGACAATTATTTTTTGGTGGGACGATGAAAAAACTGATCGCTCTTCTGCTGCTGTGTCTCGGTTGCGTATGCGATTCGTCTTTGCTTTCCCAGAGCGGGTCCTGGCAACCAGTTCCCCTTCCATCCGGCAAGATATTATATGAGCCGCCCGCGGGCACGTTCCTTTCGGATCTCAATGCGTTCCCGATCAACTCGGCAGTAAGCCCAAACGGGCGATATGTCGCCTTCTTGAATAACGGATTCGGCCACCCCTCGTCGGGCTTCCGCAAGTCGATCGCAATGTACGATCGCGCGAACGGGCAGCTGTCGGACACTCCTGAGCCCGGGACGGGGCTGAATTTCGATGGGCCGACCAATATTTCGACAACCTATTACGGGATCGCATTCAGTTCCAGCGGTTCCCGGCTTTATGTGTCGATCGCCTCGACCAAAAAGGATCCCAGGCTGGGGGACCGTACCCAGAATGGGATTCGAATGTACCGGGTGAGTGACCGGGGTCTCGCGCCGGACGGCGTGATCCAGATCGCCCCATCGCTGATCCCGTTTCCCAAGGGCATCAAACTGAACAATCCGGCGCCAACCCCTTCGGGCATTTCCGTGATGCCGGATCCGCAGAATCCCGGTGAGGACCTGATCTACGCCGCCTTGACTCTGAGCGACGTTGCCGTGGAACTCAGCACAAAGACCCGCGCTCTCAAACGCGTTTTCGACCTGCACCTGAATCCTAAGCATCCGGCCATTCCCGCGGAATATCCTTTTGCCACGGCCCTTTGCCCCCGGGGGCGAACCCTGTACGTCAGCCTGCACAATGGCTCTGCAGTCGCGGCCGTGGACCTGCCCACTGGGAAAGCTTCGCTGATTCAGGTCGGCCGGCAGCAGGATTTTGCCTCGGCTCCCAGCAGCCACCCCGGATGCCTGGTTGCGAGCCCGTCCGGAAACGCGGTGTATGTTGCGGTCGAAAACAGCGATCTTGTGTCCGTGATCGACAACGATCCAGCGTCTCCAAATTATCGCCGGATCATTGGGGACTTCGATGTCCGGTTGCCCGAGATGCAGCAGATGAAAATACTCGGCGCCGGTCCGAATCACTTGACATTCACTCCGGACGGCAAAATCCTGCTCGTCACGCTGGGCACGCTCAACGCCGTAGCAGTAGTCAAGGTGAGCGCTGGCGACGGGAACATTCTCAGGCATGAGATCAAAGGCTATTTGCCCACGCTCTGGTATCCGCACACGACGGAAGTGAGTGCCGACGGCAAAACCATGTATCTGACAAGCGGCAAGGCACGAGGGACCGGAACGAACAAACCCAATCTCCCATTCCCGCCGGGAGCACAGCCCGGTCCGTATGGACCCACGCTGTTGAAAGGCTCGCTGCACGAAATCGCACTCGACACGGCGATGGCCAACCTCGGTGCGTACACGGCCGCCGTGAAGCGGAATGCTCAACTCGACCCCGATTCCCTGAATGCCGCAAAGCGATCGCTCGATTACAATCCTTTCAAGCACGTCATCTATGTCATCAAGGAAAACCGGACCTATGACCAGGTGTTTGGCGATCTCAAGTACGGCCGCGGCGATGAAACATGCCTGTATTTTGGAGAGGAGTTTACGCCGAATCATCACAGGCTTGCGCTTGAATTCGGGATCTACGACAGCTTCTTCGACAGCGCCGAGGTGAGCTTCAACGGCCATACCTGGAGCACCACCGGGATGAACACAGGTTGGAACGAGCAGCAGTGGCAAATCAACTACTCGACCAGCAACTTCACTTATGATTCCGAAGGAAGAAACAACGATATCCTGCCGGTGGAACACAACCAGTCCGATGTGGACACACCGGAGGGCGGATATATTTGGGACAGCGTTCTTGCGGCCGGCAAGAAGATCATGATGTATGGCGAGTATTGTTCCAATCCCGAGAAGCCTCTGCAGATTTTAAAAAAGGGAGAACGATTCCCCTCCTACATGGTAAGTCCGCTGATCGGGAATGCCAGCCCGTTTCCCTGGCCCGTTCCCATATATGCGCTTCTTGATGAAACCGGGAAAGTGACCGGCGGCACGGTTGCGACGAAGCTGGCATTCAAAGGGGCTCACCAGCCCCTGTTCCCTGATTTCGAGCAACTGTTCCCGGACGTGCTGCGGCTCGAGATCTGGAAACGGGACTTCGATCCAATCGCCAGGCTGCAGCGGGAGACAGGCGAAGACACGCTCCCCCATTTCAGTATTGTGCGGCTGGGGAACGATCATACCCGGGGAGTCCGCCCGGGAGGACCGACTCCGGACGCCAGCGTGGGCGATAATGACCTGGCGCTTGGCATGCTGGTGGAAACAATCTCCAATAACGAATATTACTGGGGGAACACGGCAATCATCGTCTTGGAGGATGACGCGCAGGCAGGCTGCGATCACGTCGATTCACATCGCAGCATCGCCTTTTTCATTTCCAAATATAACAGCGGCAACACGGAACGGCCGAAGATCGATTCCCGGTTTCTGACTACGGTAAGCGCCGTGCGTACCATCGAGGCAATTCTCGGCTTGCCGGCAGGCAACCTGATGACGGCCACGGCGCCTTTGTTAGTTGCCGGGCTGGAACAGGACAAATCTCGATGGCACGGCCCCTATAAGGCGGATTACTCCAACCTCAAGAACCGCAGGATCTTCGAGGAAGGGAGCAACAAGATCCGCCAAAACAGCGTCTTGCGGAAACTGGCGCAGCTTACGAGTACCCTGGAAATGGAGGAGGCGGATCAGGCGGATGCCAACATGCTGAACTACATACTCCAGGAGTGGGTACGGTTCCAGGGGCGGCTGAACTGCTGCCAGAAAAAGTAGGCAATTCGTCTACAGCAGAAATGAGCCCGGATTCTGCACTCTCATCGAGGCACCAAATCATACTTGGTCTTGAGAGCTGCCATGCGTTGATCTCCCGGTGAGGATTCAGCCACGGTAAACTTCCCCGCCCAACGCTCCACAAAGGAGCTCCGCTTTTCTCCTCCCGGAATAGGCGCGGAACGCAGTAAATCCTCGACTAATCCCGATACGCTGGTATTCCTTGCCCGGGCTACCTTCCTGGCGCGCCTCGCAACCGCCGGATCAATCGTGAGAGTAATGCGATTCTTCATAATGCATACTTTATCACCGAGTATGTATCTCAGGCAAGATGCCACCCAGTCATTTATTCCAACTCAAGAGGTTGCGCACAAAATCGAAATGGAGGACTTTGATATTCAGTGGGACTACAGCCATGACTCCATCGAGCGGCTGATCCGATGCATCCAAAGCCACTCCACCCAGGCTATGCCACCGCGAGGGTCTCAGCTCGAAGACGGGCAGAAGCACCTCTCTGCTTTGAGAATTTCCGCCGAGGCTGGAAGAGTTCGCGCGCTGAAACGCAAACGTTGGCTCCAGGGAGCCCAATTGTGACCCTTTGAACAAGATCATCATGCTGGCGCCCGTATCTACCGAAAGCCGGTAGGAACGGCCTTGAATCCTCGCCAAAACCACAATCTGAGAATATTCCACGTCCAATGGAACTGTGTGTTTCAACTGCTGCTGTCTGCCAAACCGCAACTTCCTGCTTTCAAAGGCGATGGTGAAGTTCTTGTCTTTGATGATCTCCTGCGTTGCGCAGCTTGCCAGATCGACTTTGCGCAGCAGCAGGTCGAGGCCGATGATGCCATCGACTCCCAGGTGGCCGAGGTCCGATTCGAGGCAATGCAGGGTTGCGAAAACCGGTCCAATTCGCAGATCAGGGAGGAGGAATCGCTTTGCTTTCGTGAGCTGCCCGAATGACATGATGAGGAATTCATCGGGCTCCTGCTGTAATCCAAGGGCCTTGATGGCACTCTTGTCCAACACGCTGCAGGTGGCTCCCGTATCGATCATGAATTTCAATCCGCTCTTCTTGCCTGCCGATGCTTCGACGACGATTCTGTGCCCCTTAAGCTTAAAGGGGATTTCCCAATCGGTTTGTCCCGCAAATGCGGCGGATGTGTTGAGGAGAAGAGCCGGAACCAGCAATGCTCTGCACAAGCTCGATGGTTTGGCCATGGGGCCTCCTGTTTGGCGGCTTGGTCTTTCCGCCCTCGGCCCCTATTGCGAAAACCCGCCCGAAAAACCCGCATGTCCCGCCTCTTTTGTTGGGTTCGTGCCTGTGCAAAGGTCTCCGGACTCAAGATGGGAATGTGGATGAAATGTTCCCGCTTGATCTCGGCTGGATGAAACCGGTGTATAATTGTGCAAAAAGCAGCATAAGCATTTCACCAGGCGGGGGGTTGTGTGATGGGACACCAGCCCCGGGAAGTCACTCAACTGCTGCGAGCTTGGCGCCGCGGCGATGCGGCGGCGAGGGATCGGCTTGTCCCCCTCGTCTATAACGAATTGCACCGTCTGGCTCATTGCTATATGGCGCGCGAACGGGCCGAACACTCGCTGCAGACGACGGCCCTGGTTCATGAAGCCTACCTGAGGCTGGTCGATGCGCATCAGGTCGACTGGAAAAACCGCGTTCACTTTTTCGCCATCTCTGCAAGTCTGATGCGGCGCATCCTGGTCGAGTTCGCCCGCTCGCGGTACGCCCTGAAGCGCGGAGGCAATGTGCGCAAAGTGGCGCTCGACGAGGCCGCGGTTATTTCGCCGCCACCCGATGAGGATCTGCTCAGGCTTGATGAGGCACTGAACGCCCTGGCGGCCGTGGATCCCCGGCAGGCGAAGGTGGTCGAACTGCGGTTTTTTGGTGGATTGACCGAAGAAGAAACGGCCGAGGCGCTGGGAGTATCCTCCGACACGGTGCTGCGCGATTGGAAGAAGGCAAAGCTCTGGCTATGGAGGGAGATGACTCATGGCAGAGGGAATCACTCCTGAACGCTGGAAGGAAATCGAGCGCCTGTACCAACTGGCTCGGGAACAGGAACCGGGCGAAAGAATGGCATTTCTCGAGAATGCCTGTTCGGGCGACGAAGCTCTCCGAGAGGAAGTGGCAGCGCTTCTTGCGGATCAATCCCGAATTGATCGCTTCATCGAATCCCCTGCTATGGATGTGGCGGCCAAAGCGCTCGCTCAAGACGAGGCGCAAGCGACGCTCAAGGCTGGACAAACGATCGCGCACTACCACCTCGTTGAGGAGATTGGGCATGGGTGTCGTTTACCGGGCGGAAGACACGAAACCAAGACGCACGGTCGCGCTAAAGTACCTGCCGCATGCCTTCGCGGCCGATCCCGAAAGGCTGGCCCGCTTCGAACGCGAGGCCCGGCTTCTTGCCTCGCTGAATCATCCCAACATTGCGGCTATCCATGGCCTGGAAGAAGCCGGAGGCGAGCGGTTCCTGGTACTGGAACTGGTCGAAGGCGAAACGCTGGCGCAACGCATCTCCAAAGGCCTGCTGCCGGTTGAGGAGGCTCGGGAAGTGTGCCGCCAGATTGCGGAAGGCCTGGAAGCCGCCCACGAGAAGGGCATCATCCACCGCGATCTGAAGCCCGCCAATGTTAAGATCACGCCCGAGGGCAAGGTCAAGGTACTGGACTTCGGGCTGGCGAAGGCGTTTCACGAGGAGCTCGCAGCCGCCGACGCAAGCCATTCACCGACGCTCACAGATCAGATGACCCGTGCAGGTGTAATTCTGGGCACTGCTGCATATATGAGTCCGGAGCAGGCCAGAGGCAAGGCTGCCGACAAGCGCGCGGACATCTGGGCATTTGGCTGCATTCTGTACGAATGCCTTACCGGAAAGCGCGCCTTTGCCGGCGACTCGACCACCGAGATCATGGCAGCAATCCTCAGAAGCGAGCCGGATTGGCAGGCATTGCCGCGGGAAACTCCCGGGCAACTGCAGGCTGTCCTGCTACGCTGCCTGCAAAAGGATCCGAAGTTCCGCATTCGAGACATCGCAGATGCATGGATGGCCATCGAGCAGCCGGATACGCCAATCCCGAAGGCAGGCAAGGCTCGTCTTATGTCGCGCGGATGGATTGTGGCAGCGGGGATAGCACTGCTGGTCGGGGGCATCTCGATTGGCATCATCTTGCTCAACTACCTTCGACCCGGCCAGAAGCCTTTGCTGGTGAAGTCGGTTATCAAGGTGGAGCCCGGCCGATAGCTGGCAGGAGTGGACTATCGAGGGCACCCCACTCGCTGCGCCATGGCGATATCCAGCGATGGAAGTTTCGTCATTTACAGTGCTGGAGAAGACAAGCCTCAGGCAACACCGCAGCTGTACCTGCGAAGATCAGGTGAATTGGAAGCCAAGCCAATAGCTGGGACAGAAGGTGGTGTTAGTCCCTTTCTGTCACCCAATGATCGCCAGGTGGGATTTTCGAAAGAGGGCAAGCTGTGGAAGATATCGATCAACGGCGGGGTCCCCGTGCCGTTGTGCAATTCGGGTAACTGGGGGGCAAGTTGGGGGTCTGACAACACCATCGTGTTTTCCAACTTTGAAGATTCCGGCCTATTCAAAGTTTCTGCCGCGGGCGGGAAGCGTGAAGTATTGACAACCCCTGATCCCAAGCGACAAGAGAGTGGGCACCGTCTCCCGTTTTGTCTGCCAAATGGAAAGGGAGTGTTGTTCACGGTCGTGAAGCACCCCTGGGACTTACGTCCCCGAGTTGCCATTCTGGAGTATAAGACGGGAAAGTGGAACGTTCTATTGGAAGATGCGTCCGATGCCCGGTACGCTCCCAGCGGACATTTGGTTTTCCTGCGGCAAGGCGATCTCTGGGTGGTGCCTTTCGATGAGAATCGCCTGAAAAACATCGGCGAGCCAGGCCCCGTTTTTCCCAACATCATCATGCATGCGCTTAACCATAACGATAGCCTCCATGATACCGGAGCCGGGCAGTTCAGCATATCCTCTTCAGGAATCCTGGTCTATGCAGCTGGAAGTATTGGACACGAATATCAAAACTCACTTATGTGGGTGGACCTAAAAGGATCCATGGAGACTGCGGTTGCTGAGAAGAAGTATTACGGGTTTTGTCGCCTTTCTCCGGACGGCAACAAAATTGCGTACAGTGTGTGGGGACGTGATCGTGGTACTTGGGTATATGACATCCCCAGGCGCAACCACATTCCGCTTTCGGAGCGTGACAGGGGAAGTTCTCCCATCTGGTGGGATAATGAGCGCGTGGTATTTTCAGGCACCCCTGAAGCATTCAATCTTTTCTGGCGGGCGTGGGATAGAAGTTCTGATATACAACAGTTGAGGACGAGTGAGTTCGATCAACGCCCTATATCGTGGCATCCGGACCGCAAGACGCTAGCGCTTATCGAAGCTCACCCAGGTACGAGTTGGGACATCTATACCCTCAATGTGGCGAATGGGCGCCTGACTCCACAGCTGAAATCCAAGTATGTGGAGGAACATCCTGAATTCTCACCCGACGGACGCTTCCTGGCCTACACCTCGAATGAAACAGGAGTACGGGAGGTTTGGATACGGTCCTTTGCCGGGCCGTCAATCCAGAGGCAGATCTCGACGGCGGGTGGCATCAGCCCCGTTTGGGCGCCAGACGGCAAGCGACTCTATTACTGGAACAGAGCCTCAATGTGGTTCGTGGACATTCGCAGGGATGAAGGTTTGGAGATCAGCATTCCACAAAAGCTTTTCAATAATTTGCCGGCCGTGTATACCGGGGCTCCCACGCGCAGCTATGACCTGTCGCCCGACGGTAAACGATTTCTTATGGTGAAAGTGGAGGATTTGCCGCCGACGCCCGTGACCGAAATGATCCTCGTCCAGAACTGGTTGGCAGAACTCAAGCAAAAGGCTCCGACTGGCAAATAACGGATTTGAACTTTTCGTCAGGGGCGCCCTCTCCAGCGCGCACATTTCCCTTAAGCGACGGCGCCGCGAACATCGCGTGAGGACTCAATCATCTGTTAAAACCGATTCAAGGAAGGCTTATGCGCAAGGCTATCTATATTGCGGCGTACCACCAATCCAAATTCGGCAAGCTGATGGCCCTGGAGGTCCCGGAGATCGTGACCATGGCCGTATCCGGGGTCTGTGGCGAGATCCACGCGGATCCATCCGCCATCGATGTCGGCTCCATCGGCGCCGCCTGCCATTTGTTGCTGAATGAACAGGGCCTGCTGGCAGGACTCATGGCCATGGTCCCCGGGCTGGAGGGGAAACCGATCGAGGCAGTCGACAACGCGTGCGCTTCGGGCGGGCAGGCCATCCTGTCCACCATTTACAAAATGCAGGCAGGCCTGGGCGACACGGGTATTGCCGTGGGATACGAGAAGATGCGTGACGCCGAAGGCAAAGCGGACGGCAAGCTGATCGGGAAGGTCCTGGGTTATTTTTCACATCCCGGGGAGCGGGCTGGCAAAGTGTTCGTCTTCCCGCACCTTTTCGCCGAGATCATGGATTCCTACATGAAGGCTTACGGAGTGAGCGAGGCCGACCTGGGACAGATCGCCGTTGAGGAGTACAGGAATGCCAACCAGAATCCTTATGCGCAAATGCAGAAGGTCCAGGTCTCACTCGACCAGGTCCTGCGCATCGAAGGAATCAATCGCTACGTTGTGGATGGCCTGCCGCTCAAGACGTATGACTGCTCTCAGATCACCGACGGCTATGCCGCGGTGATTCTGGCCACCGACGAAGGGCTGGCCAAGCTCGGCGTAAGCAAGAAGGACTGCGTCGAGATCGCCGGATATGCTCACGCTGTCGATCCGCTGTCGAGCTCGGGCCGTGACACGTTGCGGCCGGCAGGAGCCTATCGAGCGATGAATCAGGCCTGCAAGATGGCCGGTGCGTCCGCCAAGGACATAAACGTGGCGGAAATCCACGATTGCTTCACGGTGATGGGCGCCATCGGCACCGAAGTTATCGGCAAAGCCGACTTGGGCAAGGGCGCGCGTTACTGGCTCGACGGCAAGGCGAGGCACGATGCAGAATGCGGAATCAATAGTTCGGGCGGCTTGATTGCCAAAGGTCACCCGATCGGAGCCACCGGTGTGGCGATGGTTGGCTGGTGTGCGTGGCAGCTGCTCGGCAAGGTCCCGCCTGCCCTGCAGGTGCCCCATCCGAATCTGGCCGCCACCTTCAATATCGGCGGCCCGCTCTGCGCCTCCGTGTGCGCTGTCCTCAGAAAAGCATAGCCGGCGCTCCATGCCGGCAGCGGAATGGATGTCCACCGCGGGGCGAAGGACCGCGATCGTTTGTTGGTTACCGAACCGGATTTCGTTCGAGCCGGATACTGCCGATCCGCGTGGTAATACCGTCCGGGCACTTTGCCTTCGTCCCCGAGGGGCTTTTTTCGGGCACGCTCGAGTACCCTTCGATTTTGTGGCGGCCGTTCGGGTCACGGATAAACTTTGCCTGGAAGTCGATCACCATCCCCGGGATGAGAATGCTGGATGTGGTGCGGTCGTTGCGCTCGATTTTTTTCGGATTCCTCCATGAGCGACAATCTCTGCCGCTCTGCCTGAATTGATTTTAGCGCGTCACTCTGCGACAATGGCCTCGTATAGGCCGTTACGAAGCTTCCATTAGAGGTGCAGAGTGGCAAATCGCGCTCAAGATTGGTTTGCACAGTCGAAACGCGACCTGGAACAGGCTCGTTCGTCACAGGCAGAAGGCCGGCATGAGTGGGCCTGCTTCGCGGCCCAGCAGGCTGCTGAAAAGGCCGCGAAAGCGCTGCATCTTTCCTTGGGCCAGGAAGCATGGGGCCATGTGATATCCAGGCTGCTATCAGAACTGCCCGTTGCGGTCTCCCAGGACCTTATCAGCAAGGGCATGGTTTTAGATAATTTCTACCTGCCGACCCGTTATGCCAACGGCCATCCGGAGGGAGCTCCCTTCGAACATTACGGCAACATACAGAGTGATGAGGCGATTTGCTATGCCGGTGAGATCATTGAATTCGTCCGTGCTCAAATGGCCGAATCGAGAAAAGGTGGATAGAGCGGTACGCGAGTGGATAAGGATTGAAAGCGCCAAACATGCCGGGCTGTGCAGACTGGCCTACTTCGGATCCTACGCTCGAGGCGACTGGGGAGTCGGCAGCGATCTCGACCTGGTCGCCATCGTGAAGGATTCAACGGAGCCATTTTACCGGCGTGCCTTGGGGTGGGATCTCGGCGGCTTGCCTGTACACGCTGACCTGCTCGTCTACAACCTCGCAGAATGGGACCAACTAACGGCCGGCAAGAGCCTGCTTGCCCGCACCCTGGAGCGCGAGGCAATCTGGGTGTTTCCGTAGAACCATTCTTATCAAGAGCAAGCCCCAGATGCGGCCCCCTTTGCTCGCCATGGTGGTGTGGTCCTGTGGTCTGGTCTATAATGGTTTGGTGAAGGGGAGCTTCCATGAGTACTCGCACAATCTATATCACCGATTTCGACATGAAGCGGCTTCGGCAATTACTGGAAGGCACTAAGGCCTGGAATGAAAAAGACAGGGAATACATGGAAGATCTCGAAGAAGAACTGGATCGCGCCATTGTGGTTTCCTCGAAGGAGGTGCCGCCGGAAGTGGTCACCATGAACTCGGAGCTGCAAGTGAAGGACCTGGCTACCGGCAAGAAGATGACTTTCCGCCTGGTGTTTCCCAGTGATGCAGATTTTGAGCGGGGCAAGGTTTCCATTCTGGCCCCCATAGGCACTGCCCTGATCGGCTACCGAGCCGGGGATATGGTAGATTGGAAGGTTCCGTCCGGCATCCGACGATTCCAGATTGAAAAGGTGCTATACCAGCCAGAGGCGGCCGGCGACTATCACCTTTGAGCAGGGTCCCAAATCGGGGTGCGGATCCCGCGCATGAATTCGGATCCCAGTCCGTGAAATCGACAAACAGGGAGTTCATTTCATCTTGCTGCATCCGGGCATCTCCCGTTTCCGCAGAATTCTCCCGATTCCCTATCTGGCAATAGATCCCGGCCGCCGGACGGGGCTTGGGGTGATACGGGTGGTGAAGTCAGAGCGCCGTCTGGCAGCCGGCGCCCACAGTTGGGATTCAGCGGATCACCACCGCAAGGCGGTTCTCACACCGGCCGCATAGGATGGATCCGCCTTTTCGAAATGCGCGAGCTGGCGTTCGATGATCTCGCGGGGGACCCCCTGCATGGCCTGGGCAACGGCGTGATGAAGCCTCTGCCTCTGCTCTTCAGAAAACAAACGATACAGCTTTCCCGGCTGGCCGTAGTCGTCGTTTCCCCGGCGATGATCATAACGGTCGGCATCACCGGAAATCCGCAGCGGCGGTTCTTTGAAGCGAGCGTCCTCTGCGGGACCGCCGAAACTGTTCGGTTCATAGTTCACCGCGGCGCCGCCGTTGTCGTCGAAGCGCATCTGCCCATCCTTGTGGTAGGTGGCAACCGGGCAGCGGGGTTTGTTCACCGGCAAGCTTTCATAGTTCACACCGAGCCGATGGCGATGAGCGTCCGCATAGGAAAAAATCCGGAATTGCAGCATCTTGTCCGGGCTGTGGCTGACGCCGGGAACCATGTTCGCAGGGGAGAAGGCCGACTGCTCAATCTCTGCGAAGTAGTTCTCGGGATTCCGGTTCAACTCCATCACCCCGACTTCGATGAGCGGGTAGTCGGCGTGCGGCCATACCTTTGTCAGATCGAATGGGTTGTAGGGTGTCTTTTCGGCGTCCTTCTCCGGCATGATCTGAACCATCAGGCGCCACTTGGGAAACTCGCGACGGTCGATGGCATTGAAGAGATCCCGCTGATGACTCTCCCGGTCCTGCCCAACGATCTTCTGGGCCTCGTCCTCGGTCATGTTCTGAATCCCCTGCATCGTTTTGAAGTGGAACTTGACCCAGAACCTCTCATTTTTTGCGTTGAGGAGGCTGTAGGTATGGCTCCCATAACCGTTCATGTGGCGATAGCTGCGCGGCAGGCCACGGTCGGAGAAGAGAATCGTCACCTGATGAAGGCTCTCCGGTGAAAGCGACCAGAAATCCCACATCGCAGTCGCACTTCGCAAGTTAGTCTTCGGATCCCGTTTCTGCGTGCGAATGAAGTCGGGGAATTTGTAAGGATCGCGGACGAAGAACACCGGAGTGTTGTTGCCCACCAGGTCCCAGTTTCCCTCCTCCGTGTAGAACTTCATGGCGAATCCCCGGACATCGCGCTCGGCATCCGCTGCGCCCCGCTCGCCGGCCACGGTGGAGAATCGGACCAGACACTCGGTCTTGTTCCCCGCCTTGTGAAATATTTTGGCCTTCGTGTACTTGGTGATGTCGCCGGTCACCGTGAAAGTCCCGTACGCGCCGGAGCCTTTTGCGTGCACCACGCGCTCGGGAATCCGCTCGCGATTGAAGTGTGCGTGTTTTTCGAACAGTTGCCAGTCCTGCACCAGCAGGGGACCTCGCGGCCCCGCGGTGAGGGAGTTTTGATTGTCTCCGACCGGGATTCCGGCCGATGTTGTGAGTCGGGGTCGTTTCATAGGTGCTCCTTTAAAGATACATTCAAAGTTTGATGTAGTTATAACCTTGGACTTATTCTAAATTACGGGCAAAAAAAATCACTTTCTTGCCCTCCCGCGCATGATCACCTGATACTCGGAAACCTCGAATCCATCCAGGGATGCCTGGCCCGTGACCCGCAGCGCTGCCCACGGTATGTCGTAGACCTTCCCGGAACGTTCGTCAATAAAGTGGTGGTGGGACCGGACATGAGGATCGAAAACGACCGTTCCCTCCCGGAGGATCTGCGGCTTGACCAATCCTTTTGCCACCAGCTGTTCAATCCGGGCCGAACCGAGGTTCTCA
>CAYGWQ010000109.1:0-15596 GCA_964353465.1 uncultured Acidobacteriota bacterium | reverse complement strand
TCAAGGTCCACTACCGTTATCGGGAGACGGTGTATCACATCACCGTCCTGCAAACGGCCGCCGCGAATGCCGGGATGACGGTGACCGTGGACGGCATGGAACGAGACGACCATGCCATTCCCCTGGTCGATGACCGCCAGGAACACAGCGCCGAAGTAAGAATCCACGTCGCCCCAAGCCAAAGCACCGCCGCATTGGAGCACCAAACGGCGCTGGGTTAGACTCCGCTCCCGTAATCAAAAGAGGCATAGGTCACAGCGCTGTTGTCCCTTATTGACAGGGATGAGCAATGTTGACCACACGTGTGAGCCGTACTGAACTGACACATGGATTGCCGACGGGTATACATAGTGTGACTCTACCTGCCAACCATAATCTTGTGGGAAGCGGGTGCCGGAGGGGAGGATCAGTATGATCGCGACAATTTTTGTGCTTCTGCTCGCTTTGTGGCTATTGGGACTCGTCACTTCTTACACCTTAGGTGGATTCATCCACATCCTGTTGGTGGTGGCCATCGTCATGGTCTTGATTCGGTTGATACAAGGCCGAAGAGGGATTGCCTGGTAAAGGAGATAGAACAAATGAAACCGATCATTTTGATTGGAATTGTATTGGTGGTGCTGGGGGTGCTGGCCCTCGCCTATCAGGGTATCAATTACACTCGTACAGAAAAGTTGCTCGACCTGGGACCGATTCATGCCACTACAGAAACGCAGAAACGGATTCCCATTCCTCCAATACTCGGAGGAATAGCACTGATTGGCGGGATCGTGTTGCTGGTAGCGGGCGCAAGGCAAAGAGCCTAGGAATCCGGATGAATCATGGCTGATGGCCCAGCCTTACAGCGCATTGGGATCGTGAAGGACCACACCACCGCCTCTCAGCTAAGAAAGGATGCCGCCCGTGAATGCAAAGCCGGTCTCACTTTTCGTCGTCATCGCCGCGCTGCTCTGGCCATGCGCCGCTGAAGCTGGGCCGATTCGTGTCCGGCTGATCGAGGGAAACTTTCGAGGATTCCTTGTGCTCCGATCGCTGGACGGGGCGGCGATCGCCTACGGCGAGGTGAGCCAGAAGCCCACGGGCAACCTGGTCGAGTGCCGCACGATCCTGAGATTCAAGGATGGTTCGCTGTACGATGAATCGGCGACATTCTCGCAGAAGGGTGTTTTCAGGCTTGAGGGCTACCGTCTCGTGCAGCTCGGTCCATCCTACCCGACATTGGAGGTATCGTTCGATCGTAAGAGCGGGCAGTACAAGGCCCGAAGTCAGGCGTAGAAGGACGACAAACACAAGGTGGCAGGCGGAAGGTTCGAGATGCCGGCCGATCTGTACAACGGCATGGCGCTGATGCTGTTGAAGAACCTTCCAGGGGGTGCCGGTGCGACGGTGCACATGGCCGTCTTCACGCCGGAGCCGCGCCTGATCGAGATGGAGTGGAGCTGGGAGGGGGAGGATGAGGTGCTGCTGGGCGGTAGAGCCATGAAGACCATGTGCTCGCTTGTGAAACTGAAGATCGGTGGACTCACCGGCGTGATCGCCTCGTTGGTCGGAAAAAGCCCGCCTGACCTGCGTTACTGGCTCGTCACAGGGGATGTTCCAGCGTTCGTGAGATTCGAAGGCGCCATGTTCTTGAATGGACCGGTTTGGCGGCTCGAGCTAACCACGGTAGAGTGGCCCAAGTAAGGTACCGTCCTGCCCGGATATTCGTAATTGGGACTAACTGAACGCATATGATTCCTCTCACTGAAGTCTCCCCTCGCTAAACAATCATGAGCAGTATTGACCATGTCTGTGAGCAATACGGAACGGACACGCGTATCCCACAGGGGTAACCTTTCTATCCGGATATCTATCCGGGTATCTCAGTTCGCCTTCAGCAAATAAAGGGAGCTTGTCATGTCAAAAGTGAAAAGCGCGCCTGTCGATTGGGAAGCCCTGCTCGCTGGACTCTCCCGCGGGAAAACCGTTGCCGAATACAGCGCCGACCGGCGCATCTTCGATCAAGGACAACCCGCGGATTGCATATTCTATCTTCGAAAAGGCAAGGTGAAGCTCTCGGTTATCTCCCAGCACGGCAAGGAAGCGATCGTCGCCACACTGAGTGCCGGCGACTTCCTCGGCGAGGGATGCCTCGCAGGTCAGCCGTTGCGCATGTCAACGGCCACAACGGTCACAGATTGCAGTCTCTTCCGGATCGAGAAGTTGCTGATGCTGCGCATGCTTCACGAGAGGCACGAGATTTCGGAATTGTTCGTCGCGCATTTGCTCTCACGCAACATCCGATACGAAGCGGATCTCGTGGACCAGCTTTTTAATTCTAGCGAAAAGCGTCTCGCGCGGATCCTCTTGCTGCTCGCTCATTTTGGCAAGGAAAGCAGAGCCGAACTTGTGCTTCCGGAAGTCAGTCAGGATAACCTGGCCCAAATGATTGGCACCACCCGGTCGCGGGTCAGTCATTTCATGAATAAGTTCCGGAAGCTAGGCTTTATCGGCTACAGCGAGAACGATGGGTTGACGGTTCACAGTGGCCTCCTCAGCGTGGTCCTGCACGATTAAGTGTCAATGCGAGACCAGGGAATGCCGGGGTTATCCGGCAGAGTATGCCCTTGCGCCTTCAGCTGGCTCCGGCAGCGTGCGCACAAATCGAACTCGCCGTCGCAGGTGGACACGCGTCCCCGGGCATCCTGCATCAGACACCCCACGGCAGAGCAGTGGTCTAGTCCGAGCGTGTGGCCAAGCTCATGCACTGCCACCTTGGCCAGACGAATACGTGCCTGAAGCTGATCCTTTGCGCCCATTTTGCAGCGATAGGAGGAAATGACACATGCTTTTCCCGATGCCTCCGCCACGCCAATTACCCCCCAGTCCTCAATTTTTCCTTCTCCCACCAGATTCCGGCGGACAACTCGGAGCACACCTCTAATACCGCGGATTAATTCGCGTGTCAGTTCAGTACGGCTCACAAGTCTGGTCAACATTGCTCATTCCGGCCAGGAGCCTGTCCGCCAGGTAGGCAAGGGCCGCATCGCAGAGCTGCCGGCTAACTTTGGTGTAGTTGGCGAAGGACAACCCTGTCACCTGTTTATGATCTTGCGATATGAGAAATGCAGATCAGACAACCGGTCTGCGGCAGCAGGTTCACTGCGAGCAAGCAGCGTGATGATCTCATCTCGTCCGGCAAACGCAGGCTGTAACCCCTCTCTTTGTGCTTGCGAGAAGGCCGAATCATTCCCTCTGTCCATTTCTGCCCGTAGGGACGTAAAAAAGTTACTGGCAGCTTGACGGGCCGGCTCATAAGCTCCCCGCCGCGCGTCGATTGCCGCGGATGCAAGCCCGTTTTCTATCCTGCCAATGTTTAACTGGTGCTCTGCCTGAGATAGACTACCGGAGCATTCGCGAGACTTGAGCCACATTGGGACGAAGCCGAACAGGAAGCCGACAAGCAACAAGGCAGCATGGATGATTACCCGACGTATTGAGGAGGTTGTCCTAACCGGTTTGGGTAGGCTAACTTCGTTCATAGTAACTCCTTCGCAGAAGTGGTAACTACAATGCCTGGCGAAAAATCACAGGTCCCGTTCCATGGATTTCCACTCCCTGACGGTCGCGACTCCAGCGCTCACGACCCTTCTCGGTTCACCTCACCTCGATGGACGAGATCTTGTCGTTGAAATTTCCCAGGTTCGACATCCCGCCGCCGGCAATAGTCCTGCTGGCACCGCCGAAGTTCTCATTCTCGTAAACGACTACCCGGGCTCTGCCGAAGACCCGGACAGATGAAATCTTGTCGTTAAAGCGGTCTTCCACATTCCGCTGGCTCTCGCCGGCGTTCATACAGAAGCTGTCGCCGCGGTGGTCCGCGTCCAGGTAGAAACACGCCCCATTGCGAGGTTCGTAACCGCCGCCCCGGCCTCCGTACTGGCCTTCGTACTGCCCTCCGTATTGGCCTCCGGTGACCTGGAAGGAGGTGATTCTGTCGTTCCAGTTACGCAGATTCGGCACATCCTGTCGGAAAGTCTGGCGCGAGCCGTTGAAGTTTTCATCGTCGTAGACTGTTACCTCGGCCCTTCCAAAGATCCGGATGGATGAGATCCTGTCGTTGTAGTGCTCTCCGAGATTCTGTTGACTCTCATCGCCATTGACACAGAACTTCTCTCCGCGGTAGTCAGCGTCCAGGTAAAAACAGACGCCGTTTTGAGATTCGCTGCCACTGCCGCTGAATCCTATCCGGTCGGACTGAACCTGGACGGCGGTGATTTTATCGTTCCAGTCCTGCAGATTCGACACGCCACCGGCAAAAGTCCTGCTGGCACCGCCGAAGTTCTCATGCTCGTAAACAATGACTTGGGCTCTGCCGAAGACCCGGACAGATGAAATCTTGTCGTTAAAGCGGTCTCCCACATTCCGCCGGCTTTCGCCGGCGTTCATACAGAAGCTGTCGCCGCGGTAGCCCGCGTCCAGGTAAAAACACGCTCCGTCTCGAGGCTGATTGCTTCCGTTCCGGATGCGGTTCTGGGCCTCCAGCCGGGGACTGAGGACGTGAATCAGGCCCAAAACAACAAGGGCCAGGTAGGCGAATCCAAGCGCTCGTTTCATAGTCGTCTCTCCTTCGCTCTTGCGGATGTGATGACCTCTCTTAGCCGGATCAGTGCGGCAACCCGGATTGTGATTTTTAGCACCCCGTTTACCAATGGTTGTACGCCTCGCCGGATCCTGGTCGGCAAATAAAGGCACTCTCTTTGTATCATTGGGGTAATTCGGCGTCAGTTCAATACCGCTCATACCTGTGGTCAGAATTGCTCGTTGCCGAAAAAGGGCGACCACATCGATGACACATCCTCTGTAGCTTCATGTCATCCCACGCTTCGCAATCTCTCCCGTCAGCGCGGAAACTCGATGAAGCCACGCTCCACCCCGTAACTGTTTGGCCCCTTCAAAAGCAGCCACGGATTCCACGGATTTCACGAATTCATATGCATAGTGCATGCGCGTATCGAGGCCCACCAAATGATGTCGTCGTCTTTGCCTGCATCCTGGAGGCTGCAAGAAACACCGCCTTTTGGTAGTGCCTTCACAAAATCCGTGAAATCCCTGAAATCCGTGGCAGCTTTTTGCTGTTAAAGGACATCTCTCTGACCACAGGGCTAAACAGATACACCACCCCGCCTGCACTGGTATTTCCCCCATCAACCGGTATGAGCAATCTTGACCGTAGGTGTGAGCAGTACAGAACTGACACGCAACTAACCTCAAGGTATAAAAACCTGGCCTCGAGATGCCTGCCAAGAGCCGGATGATCACGCGCTTGTCTCGATTAAGAGGCCGGAGGACAGCGGGATGTGGTCACCAGATTGATCAGCCTCGTTCGACGCGGCCGCGGAGCTGCTCTTTTTGTCAAACAAGCGCTCGGCATGAGGAGTCAAAGGCCGCCGGTAAGGAGTTATTAACCGAGCATGTCGTGCTTCCAAAAGGAATGGACCTATGAGGAAAATGAAGATCATTAACATGTTTCTGGTGTCATGCGGCTTATCATGCGGATTACTGGCCGCAAAGACACCGCAGGCGGGGAATCCGAATCAGCAGTCGGTTCTCAGCCAAAGCAGTACGATGCCCATTTATCGCATCACGGTGACGGAGCGGACCATGAAAGCGATCAATTACCAACACCGCAGCGGCGCTACCAAGATCGATTTCCGCGGCACCGATCTCCTGCCGAACGCCCACGGCGAGGCCAAAGTGGAGAGCAAGCAGGGCTACATCGAGATCGAAGTGGAATTCGATAAACTGCAACCCGCCAACAGGTACGGGGCGGAATACCTCACGTACGTGCTGTGGGCCATCACCCCCGAAGGCCGCACATCCAACCTGGGCGAGGTTCTATTAAATGGAACCAGTGGCAAGCTGAACGTGACCACCGAATTGCAGGTTTTCGGACTTGCAGTGACAGCGGAGCCCTACTTCGCGGTGACGATGCCGAGCAACCTGGTCGTGATGGAAAACGCGGTGCGCACGAACACGGTGGGCAAAATCGAAGCGATAGATGCCAAGTATGAGCTGCTGCAGCGAGGCCAGTATGAGCATTTGGTGAATCCTCTGGCACTGAAAATGGATCGGAAGATGCCGCTGGAACTCTATGAAGCGCGCAACGCCGTCCAGATCGCGCGGGCCAGCGGTGCAGAGCAGTTTGCCGCCGACACCTTCGCGAAGGCCGAAAATTCCCTGCAGCAGGCCGAGGCCTACCAGGCGCGCAAAGCGGGACGCAAACCGGTGACGATGGCCGCGCGGGAGGCGGTGCAGACCGCGGAAGACTCCAGGGCCATCGCGGTGACGCGACAGGAGGAAGCGCGCGTGGCGCGCGAACGCCAGGCGGGGATCAACCGGGAGGCGAATCTGAGAGCGGAAACCGAGGCCGAGGCACGCCTGAGAGCGCAAGCTGAAGCCAAAAGCGCCGCTGACCAGTCTGAAACTGCGAGGATCAAACGGGAGGCAGAGGCAGCACGTATCGCCGCTCAGGCCGATGCTGACCGACTCAAACTCGTGAACGATGCCGCACGAGCCACCGCTCAGGCCGATGCTGACCGCCTCAAACTCGCGAACGATGCTGCACGAGTTGCCGCTCAGGCCGAAGCCGAACGCCTCAAACTCGCGAACGATGCTGCACGAGTTGCCGCTCAGGCCGAAGCCGAGCGGGCAGCGCGCGCGGCAGCGCAAGCCGAAGCCGACAGGACTCAGCTGGCCGCTCAGGAAGCCGACCGTCTACGGCGGAAGGCAGAGGCTGAAAAGGCCGAACTGCGCACTCAGCTGTTGACCCAGCTTAACCTGGTTCTGGAAACTCGCGATACCGCCCGCGGGCTCATCATTAATATGTCGGATGTTCTCTTCGACACGGCCCAGTATAACCTACGGCCCCTGGCGCGTGAGAGGTTGGCCAAAGTGGCCGGCATAATCCTGGGACACCCGGGCTTAAGGCTGGAGGTCGAAGGCCATACCGATAGTGTAGGTGGTGACGCGTACAACCAGACCCTGTCCGAGCAGCGAGCCGGATCGGTGCGCGACTATCTTATCCAACAGGGGATGTCGGCGATGAATTCGGTCCCGGCCAAAGGGCTCGGCGAGACCAAGCCCATAGCCTCAAACAATACCGCCGCAGGCCGCCAGCTGAATCGTCGCGTAGAACTTATCGTATCCGGCGAAATCATTGGTGCACAGAGCGCTTCACCAGGTGGGCGCCGGTAAGACGGGGAGACCTTATCGTTGCTTGAAGAACGGCGAACCGACTTATGAGTTACTCAAGATCTTCTTCTCATAACGTCAACGCCGGACCAATTGGAGTCCGATCCGCACAAACCTTCTCTTTGTGCGGGCCGGCCTCCAAGGGTCACCCGCTCGCACCGCAACCGAAGGGAGCTTGCGGTTGAAGTCGAAGGGGATCTCATCCACCTTATCAACCTTGGCACTGGCATGAGGCTTGTGCTTCATGACCGCATCGAGCGCGGCTTACATAAAGGCGAATCCGAAGATTCGAGCCACTTGCAGTTATTCACTCCTTCAAAAGATAGTGCCGTTGTCCTTCATTGACCGGGGTGAGCAATCTTGACCATACGTGTGAGCTGTACTGAACTGACACGGACCTATCTCCAAGGTATAAGAAGTGTGCCGCTAGTTCTCAGCCGCAAACTGGCGGGAGGCGGATGTCAGAAGGGAGCGACATTTGCGGGAGCTTTTAGATCGAAAGGGATTTTATGAGCATTCTATTGGGACTTTTTGCCGTGACGACGCTTGCTGTTGCCCAAGCGGGAACGATCGGAATTCTGTGAACCGTGCATAACCGGGAGCCGCGCCCTGTAGGCCTGCTCCGAACACACAATTTCAATGGAGGTGTATCATGCCTTTGATTCAACTCGTGGTGGTTCTGATCGTGGTTGGGGTTCTTCTTTGGCTGGTTAACAACTACATACCAATGCAGAGGTCCATTAAGGGGATACTGAATGCGGTAGTGGTTATCGCTGTGGTTCTGTGGCTCCTAAACGTCTTTGGCCTTTTCAGCTCTATCTCCAATCTCCGTGTGGGGAGGTAGCCGCCTCGGCTCAGTGCTGTCCCCCAGCTGGCGGACATTCTTGACCAGAGGTGTAGGCATTAGCAAGGGCGGCGCTGGCAAACGGCCGTCCGGTACGTGGCGGGCCTGAATGCCCCACGCGAACGAAACGGAGCGAGACCGCCGTACCTTCTTGCATCGTTTGACTTCGATGCGGAAATCAGAGAGGGTGGTTTGTGCCCAGCCACCTTTTGCTTGAGCGGAACGAGTGCTTGATTAGGCCGGCCGCAACACGCTACGCGTGCCATTTCCAAGGATGGCCTGTTCGACACGGCAGACATCGACACGACTTCGAAACGAATTGTCGCAGGCACAAGCCGAATTCGATCCGCGTGTCGCCTGGGTCGAGGGGGATGCGAAATCATTTTCATATCGACTCAGGTCCGGCGCCTGAAATGTCCTGTGAAGGCAGTGTTTCCGCTCCCTCCGGACGCGGCTCTGCTGGGGTTGCCGCCCCTCCGGCTTGTCCAGTTCCGCGAGCGGACCGCGCAAGAGCTGAGAGTTCTGGCATTGCCGGCAGCGGAGGCGCCAGGTTCGCTTTTGGGCATCGAATCTAGTCGTGCAGGACTACGCTCAGGAGGCTGTTGTTGACCGTCAACCCGCCGCTGTCGGCGTAATTGATAAAGCCATGCTCCCTGAACTTATTCATGAAATGACTGACTCGCGACCGGGTAGTGCCTACCATTTGTGCCAGATCATCCTGACTGACTCTGGGAAGCACAGGTTCGGATCTGCTTTCCTTGCCGAAATGAGAAAGCAGCAGGAGAATCCGGGCCAGACGCTTTTCACTTGAGTTGAAAAGCTGATCGACAAGATCCGCTTCATATCGGATGTTGCGGGAAAGCAGATGGGAGACGAAAACTTCGGAGATGGCATGCTGATCGTGGAGCAGGCTCGCCAGCTTCTGCCTCTCGATCCGGATAATCGTGCAATCCGTCGTCGCGCTGGCTGACGCCATGCGCAACGGCTGACCTGCCAGGCATCCCTCGCCAAAGAACTCACCGGCGTTCAGAACAGCAACAATCGCTTCCTTGGCCTGTTTGGAGGTGACTGTGAGCTTCACCACGCCTCGTCGCAGGAAAAACACGGAATCGGCGGGGTCTCCTTGCCGGAAGATGTTGCGGTTTGCGCTGTATTCTTTAACGGTTTTCCCTTGGGAGATTCCGGAGAGGATGGTCTCCCAATCGACAGGCTGACTTTTGTTATCCGCCATGACTACCTCCTTCTGTATGCCAAAGACCAATCCATAGCAAGGAAGAGGATCGGTTTTCGGTTATTTGCCTCCTTCCATTTTATGTTCTGGAGTGTTTGTGGCGAACTCGGCAGCCGCCCAGTATTCAAGGAAAAAGACCCTGGCAATTTGGGGCCAGCACTCGTCAGGGATGATGCCGTTTTCGATCGGATCTCGCGTTACGAGGGGAGTTCGGTGGCGATGATGCGATGCTCGATCGCATAGCGAGTGAAATCCGCAACGGTGTGCAAGTTGAGCTCTCGGGCGAGCGTCGCCTTATGAAACTCCACCGTCTTTATGGAAATGTTCAAGATGGACGCAATTTCCTTGCGGCTCCGCCCCTCGGCCACCAATTGCAGAACCTCTCGCTGGCGCGGAGTCAGGCGGTCCGAGGGCTTGCCTCCCGGTTTTGCAGACGAAATCAGCAGCTCCAGGGCGTTCCGGGTCACGAGCGGGCTTACATAGTGATGGCCCTTCATCACCTCGCGGATGGCGATCTTCAGCTCGGAAGCCGCCGCCCGTTTCAAGAGGTACCCCATGGCTCCCGCCCGAAACGCTTCCGCCACGTAATCGGAGTCGGAATGCATGGTAAGAAAGATCAGCTTGGCCGAAGGCAGCAGCTTTCGGAGCCGGCGTGCCGCGTCGAGGCCATTCAGCACCGGCATGGAAATGTCGAGGAGAATGATATCGGGCTTCAAGGTCTTCGCCGCGGCCAGAAGCGACTGGCCATCCTCCACGCTCCCTACCAGCTCAAACTCCGGCTCCAGCATGAGCCGGATTCCCTCGAGCAACAGGGTGTGGTCGTCGGCGAGCAGCAAGCGGGGGCGCATATCGTCTACTCCTCACCTCAGCGGTATCCGGATCATGATGGTAGCGCCGCGGCCGGGTTGCGTCTCCAGTGAGAACTCTCCCCGGACCAGCCGCACCCGTTCCTGCATGCCGATCAGCCCCAGTCCGCCCTTGTGCTGCACTGAGTGTTTGTCAAACCCGATGCCATGATCCCGAATGGACAGGGATAGCTGTCTCGAACCTCCAGTCAGCCTGATTTTCACCGCTGTCTTGCCCGCGTGCTTGGCGACGTTGCGCAGAGCCTCCTGAACGATCCGATAGAGAGAGCTTGCAGCCTCCGGTGGAATTCGCGCCGGCACGTTACGCGCCGTGAATTGGACCGGGAGGCCCTCGCGCTCGGAAAACTCCTGGCTGTAAGTGCGTATCGCGACGGTGAGGCCGAGGTGATTGAGGGTTGAAGGATGAAGCTGGTAGGCGATCCTGCGAAGGTCATTGGAGAGCGTGCCAATCTCATCACGGATCGCCAGCAGCCGTTTCTTCCCGTCCATCAGATTGGGAGGAAGCTGCTGTTCGAGCGTTTCCACATCAAACTGCAACTTGGCTACCTTTTGGCTCAAGTCGTCATGCAGCTCCCTGGACACGCGGCGGCGCTCTTCCTCCTGGGTGTTGAGCAGGCCTGCTGTTAATGCGCGCAATTCCTCGCGGGTGCGCAGCAAGGCTGCTTCGCTGTCGTGCAAGGCCGTTTCACCAACCCGCACACTGCGCTGCAGCCGTTGCTGTTCTTCGACCAGAATGCGTTCTGCTCGTTTCTGGGCTGTGATGTCCTCTACTGCGAGCAGGATCTGATTTTCGCCGTCGGAATAGATCCTGCGTGCTCGGATCAATACTGTCCTCCTGCCTGATATGGTGTGCTCCTGCTGAAACTCGAGAGGTTCGTTCGATTCCTGGCACGCGGAGAGCCGCTCTAAAGCAGTCTGCAGGCCGGGCAGGTTCCACTGTTGGCTGCTCACTTTATAGAAGAACTGATTCTCAACGTCGGCGGGCCGCAGACGGTACGACTGGAAGAAGGCGCGATTCGCCATGCGAACTCGTAAGTCGGGCCGCAGCACCAGAAGAGGCGTTTGAACCGACTCGACGACCGACTCGGCGAACCTGCGCGACGAGTCGGCTGCAATCTGCGCGCGCCGGGCCTGGTCGATGTCCACCAGGACCAATACGGCGCCCCCGATCCGGCTGTCTCCCGTCCGATACGGCCGAACGTGCAGGACGTGCCAGCATCCCTGGCGATCCTGCAACTCCGTTTCTTCCGGGTTCAATGTCTCGAGAACCCTCCGTACCCTCGGTTCCAGGTCGTCCACGCTGAGCCGCATCTGAATGTCCGCGATCGGCCGGCCCATGTCGCCGGGTTGGAAACCGAAGAGGCGCTCGGCCGACGCCGTGAGCCGCCGGATACGGAGCTCGTTGTCGATCATCATCATCGGCATGGCTGCGCTTTTCAGAAGATTCGCAAGATCGTCGCTGAGTTTGCCCAGTTCCTGAATGCGGTTCCGCAGCTCCTCGTTGACCGTGTTCAGCTCCTCATTGCTCGACTGCAGCTCTTCCTTCGAAGTCTCCAGTTCTTCGTTGATGCTCTGCAGTTCCTCGTTACTCGACTGGATCTCTTCATTCGCGGAGGTGAGATCCTCGTTGGCCGCATCGCGTTCGTCGATAATGGACTGGAGGCGCTGCTCGGTCAGGATAAGCTCCTGCCGGAGGCGCTCCAGGTCGGCCGAGTCGCCTTTGGATTTGCGGCGTGAGCTCGTGCTGCCCGATGGTTCGCGCGGCTCGGCGAGCCGCTCCTTTGCGCGGCTGAAAAAAAGGACGAGAAAACATCGACCACCACTCGTTGGGCCGGTAATGCGACGCACTTCCAACCGGACGGTGCGGATCTGGCCATCCCCGCCCTTCTGCAGGATGGTCGATTGGGCCGGGCCCGCCCCGCTCTTTGCTTTCGCCAGGAGATTCCGCAACTCGCCCCGAATGCCTTCCCGCGCCATTTTGGGGAGTGCCAGCGTGGCCTGTCCCGGAGCGAGACGCAAATACGGGCTTGTGTCCCCGTGCGACTGGAGGATATCGAAGCTTTCGTTCACGATCACCCATGCCGGCCCGTACTCGGTCAGAACGATGCGTTCGGCCTCCTTGTCAAGCTCTGCCTGGACTGACTTCTGCCTGCCGTTCGATGGCGCGGCCGGGGGGAGACTATGTTGCTGCTCGCCCGGGAATCCACGGCCGATGAATTCCGCGTCGACTCGAGCGGTGTTTCTGGCGAAAAACTTGTGCCGCTTGTCGACGATTGAGAACAGGCCCGGGACGGTGCCCATACTCTCCGAAAGGCCCAGGATCAGGTAGCCGTTCGGTCGCAGCGCATAATGAAATGTAGCGGCCACGTGGCGCTGCAGCGCAGATTCGAGATAAATCAGCACGTTCCGGCAGCTGATCAGGTCGAGACGTGAGAAGGGCGGGTCCCCGAGCAAGTTCTGGCGCGCGAAGACGCATATTTCACGAACCGACTTAACGACCTGGAAGCCGTTCTCCACGCGCGTAAAAAAGCGTGCCTGCCGTTCCGGCGAGACCTTGGCGACCTGGTTCTCTGCATAAGTGCCCGTACGAGCCATTGTAATCCCCCGTTCGCTGAGGTCAGTGCCGAAGATTTGGATCGGGGGTGGGGTGGGAAGCCTCGCGCTCGACTCGATCAGGCACATGGCGATCGAGTAGACCTCCTCCCCTGTGGAACAGCCGGGCACCCACACGCGCACCGGCAAGTCGCTTGACCGTTCCTGCAGCAGTCGCGGCAAGATTTCTTTTTCGAGGGCCAGAAAAACCTCGGCATTACGGAAAAAACTGGTGACATTGATCAGCATGTCCTCACACAACGCCAGCAGCTCCGAACGATTGGATTCCAGATAAGAAATGTATGCCTCCAGATCCTCATGGCGTTGCAGGATTGTCCGGCGCGTGATGCGCCGCCGGATCGTTCCGCGCCTGTATCCGCGAAAATCCACCCTGGTGGCTGCCCGTATGAGCGCGAAGATCCGGTTCAGTTGAGACTCGTCCCCGCCGTTTTGCTGGGGAACAATCGCCGGCTCGCGTCCGGACAGGGAACGGTGCCGTCCAATCCTTTCCAACTCGCCCGCAATCTCTTCAGGGGACAAAATCAGGTCGACGGTTCCAGCCGCGATTGCGGTTCGCGGCATGTCGGGATGTTTGGCCGAACACTCGCTTTGAACGATGGCAATGCCGCCCTCTCCCCGTATAACCTGCAGGCCCACAGCCCCATCGGAGTCCGCACCCGACAGGACCACGCCGATCGCAATTGTTTTCCGGTCCACCGCCAGGGAGCGGAAGAAGTAATCGATCGGTCTGGGTGCGCCACGCTCCTCCGGGCGAGGCTCGAGTTCCAGAACGGCGCCCGCGATGCTCATCAGAGTATTGGGCGGGATTATATACACATGGTTGGGCTGAACCGGCGTGCTGTGTTGAACCTCCATGACCGGCATCGCGGTCGTTCGCGACAACAACGAGGCCAGCATGCTGGGATGATGAGGAGCGAGATGCTGGATAAAGACGAATGCCATTCCGGTATCGGCGGGAAGGTGTTGCAGGAGCCGCGTGAACGCCTCCAATCCTCCGGCGGAAGCGCCGACGCCGACGACGGGGAAAGACGTCATTTGCAGCGGATCCTCTTCATCGGAATCCCGCATAAAGGGTATGCGGTCATCCTCCGAGCCCGTTGCCGGCTCATGCTCCCGATCCGGGGCATCCGACGCCGCCCTGGACACGTGTTCCGCGTCGCGGCCGCGCCGCGACGTGCGTTTGCTCTTTGCCATCAGTGCGCGCTCCCCACGAGCATGTAAGCAATTTTTGCAGTTTGCCAGAACGTCCTGCATTATCCATCGCGTCCGGGTGTCGAGTCAATCGAAGCGCGTATTTGGGCAGGAAATACCCGCGTCAACCGCCCGTTGCTTCATCCAGATTGCTCCTTTGGCCGGGAAATCCTAGGGGTTTTCCCCATGATAACTGGGCGCCTGCCTAGTTCCCATGCAGGGAAGGCTGCCGTATAAGGGAACGAGCACGGATTGATGCTTACTCACAGGCGGGTAAACCGGGAGGTAGCCATGGGACAGGTATTGCGGCAGTTGCAGGAAAAACAAGTGATCTGCGTTTGCTGTGTGTGCGGAGATGCCCGTGACGATATCGCAGGTAATGGCGCCTGGTCCAGCCTGAAAGCACACCTGAGTAGATACGGAATTCACGAACAGGATCTCACATTTTCCCATACATTTTGCCCTTGTTGCTTCATCCACTGTAAGGATCTGCTTGGCCTTGCACCCGAGCGCCTTGCTCGGGTCTTATAAACCGGGCCGGGGGCAGACCGATAACGATGAGCAGGAGGGGTTGAGCGCTACCGGGTGAAGAGTGACGAACCATCGCCTCGTCACATGACGCCTTCAGCGGTCAGGGGGAGGTTTCTATGGAGAACAAAAAGACCCAGCCTGTCGATTGGGAAGCTCTACTCAATGGCATCTTCCGCGGGAAGACCGTTATGGAATGTGGAGCGGACCGTAACATCTTCCGGCAAGGACAACCTGCGGATTCCCTGTTCTACCTCCGGCGAGGCAAGGTCAAGCTCTCAGTAATATCACAACAGGGCAAAGAAGCGATCGTCGCCATTCTGAGCGCCGGCGAGTTTTTCGGCGAGGGAGGCCTTGCCGGTCAACCGCTGCGTATGGCAACGGCGGTCGCGATGACAGATTGCACCATCGACAAGATTGAGAAGTCGCTGATGGCGCGAATGCTTCACGAACAGCACGATGTCTCGGAATTGTTTGTCAGGCATCTGCTTTCGCGCAACATCCGATACGAAGCGGATCTCGTCGACCAGCTATTCAACTCGAGCGAGAAGCGTCTGGCTCGGATTCTCTTACTGCTTTCCCATTTCGGCAAGGAAAGTAGGGCCGAGCCGGTAATCCCCAGAGTGAATCAGGATACCCTGGCACAAATGGTCGGCACGACCCGGTCGCGGATCAGTCATTTCATGAATAGGTTCAGGGAGCATGGCTTTATCGAGTACGACGACGCCGGATTGACCGTCCATAGCGGCCTCCTGAACGTGGTGCTTCACGACTGAGGGTCTGGGGCGGCGAATGACATCCTGTCCCGACGCAATATCTCAAATCCAGACCGTTAGCAACAGCAAGGCACTCATGCCAGAAACTGACAACCAGGCAACTATGAACGCCCGAGACTCACTCCCGAACAGCATGCCAAAGCGGAAACCGGGGACCAAGGGTCTCCATTCAAAACAGAACAGGAGCGCGTGGGGCTATGGCTAAGGCCAAGAAATCGAAACTCGCAATGGACGGGATTTTGAAATGCCCAACCGGAATCCAGGGCCTCGACGAGGTTACGTTCGGCGGTCTGCCGAGAGGGCGGCCCACCCTT
>CAYGWQ010000108.1:0-15685 GCA_964353465.1 uncultured Acidobacteriota bacterium | reverse complement strand
CAATGCGGTTGGGCATGGATGACTTCGCGCGTAAGATGATCGGCCGCATCAATGAGATTGAACTGCCCGCCAAGGGAGCAGCGTTTACAAAGGGCGATCCGCTATTCACCATCCGGCAGGGCGGTCGCATGGCCGTCTTCCAGGCACCGATTTCGGGGGTCGTGCAGGACCTGAACACTGAATTGCCGCACCACCTGGATTGGCTGGAACGTCATCCCTATGAAAAGGGATGGGTCTGCTCGATGAAGCCCGAGCATCTATCCAATGAGTTGGAACAATTCAAGATCGGCGATAAGGCGGCAGCGTGGTACCACGTCGAAATTGCGCGCTTGCAGGAAATGCTGGCAACAGCGCATGGCGATTCCTCTCCTGAGCACCTAATCAGTCCGCTGGTTGAGGGTCAGTTGGAAGAGGTCGATGACGGTCTGTGGGCCAAGTTCGAGCAGTCCTTTTTGCGTGCGTAGCTGTTGAAATCATTACTATTTGCTGGTATACTGAGGCCTTGAAGTCGGCGATCATATCCGTCGATTCTTATTCCGCAGTGGCTCGGGTGTTGGACATTATCACATAAGAATTGTCCCTGAGAGAGCATCGGGAAGCGAGCTGCCGATTTCATGATCCGGCGTGGTCATATCAACCGGCGACAGGTGAAAGCCATGCCTGTCTCGCTCCAGAGGTTCCCGGGTGGGTAAATCAGCATGCAGTCGAACATAAGCAAGTCTTCGTGGGAGCTTCCCACATCGTCCTCCTCATCTTGCTCTCCTTTGAATACGCCATCTCCTCTGACTGCTCTTTATTTGTCAGTAACTCTGCTTAGTAACTCTTCTCAGCTATCGCAGGTGATGTGTATGAACAGGAAGGTAAACCGACGAACGCTTCTAAAGCTGGGCTTGGCGGCGAGTGCGGGCACAGCAACTTCCGCCCTTGCGGCCGGAGAATCCGGGGCGCCGGAGGAAAAGCAGGCGCCCTCGGAGGACACCATGGGTGTCCTTGTGGACACTACGCTCTGCATCGGGTGCCGGAAGTGCGAGGAGGCCTGCAATCGCAGGAATCACCTGCCGCGCACTGCCGAATCTTTTTCGGATCGGGACATACTTCGCTCTTTCCGCCGCCCCACCGAATCCGCATTCACGGTAATCAACCAGTTCCCGGGGAGTCCTTCTCCGGACCAGGCCGGCGTGGCGCAGACCTTCGTCAAGGCCCAGTGCATGCACTGCCTCTATCCCTCCTGCGTCTCCGCCTGCATCGTGGGTGCGCTGACCAGGTCGGCCGATGGGGCCGTGGTATATAATCCCACCATTTGCATCGGGTGCCGGTACTGCCAGGTTGCCTGTCCCTTTGAGATTCCGGCGTACGAGTTCAACGAACCCCTGACGCCTCGAGTGCGGAAGTGCGAGTTCTGCATCAACCGGGCCCAGGGCACGGGAGCCAATCCGGCATGCGCGGCTTCGTGTCCCACGGAGGCGCTGGTCTTCGGCCGCCGGGTGGAATTGCTTGACATGGCGAAAAACCGCCTCAAGCGGCGCCCGGACCGCTACATCAACAAGGTCTACGGAGAAACAGAAGTGGGGGGAACAGCCTGGTTGTACTTGACCGGCAGGCCTGTGCAGGAGATCGGCCTGCTGGATCTTCCGAGTGCTCCTCCGGCGCAGAGGACAGAGGCGATCCAGCATGGCATCTTCAGATACGGCATGATCCCCATAGCATTTTACGGCCTTCTGGCGTACCTCATGTGGCGCAACAACCCCGAGCATTCCGATGAAATCCCCGTTGTGGGGAATGGCACGGGCTCGTCTGCCACCCAGGGTCCCGAAGGAGGTGCCCAATGAACACTCCAATTCACAGCGACCACCCGCATCGGGTCTCGAAACCCTTCTTTACCTTCGGCACACTGACCCTGCTGATTTTCATGGGCGTCGGTTTCGCTTTCGGCATCACGCGCATGCTTCTTGGCCTGGGCACGGTCACAAACCTCGACAATCACAATCCCTGGGGCATCTGGATCTCCTTCGATGTGGCTTGTGGCGTGGCTCTGGCTGCCGGCGGCTTTACTACCGCCGCCCTTATAGACATTTTCGGGCGGAAAAAGTATCACGCTTTGCTCCGTCCCGCCATTCTTACGGCATTCCTGGGCTACCTATGGGTGGCGATCGCGCTGAGTTTCGACCTGGGCCGTTACTGGAATATCTGGCGACCAATCTTCAATTGGCAGGGGAACTCTGTGCTCTTCGAGGTAGGCATGTGCGTTACCGCTTATCTCATGGTGTTGAGCGTCGAAATGAGCCCCGCCATTCTGGAAGGGCTGATGGCCAGAATCAACGAGAAGGCGTGGGGAGCTGCTCTGCTGCGAAAAGTAGAGAAGCCCATTCTCATGCTTTATGCCGTGATCAAGATCATCCTGCCGATGTTTATTGTGGCGGGTGTGGTGCTCTCCTTCATGCACCAATCTTCCCTCGGGGCCTTGATGCTGATTGCCCCCACGAAGCTGAGCTCGCTGTGGAATACTCCGGTCCTGCCCATCTTGTTCCTGCTGTCGGCCATCATGGTGGGCTTCCCGATGGTCATCCTGGAATCCATCTACGCTAACATCAGTTTCGGCCGCAATCCTGAGATGGAACTTCTGACTCCGATGGCCCGCATTATCCCCTGGTTTATAGGGACCTATGGTGCCGTAAAGATCGGGGACCTCATCGTCCGGCATAATCAACTGAATCTCCTCGAACATCCCGCTGCGACGATTTCGCTATTGATCGAGATCTTGCTGGGCGTTGTCGCCCCATTCCTGCTCTTTCTCAACAAAGCGGTCCGCCGGTCGATGGGCTGGCTCTTCTTCACTGTATCGTTGATCATCTTCGGTGTAGTCCTGAACCGCATAAACGTCTTTCTCGTGGGCTACAATCCCCCGTACTCGACCAAGGCGTACTTCCCATCGATCGGGGAGATTGCAATGACGATTGCAATCGTCTCCAGCATTCTGTTCTGTTACCGGATCTTCGTAACCTTCTTCCCGGTGCTGCCTGGATACGTACCGGCCTCGGAAGTCCAACTCGCTCAAATGCGCGAAGAGCGTGAGCAGACGGTCAATCCTTTCTGGACCTGGGTGATCCGCGGAGCCGCAATTGCCTGCCTTCTCGCCTTCATCGGGCTCTACAGCGTAGTGCACATCGAGGCCATCCAGGCCTCGGTGAGAACCGTCCAGGAGGTCCAGCGCATTCAGGCGCAGGGGCCCACTCCAAGGGCTCCAGCAGAATCGGCCTACCCTCAGCGCCCGTCGGCTTACAAGAACTTCTATTTGCTGGACAGCGCACTTCTGAAGACAAAGGCGGACGATTACGAACCAGTGGGCTTCTCGCACCGGATCCATGACGAGTTGACGGGAGGCGATTGCGGGGTCTGCCACCACCGCTATTCGAGTGACGAGAAAGACCGAGTGGGGACGGATCTCAAGATCCTGCACAATGCCATGGAAATCAAGCTCGGAGGTCCCTGCTCGTCCTGCCATGACGATATGGCGGCGAATCCGCCCCAGAGCTGCAACCGCTGCCACGGACTGCCCAATGAGCCGGATGATTCCACACGCATCGGCCTGAAGGGAGCTTATCACCGCCAGTGCATCGGATGCCACGAACGCCAGCTGAAGCCGGCATCCGCTCCCACGGAATGCGCCGCCTGCCATCACCCGTGGACCCCGGACCACTCGATCCTGGTTTCTTTAAAGGACAAGCCCAACGCACAGGAGGTGACTCAAACCTGCCTGAGCTGCCACCCCAAAGTGGGGCAGGACCTGCTTAAAACGGCTCACTGGAACTGGAAGGGGTACTCCCCAACGCTCGTGGGCTATGAGCACCGGACGGATATCAGTCTCAGACTCATGGTAAATAACTACTGCGTCGCCATTGGCTCCAACTACCAGCAATGCATGTCCTGCCACATCGGCTACGGCGGTATCGATGAACGCTATGATTTTTCCAATCCGGCAAACATCGACTGCCTGATTTGCCATGATACGACAGGCAAATACCGGAAAGATCCAAGCAAGGGTGGCTTTCCGGACCCGTCGCTGGACCTGATTGCAATCGCGCAAAAAGTAGGCCGGCCCTCACGGCAGGCGTGCGGCACCTGTCATTTTAATAGCGGCGGGGCTCCCAACGCCAAGCACGGGGATCTGGAACCGGTCTTGGCCGTAGCCAATACCCCCATCGACATGCACATGGGTACGCTGAACATGCGCTGCCAGGATTGCCATACCACGGCCGAGCATCGTATCGCCGGGATGTCTCTGTCCGCTCCCGCCGTAGAAGGCCGCGTCGTGTGTGAAAAGTGCCACGGGCTCACTCCCCATGGGGTGGCGGGCCCGCTGAGCCGCCATCTGGATGACCACATCCGGAATGTCGCATGCGAGACCTGTCACATCCCCACTTTTGCGCGTATGGCGCCGACCCTCCTGCGCCGCGACTACTCCGCCGCGGGCAAGGATCGACCCGAAGGTAGCGACCGTTACGGCATGCCGGAGTATAGCAAGAAATTCGGGACGCTTACCTGGGGCAAAGACATGGTGCCCACGTATCTCTGGTACGATGGCACCCGCAATGCCGCCCTCCTCGGGGACAAGATCAATGCTGCAGCGCCTGTCGTACTGAATGCCCCTGTCGGCGAAAAGCGCAGCCCGGCGGCGCGCATCTTCCCGTTTAAGGTGCATACCGCCGTCCAGCCTTACGACACGGAGAACAATACCCTCGCCATGCCCAATTTCCTCGAGGATTATTGGGTCAACTTCGATTGGGCCAAGGCCATCACGGATGGAATGAAAAGAGTCGGGCTGCCGTATTCGGGGAAATATGGGTTCGTGGAGACAAAAATGTATTCTGCCATCCACCACGAAGTAGTCCACGCCAACAAGGCTTTGGGCTGTTCCGATTGCCACAGTACCGAGGCAGTGACGTGCGGGCGTTGCCATAAGAACGCACAGGGGATGGCACTCCCCGCTCACCGCGGCGCAGTTTACCCTGACGCGAAAAACCGGTTCGATTTCAAGGCCCTCGGCTATTCCGGCGACCCTGCCATCACGGGAGGACGGTTCTACTCTCCTCTGGGCCGCGGAGTGCCATCCAAATAGGGCCAGATTCCGCATTCCGGCAAAGTAGAGGCTTCCCTCTCGGGAGGCCTCTTGCATTTTGAGAGAATCTCCTTTTTCGGACCAAATCTTCCGTCTGCCAGACCCATCATGTGCGGGCGGGCTTCAGCCCGTGCCCGGTATGCCTGAATGAGAGATCTGGGCTTCTGTCCACACATCACCTTAATAACAAATGAATTACGGTCATGAAATCGACCGGGCCAGGTTGTTATCTTTAATGCGCGGGCTAAAGCCCGCCCCCACATGTGACGTCAATCCAGCCGGCGGTGCGGATCGGATAATGAGTTTCGCGACAGTTAACTAGTTTGGTCTACGGTCCGAGCTGGGAAGCTTCGGAAACTGGACAACCTTGCGGAGATCCGCACCTTTGCGCAAAAGCCGCAATACCGTGCGCCCGCCTGAAGCCAGAGATTTGATGTGGTCGAAAAAGGTCTGCGGATTGGCTGCTCGAATACCGTCGACCTCCAGGATCACGTCTCCAGCGAAAATGCCGGCGCGGTCGAAGGCGGTCTGCTTCGTCACACTCACCACGAAAAGACCGGGCTGCCAGGGTATTCGCAGGAAGTCAGCCAGCTGCGGTGTAAGCAGCACCAGGTCGACCCCCAGCAGAGTCTGGAATTGGGCATCGCGGTCGGGGACTTGAGCACCAGGCAGGGCCATTACGCCCGGGAAGTCGATGACCAGCCGTTCTCGGGGATCCTGCGGCTTCCGGGCTTCAATGATGGCGGTTACCCTTGCCGGCTTCCCCTGGCGCAGGATATCGATGTCCGCCTTGGAGCCGATCCGAGTATCCTGCACGATCTGGATGAACTTGCGCGCGTCTCGGATAGGGGTGCCGTTCCACTTCACCATGACGTCACGGGGAAGCAGGCCGGCCCTGTGCGCCGGGCTGTCCTTCTCGATATTCGCAATCGTTACGCCGGCGTCCGATTCAACGTCCGCATCGACCGTGACTCCCAGCCACCCGGTCTGAATATCCCCTCCCGCCTTGATAATCTTGAATGCCGAGCTCAGCAGCTGCGACGCAGGGAAGATGTTTACCGAAGCAGCCGGTTCGGATAGTGTTTTCCGTGCTTCCTGGTCAGCGACAATCCCGACGATCTGATTCCGGGCATTGAGCAAGGGGGCGCCGATAATGCTCAGCGGCCGGCTGATCCTAATGGCCCATTCGCTCCCGCTCGATGGATTGCCAATCGTGCCTACAGACAGCACCTGGGCGCTTTCGATCCGGGAAACCCCGGGGCCATCACTCATCGACATCACAACGGTGACACCGTCCTTGATCTTACACTGCTCGCACAGAGGGGTTTTTTTGAGCGCTGGAGCCTCGGACCGGATAACAGCTATCCGCATATTCTGGTCGATGCCGACAAGCCGCCCGACCCGCTTCAAACCCTGAGAGTCTATGATTTCGATCCGGGGATTACGCGCGTGAATATTCACCCAGCGGTATCCCACAAAGGTCAGGACGTGTCCCTTATCGTCGATGACAATGCCGATGGAGGGAATCCACTCGATGATAGTCGGGGGAGGATAATTCTGAAGCCCTTGGCCGCTGGGGGGCACTGCGGTTTCGGAGCCGGGCGAGCCGCTGCTCGTGAAGATGTTGACACGCACCAGGGACTCCATCGCCCGCTGCAGCGCATTCTCCTGTCCCACCAATGCCGGACAGGACACGGCAAGGAGGGTGCCTACGACCAGGAGGCTGCAAAATCGCGATGGAGACAGCAAACGTAATGCAGGCATGGTCAGCTCTAGTGGCTCACATTCCGGATGAAGTACTCCTGCGAGGGCTGATCATACCGTATGCGGATAATCCTGGGCAGCCGCATGACAAGCTGCCGGTCGCCCGATACAGGAATCAGATACTCAATGTACTCCGAATCCCCCGGTTCAAAATAAGGTTTAGCCCATGGATCTGAGCCCAGGTAGCCGGACGGGTATCCCATGATTGTCGGCGTTGCTGCTGCGCCTGCGGCACTGGACAGCATCCCGGAGCCGCTCATGGATCGGTCATCATTCTCACCGACGAGCGGGGTCGAGGATTGAACAATCATGTCCGATTGGCCCGGCATGGAGCCCTTGAACCAGGGCCCGAAATGAAAAAGCAAAATGGCGCCGGCAACCACAACGACCGTTGCAGCGACGGCCCCTATCGTCCGCCAGCGGAGCTGGTCCAGGCCAAAAAGAAAGAAGTTCCGGAGCTTCCAGAAGCGGTGCTGCGCTTTATCCGCCCGGATCTTGGCGAGCAGCTGGGCTTCGAAATTAGCCGGAGCCACGACTCGCTGGAGCTCACGAGCCATTCGCCTGAGGTTCTGGGCTTCCGAGACATCCTTTTCACAGGCGAAGCATTGCTTGGCGTGTCGTTCCATCCCGAAACGCGCGGGGAAATCCAACCCGCCTTCCAGGTAGTCTTCCAATTGTCTGTGAAATGCTCGGCAATCCATAATTCAATTCTACTTATAGTGCTCCAGCTTCCGCTGGAGGAGTTCCCTCGCCCGGTGCAACCGCGATTTGATGGTCCCCGTCGAGCACTTCATCACTGCGGCGATCGTATCATACGGCAACTCCTGAACCTCTTTCATTATAAAGGCCGTGCGATATTTCTCGGGCAGCGACCGGATTGCATCGCCCAGAATCTGGGTGCTTTCCTTGCGCAGTATCTCATCCCTTGGTCCGCGCCGGACATCGGAGATCTGCAACTCAGGCCGGTCGGTTTCGCTGGTCCGGCTGCTGTCCCAAACGTTGTTATAGAAAACCTGGCCGCGCCGCCTGCGATATCGCATCTCATCGATCGCCAGGTTGGTCGCAATCCGGTAAAGCCAGGTCGAGAATTGGTAAATGTTGCTGTAGCGGCCGATATTCTTGTATACGCGAAGGAAGGTCTCCTGCGCCAGGTCAGCGGCAATATCGTAGTTGCCGACCGTCATGTTGAGGTAGTTGGTCAACGCGTCCTTGTACTTTGTGACCAGCTGAGTGAACGCAGCATCATTGCCGGCAATGAACTCGCGCACCAGGTTGTTGTCGTTGCTCGGGACGGCCTGCTGAAGGCCCAGCTCCAACTCATCCATCGGCAACACTTCCCCTCGAGCCTGAGCCATTCCTTCCCTCTTTCCCAGCTTCCACGATGCCATATGCTTACACGATCCGGTGAGTCTATAGTTCCGGATTTATTTCATATCCATCCAGCTGTTGCCCAAACCCATATCTACGCGCAGCGGGACTTGTAAGGGGACGGCGTTTTCCATCTCATGCCTTACGATTTCCTGTACCTTCTTAACCTCCTGCTCGGGGCTTTCGAGGACCAGTTCGTCGTGAACCTGCAAGAGGATTTTAGATGATAGCCCCTTTTTTTGCAACATTTGCCAGATTCGGATCATGGCAATTTTGATGATGTCGGCTGCGGTGCCCTGGATGGGTGTATTGACTGCAGTTCGTTCGGCGAACTGTCGGACGGCGTAATCCTTGGAATGGATGTCCGGAATGGGACGGATCCGCCCCAACAGGGTGCGAACCATTCCGGACCGGCGCGCCTCGTCAATGGTCCGGTCCAGCCAGATCCGTACTCCCTTGTAACGCTCAAAGTAAGCATCAATAAAGGCTTGGGCATCCTCGCGCGGGATTGCCAGCCTCTGCGCCAGGCCAAAAGCCGAAAGCCCATAAACGATGCCGAAGTTGATGACCTTGGCCCGCCGGCGATAGTCTGACGGATTGTTGCGCGCGGCCTCGCCAAACACCTCCCTTGCAGTCCGCTCATGGATATCCTGGTTGTTCCGGAATGCATCCATAAGCACATTGTCCTCTGAAAGATGCGCCAGCACTCGCAGTTCAACCTGAGAATAATCGGCGGACACGAAAAGGTTCCCTTTCTCCGGGATGAATGCGCCGCGGATGCGGCGGCCAAGCTCCGTGCGGATCGGGATATTCTGGAGGTTCGGATCCGAACTGGAGAGACGACCCGTCGCTGTACCGGTCTGGTTGTATGAGGTGTGCACCCGCCCGGTACGTGGATGGATCAGGGTCGGGAGACTATCCACATAGGTCGATTTCAGTTTCGCAAACTGCCGATAGTCTAAGATCAGCTGGGGAAGTTCATAGGACTGGGCCAACTCCTCCAGGACGGTCTGATCGGTGCTGTACCCCTTCGTCTTGCGTGTCTTCTTCAGCATGGGGAGATTGAGCTTCTCGAAGAGGACTTCACCGAGCTGCTTGGGAGAATTGATATTGAACTCGACCCCGGCAGCCTCAAAGATCCGGCGCCTGAGGCCGGTTATCTGCTCCTCCATTTCAGCGGAAAGAGACTGCAGTATTTTCGGATCCACCTTCACTCCGGCGCGCTCCATGTCGGCCAGCACTGGAACCAGCGGCAACTCAATTTCCTGATAGAGGCGGCGAACCCCCAGCGTGTCCAATTGCGGAGAGAGCAGTTCATAGAGCCGCGACACAGCCTCCACTTCGCAACTGAGCATGTGTGCTATCTGGTTTTGGGCTGCTTCGGCCAGCAATCCTTGACCCGTGACACCCGGTTCGGGGAGCGACAGATGCAGCTGTTCCAGGGCCCAGCGCTTCAGAGTGTAATCGCCGGTGTGCGGGGCGGTCAGGAACGCCATGAGCATGACATCCTCGATGCCGGCGCCCATGGGTATGCCGCGGTATTCCTGCGCCAGGCGGCAGAGCTTGGCATCCCAGCATATCAGGCTAAGCGCCGGATTGGCCACCGCACGTTCCCATGCGTTTGCGACCGGCTCGTTCTTCAAGTCGAGAAGGACCGGCCCGCTCATGCCTTTGCGTACACAGGCAACCTCGGCCTCCTTGCCATCCAAGGCACGGTCGCGCAGTTTCAGGGCAAGGTACAAGCGTGGATGGAGCTCCAGATCATCCAGGAATCGCTGCGCATTCTCCGGAGTCAGCCACTGTATCCCTCGCGTTTCTTTTGGTTGCTCGTCGAGGAACTCCATCATCAGCGACTTGAATTCAAGCTCGGCAAACAGCTGAAATGCCGTCTTGCGGTCGGGCGGATTCAGCCCGAGCGCATCCAGATCCAACTCGAGGGGAAGATCACGGTGGATGGTAGCCAGCTCGCGACTTACCCGGATAAGATCCGCATGATCACGCAAGCTCTCCTGGTAGGTCTTCCTTTTTACCTTCTCCCAGTTGGTCAGACAGTTTTCGATCGTCCCGAAGGTCTGGAGAAGTTCACGTGCCCCCTTCTCCCCGATCCCCGGGGCGCCGGGTATATTGTCGGAGCTATCCCCCCAAAGACCGAGTAAATCTGGGACTTGTTCCGGAGTAACCCCCAATTTTTCCAGTACCTTCTGTGCATCCAGGATCTTCTGACCTTTCATCGGATCCAGGATGACAGTGTAATCATCGACCAACTGCAGCATGTCCTTGTCGCTGCTGACAACGATTGAAGTCAGACCGGTATCCGCTGCCTTGCGAGCCAGAGTCCCGATAACGTCATCCGCCTCATAACCGGGTTGGGATATGACCGGCACGCGAAAGACCTCACACACTCTGCGGATGTATGGAAGCTGCAGGGCCAGATCCTCCGGCATTGGCTTGCGTGTGGCCTTGTAGGCCTCAAACTTTTCATGCCGCACGGTCGGGCCTTCCAGATCGAATGCGACCCCGATGTAGTCGGGCGCTTCATCGTCTATTATTTTGCGCAGCATCGAAGTGAAGCCGTAGACTGCGTTGGTAGGAAATCCCTTGGAGTTGCTTAACTTCGGTATGGCATAGTAGGCACGATAGATATGCGACATACCGTCGATCAGGACCAGGCGCTTCCGGCTCATGCTGGATTCCTTTTGAAAACGGCATTATCAGGCATAGATTGTGTTCCCGGCAATCCTTGGCAATAGTTCGGATTGAGACAATGCTTCATTGTAACATGAACCGGAGGGGCCATTGAGGACACCCTCAGTCAGACAACCGATACTCCTCGGCATCAAGACGGCACAGCAGCCCGGCAGTGCCGGCGATCCAGATGACATCCCCAGTGGAGCAAATGATGGAAAATGAACAAAATCCGGAAACCGCAGTTGCGCAGCACGACGTGCTTTATCGCGGAAAAGTCGTAGATCTGTTTGTCGATACCGTCCGGCTCCCGTCCGGACGCGATGTCATTCGCGAGGTGGTACACCACCCGGGCGGCGTTGTCGCAGTTCCCGTTCTGGAGGATGGAAGCCTCCTTCTGATTCGCCAGTTCCGCTATCCGCTGCAAAAGTACATTCTCGAGTTTCCTGCAGGCAAGCTTGATAGCGGTCAATCGCCTCTGGATACCATGAGGCGCGAACTGGAAGAGGAAACCGGCTACTGTGCTGAGGTCCTGCGCTACGAATTCTCCTTTCACACCTCCCCGGGATTCTGCGACGAGATTATCCATCTCTTCCTGGCGTCAAGTCTGACACACATTGCTCAGCGTCTCGAGGAGGGGGAGCACATCACCGTCGAACGGTACACAATGGCAGAGTGCCTGCACATGATCCAGACCGGAGAGATTGCCGACGGCAAGACTATATTAGGCCTTTTGTGGTACCAAAATCAGGCCCCGAACCGCCAATCCCAGAACTCAGGCTGCTCGGAGTAAATCGTGCTGCTCCGAAAACCCCGAAGGATGAGGCGGGATCCTTTGGCACCTCTGCAATTTTTGCGATGGATTTCTTGTGAAGAATCGACGCACATCAGCCGATTTAAAGAAGGAAACGATTCCTGAGACGAGCCCTGATTCGCCGGAGTCCGTAACCGTGAATTGTCCCAAATGCGGATTCGCCCAAGAGGACAGGAGGGATTGCAGGAAGTGCGGCGTGGTATTTGCCAAATACTTCGCCTTGCACTCCCAGGAGCCTGCCGTGCCACCCGAAATCCCGGATCCGCCATACAATCCGATGGTTGTTCACGAAGAGCCGAAGAATCCTGAATCTGTCGATCTGGTAGAAATCCGTCGGAGCGTGCACGATCTGCAGCAGAGGTTCAATGAATTGGAATTTGAACGGGCCGAACGCCGCCGTATTCGGAACGAGATCCGGGCGTTGGAGGACCGGCTCCAGCAGAGTTTCGCCCGGATTAGCGAACGCCAGGAAACGATCGAGCAGCACATATCCAAGATCGCCAGCCTTCCGCCGGCACCGACGGCAGAGGACCTGGCTGCGCTCAGAATTGAGCTGCGTGCAATGGATTTCAAATCAGTGCAGCAACGCATCGAACGAGTCGAAAACGGTCTCCAATCCTGCATCGAGCAGATGACGGGCAAGCCGGAATCGCCATCCGTCGACCTGTTGCACAGCTTGGACGCACGGTTGCGGAACGCCGAATGCCGCCTCGCAGGCATGCTCGATGAAGGGGGCGCAAATCCGTCAAACGGAGGGCAAGCGCAGTTCATCGCGGCCTTCCATGAACTCGGTCAGTTGAAGACGACGCTGCAAAACGTCACGGTTCGCTATTCGGAAATCGGTGAGTTGAAAAAGAATCATCTGGTATTGCAGAACCTGATCGAATCGCTGCAGCAATCCGTGGAGAGCTCCAGAGCAGCAGCCCATGAAGGCAGTATGGGGAAGATCCCCGAGCTCGAAAAAGAGGTGCTGGCTCTGAGAGCAGAGAACCGCAAAACCTTAGAACGCATGGAATTGATGGAGTCTCAGGCTCTTCCGACGGCAATGCCGTGCGAAGCCGCATCGCTGCAGGAAATGTCGTCTTGGAAAGAAGATGTTGCCGCTTTCAGCAAGCTGGGCCTGGAAGAGATGTGCCGGATGCAGGCCGAATTGAGCGCCCTCAGCACGCGGGTGAACGAGGGCTTTCAAATCCATGAGAAATCTCCCGAGAAGTTAGCGTCGCTCGCCGCCGAAATTCGCAGCCTGGAACAGCAATACAGTCCCCTATGCCAGAGTATGGAAAGGTTAAACAGCCAGACCAGCGGAACGTTGCAGAATATCGCCGATCTCAACGGCGAAGTTTTTGCTCTGCGCGAGGGATTGCTGCAAGCACAGTCGCAAATACAGTCTATCCAGGTACAGATCGATTGTTACGCAGCCCCTGTGGCCGCCGAAGCGAGCCCTCCAACACTCGCCGACATTCACCTCATCCGTGAAAACCTGGATGAAATCCGCAGCTTCATGGCGAAGATGTCGCGCAAAATATAGACCGGGGCGCATCAGATGTAAGACCTGCGTTCATCCGGGCATTGGGGATCATAAATCCGCCGACAATAGCTCAAATGGCTTAATTCCCAGGGTTTTTCCCCCAAAATGTGGTAATATATAAGATTAAAGCTGACTATAATTTTGAGGGCATGCCATGAAGAAAATCGCCGCCGGTTCGGACGTTGAAGCTTACTGTACCAAGTGCAAGATGGTCCTGGCCCACACCGTAATAACAATGCAAGGCTCGAAGCCGCGCCGCGTCAAGTGCAACACCTGTGCCGGCGAACATAATTACCGGGCAGAAAAACCTCAAACCAAGACCGCAGTTAAAAAGACAGCAAAAGCTAAATCTCCCAAACGCACTCGTCAGACTTGGTCCGAAGTCATGCAGGAGGCCTCCGCCAAACCGCATAAGACTTACAGCATGGCAGGCAGTTTTGCGGAAGGCGACTGGATCGAGCATAATACCTTCGGATTGGGGTGCGTCCAAGCTTTCACACCGCCCAACAAGATCACAGTTCGTTTTGTGGACTCCACCCGAATGCTCATCTGTAACCGGAGCTAGGTGAGACTCGTACTCCCTGCAGAAAGTTCGCTGCTCGAAGCTGTTCGAGTTTTGGTGCCAAGTGCTTCCAATCGAACCCTGCGCCAATTGCTGCAGCGCGGACAAGTTCGTCTTAACGGCGATATCATTAAGATTGCCCGCCAAATGGTTGGCCCCGGAGATGTGGTTGAAATCACGCCCCAGGGAGATAGCCAGCCTGCCGTGCGGGGGCTTACGATCGTTTTCGAGGACCGTGAACTCCTCCTCATTGAAAAGCCGGCCGGGCTCCTGACCGTTGCGACCCAGCACGAGCAGGAGCGGACAGCTTATGCTTATCTTCGCGAGCATGTGAAAGAGCGTGACCCGAAACAGAAGCTGTTTATCGTGCATCGATTGGACAAGTTCGCCAGCGGCGTGCTGGTATTCGCCAAATCGGAAACCGTCCAGGAAAAGCTGCAAGCTCTGTTCAGCAGCCACGACATTCAGCGCAAATACTGGGCGATCGTCGAGGGCAAGGTCAAACAGGACCATGGCACCATCCGCACATACCTGGCTGAAAACCGGGCAAAGCGCATGTGTTCCATCGCAGACGGATCCGGCGGCAAGAGAGCCGTGACCCATTACCGCGTCCTGCGGCGGTTCCCCCAACTGACCTCACTGGAAGTGACTTTGGAGACGGGGAGGAAAAACCAGATCCGGGTGCATTTGGCCGAATTGGGGCATCCCATCGTGGGCGACCGGGCCTATGGCAGCCAATTGAATCCCCTGGGCCGCCTGGGCCTGCATGCATTTCTGCTCGGATTCAAGCACCCTACACTGGGTACTCCTGTCCTGCACAAGACCAGGATTCCACCCGAGTTCGCCCGCTATCTGCCCGACTAAAACCACGAAATGCACGGTGCAGCATAGCTGCAACCAAAACATCTCACCGCAGAGGCGCAGAGAACGCTGAGCGGTTGTTTGCCAGGTCGGCGTTCTCTGCATCATGTCCTTTCCAGCACGCGACGAATCTGCGTGTGAGTAGTACGAGCCCTGATCCGGAGGTTTCGTGTGTTTCGTGGTTTAAGAAGGCGGACGGTTCAACTGCGGGAGCGGTGTCGTGCCGGTGGCGCGGGCCGGCAGCGGGAGTGAAAGTCGAAAAGAGTTCGGTCCATGAGATGCGAAGGGATGATCCTCCCGATCGCGGCAAGCATGGAATCCCTGATCCCGGGGATGTCCTTCTCCAACTCCGCAATTAGCCTGCCCACGCGGTGACGTTTGAGATTCTCCTGCGAGCCGCACAAGCCGCAGGAAATGACAGGAAACTGTTGCTGGTCCGCGTAGGCTGCAATATCCGACTCCCAACAGTAAGCCAGCGGCCGGATGACCGTGTTGCGCCCATCCTCGCTTTTCAAGACCGGAGGCATCGCCTTCAGTGAGCCGTTGAAAAACAAGTTGAGTAGAAGCGTCTGCAGGATGTCATCGGCATGATGCCCCAGCGCGACCTTTGAGCACCCCTCCGCCACTGCAATGCTGTAAAGGATGCCGCGCCGCAGCCTCGAGCAAAGTGAGCATGTGGTCTTCCCTTTGGGGATTTTGTTGGCAACGATGGAGTAGGTGTTGCGCCGCACAACCCGAAACTGCACCCCTGCAGTGCTCAGATATTCCTCCAAGACATGCAAGGAGAATCCCGGATGCATCTGGTCGAGCGTAATCGCCAGGAGGTCGAAGCGGACCGGCGCCCGCTTTTGCAGGTTCCGCAGCAGGCTGAGAAGTGTGAAGCTGTCTTTGCCGCCGCTGAGGCAGACCATGATCCGATCGCCCGCCACGATCATCTCATAGTCCGCGATGGCCTGACCTACATTTCTTAGCAACCGCTTCCGGAGT
>CAYGWQ010000107.1:0-15870 GCA_964353465.1 uncultured Acidobacteriota bacterium | reverse complement strand
GACATGCCCGGATCCACCGCCGCAGTAGAAAGCTGGTGAGAAATGCGGGTTAAGGATCAAGACTGCGATTCAGACAGGCGCCGACCGCCGGAAGCGGCGCAGCCGCCTTCAACAAAGTAACCACGAAGACCACAAAGACCGCAAAGAACCAAAAAATGAATCAACAGGAGCTTTGGCGGCGTTTGCGGCGCACCCTGTTTTCTTTGAGGTCTTTGAGGTCTTTGCGGTTCAGCGGACATCCGGCCGGACGGCATGCCGTGTCTGCTTACTGCTCCTCGTAGAGGTCGGCGAACTTGGTGAACTGCTGCATGAAGGCGAGCTTGAAGGAGCCGGTAGGGCCGTTGCGCTGTTTGCCTATGATGATCTCGGCCACGCCCCGGTTTTCTGCCGCAGGGTCGGCGATGTCTTCCCGGAAGATAAAGACCACCAGGTCCGCATCCTGCTCGATGGAGCCGGATTCGCGCAGGTCGGACAGCTGGGGGCGATGGTCCCCGCGGCGCGACTCGATGGCGCGGTTCAGTTGGGAGATGGCGATGACCGGGATGTTGATTTCCTTGGCGAGCGACTTGAGGCCGCGTGAGATCTGGGAGATCTCCTGAGTGCGGTTTTCGTAGCGCTGATTCGTGCCGCTCATCAGCTGCAGGTAATCAACGATGAGAAGGTCCACGCCGTGCTCGAGGCTGAGGCGCCTCGCCTTCGAGCGCACCTCGGTGATGGACATGGCCGCCGTATCATCGATGAAGATTTTGGCCTGGGACAGGGAGCCTGCCGCCCGGCCCAGCTTGCCCCAGTCATCCTTGTTGAGAAAGCCGGTGTTGACCTTGTGGGAGTCGATTTCGGCTTCCGCGCACAACAGCCGTTTCACCAGCTGAACTCGGCTCATTTCCAGAGAGAAGATCCCCACGCACTGATGCTTCTTGAGGGCCACATGCTGGGCAATATTCAGGCATAAGCTGGTTTTCCCCAGTCCCGGCCGGGCCGCCACGATAGTCAGGTCGGCGGGGTGCAGCCCGGCGGTCATCTGGTCGAACCTGGTGAAGCCGGTCTCGACGCCGGTGACCATCGTCTTGCGGTTGGAGACTTTTTCGATTTCCTTGTAGACGGCATCGACCATGGGCGCGATGGACCCGAAGCCGGACTGGAATTGCCGGTTGGCAATCTCGAAAACGGACCTTTCAATATCTTGCAGGATATCCCCGGCCTGCTCTTCGTTCTGGTAGCTGCGCGCCATGATCTCGTTGGAGACCTGAATGAGGCGGCGCAGGGTGGCCTTTTCCTTGATGATCTGGGCATAGTGCTCGACGTTCACGGCGCGCGGCATGCCATCGGTGAGGCTTGCTAGGTAGGCTGCGCCGCCGGCGCTCTCGAGCTCGTCCGAGCGTTGGAGCTCGTTCTTCAGCGTCACCATGTCGATCGCCGTGGCATCGGCCGCGAGCGCCGTCATCTTGCCGAAAATCCTGCGATGGCTTTCGAGATAGAAGTCATCCGTCCGCAGGCTGCCCAGAACAACATGGATGGACTTGTCGTCGAGCAGGATTGCTCCCAGGACGGAACGCTCCGCTTCCAGGTTGCACGGCAGCGTTTTTTCCAGGCTGATGTCAGTAGGCATGGGGATTCACGTTTTTCGGCTGCGGCAATTCTACACGAGCCCCGACCGGAGGGAAGGAGTATTTTTTATTTTTTCGAAGGAAGAAGACGGGAGACAGAAGACAGAATATTTCAGACCACATTTGCGGTTGCTGTTTAGCCCCTTCAAAATCAGCCACGGATTCCACGGATTTCACGGATTCCACCAATTCATATGCGTTTGGCATGCGAGCATTGAGGCGCACCCAATGATGCCGTCGTCCTTGCCTGCATCCTGGCGGCTGCAATAAACAACGCTTTTTGGCAGTGCCTTCATAAAATCCGTGGCATCCGTGAAATCCGTGGCGGCTTTTTGCTTTTAACAGATATCTCGATGACCGCAGGGCTGGCGTCTGACTCCTGCATTCTGTCTCCTGTCTTCTGTCTCCTTGTCACGACCTTGCCGCTCAGGCCTCAGCTTCGGGCTCGGCCTCGACGATCACCTTGATCGGAACGGTGACCTCGCGATGCAGACGGATCGGCACGGAGAATTCGCCGATGGATTTGATGGGGTCCTCGAGCTGAATCTTGCGCTTATCGATATCGATCTTGTGAGTGATGAGGAAATCGGCGATGTCCAGAGCGGTGACCGAGCCGTAGAGCGTGCCGCCCTCGCCGGTCTTGCGCCGGATGGTGACAACCATCTTCACAAGTTCCCGGGCCAGAAGGCTTGCGGACCCCTTCTCGCGCTGGTCGCGCCGCGCGGCGGCCAGTTGATCCATTTCCATGATCTTGAGGTTGCCCGGAGTCGCCTCGACGGCAATGTGCCGCGGGAGCAAGTAATTGCGGCCGTACCCGGGAGCAACCTTCACCACATCGCCGGTCTTGCCCAGCTTTTCCACGTCTTGTTTCAATATTACTTTCATGTCTTCCCCTATGATTGCGTCAATCCGCGACGAACGGCAAGATAGCCATGTGTCTGGCACGTTTGATGGCTTCCGAAAGCTGCCGCTGATGGACCGAACAGACGCCGCTAATTCTCCGCGGCAGGATCTTGCCGCGTTCGGGAATGAAATGGGAAAGGAGCTTCCCATCCTTGAAGTCGATGTAGCTGATTTTTTCAGCGCAGAACTTGCAGACGCGTTTGCGTTTGACGGAAAACCTCTTTGGAGCTGGCATAGAGTCTATGTCCCTTTCTTGTTTGGATTATCCTGGCGGGGGCGCTGGGAACTCGCCCTCCGGTTCGCTGAACGGCGAGGAAGCCGCGGCCGGCTGCGAAGGTGCTTTGCGCTGGCGCGCAGCCGTCATCTTCTCGGAGCGTTTCACGTCCTCGTCAATCCTTATCGAAAGGAAACGGATCACGTGGTCCGCGACGCGGAACCGGCGCTCGAGCTCGGCGATAATGGCGCCGTCGGCTTCGAGTGTGAGGATGACGTAATATCCATCCCGAAACCTTTTGATCTTGTACGCCAGGGACTTTTTCCCCCAGTTGTCAACTTTCACCACTTTGCCGTTTTTGCTCTCGACCACGGTTTGCATCTGCGAGATGAACGCATCCAACTCCTCCGGAGCCAGCGTCGGTGCGGCGATGAAAGCTACTTCATAAGTTCTCACGGTTTTTTTCTCCTTTTTCCTGCCTCAGGCATTAAAGACTGACATTGCTCTGGATATGCCGTCGCTGAGCATCATGCGGACGGCCTGGGCGGCTCTGGCGATCATCTCATGCCACTCCGTTTCCCTGCCCGGGGGTACAGCCGAGAGCACAAATCCGGCCCTATCTTCGGGCATGTTCTCTTCGCCGATGCCGAGGCGCACACGGATGATCTCGTCACTGTTGAGCATCCCGGCAATCGATTCCATGCCGTGGTGGCCTCCCGCCGATCCGCGTTCCCTGATCCGGATCCTGCCCATGGGCAGGTTCATATCGTCGAGGACCACAATCATTTCCTTCGGATCGAGCCGGTATTCGGCCAGCAAAAGCTGCACGGCCAGGCCGCTGCAGTTCATAAAGGTGCGCGGCTTTGCCAGCAGCACCGGCTGCGCTTCGATGGCGGCCGTGCACGCGAGGGAGCGGCACCCGGCCGACCAGGACGGGGCCTGCGCCTCGCGGGCCAGTTCGTCCAGCACCATGAATCCGGCGTTGTGCCGGGTCCGCTGGTAGCGTGCCCCGGGGTTGCCAAGACCAACAATTAGTTTCACAGCGCGATATCGGGCTACTTGGATTCAGGCTTGCTCTTGTCAGGCTGCTTGGCGGACTTGCCCTTTTCTTCTCCCTCTCCTTCACCCTCCTCAGCCACTTTCCCCTTGCGGATGACTTCCGGTTCGGCGGTTTCGACCGGCGCAGCCTCGACGACCTCTTCCTTGACCGGCGGCACGATGGTCACGATCACGACTTCCGGATCATTGAGGATCTTGACCTTGGGATCCACCGGCAGGTTCTTCACCCGGATGTAGTCATTGATCTGGAGGGGGCTGACATCCACCTTGATCGATTTAGGGATATCCCCCGGCAGGCACTCCACTTCGAGCGAGCGCAAGACCACATCCATGATCCCGCCGCCGATCTTGACCCCCTCGGCTTCCCCGACCATCTCGACATCGACGGTAAGCTTGAGCAGTTGGTCCATTCCGATTTCATACAGGTCGGCGTGGATCAGGTTGCCGCGCACGGGATCCAGCTGGTAGTCCTTCACCATGACGTTGGCCTGCGCGCCCCCGTCGACACTGACGGCGAAGATGGTGTTGTGCCCGCTCTGCGAGTGGAGGATGTCCGAAATCGTCTCCGGGTCCACCACGAGGGGCAGGGGCTCCCGCCCCGCTCCGTAAACGACGGCGGGGATCTTTGCCGACTTACGCAGCCGGCGATTCACATTCTTGCCGCCGGGAATCCGCCGCTGAGCCTCGATTACGATCTGTTGCATGAAATCCGACTCCTTCCTTATACAAATAAGTTGCTGACGCTGGTCTCATCGTGGATGCTGCGAATGGCTTTGGCCAGCAGGCCCGCCACGCTCAGAATCGTCATGTTCGGGAGGATCTTTGATTCATCGATCCGCACGGTATTGGTCAGTATGATCTCTTCCAGGGGCGCCTTGCCCATCCTCTCTATGGCCGGGCCGCTCAGCACCGCGTGCGTTGCGCACGAGAAGATCCTCTTCGCTCTGTGCTTCTTCAAGGCGACGACGGTGTTGACCAGCGTTCCGGCAGTGTCGATCATGTCGTCGCAGATGATGACGTTTCGTCCTCTTACCTGGCCGATGATGTTCATGACCTCGGCTGTGTTGGGCGCGGTCCGCCGTTTGTCGACCACGGCCAGGTCGGCATTCAGCCTCTTGGCAAAGGCGCGTGCGCGTTCCACCCCTCCGGCATCGGGAGAGACGATCGTCAGATCCGGGAGCTTCAGGTTGTTGAGGTAGTCAATCAGGACCGGAGCCGCGAAGAGATGGTCCACGGGGATGTTGAAAAAGCCCTGAATCTGCCCCGCATGCAAATCCATGGTCAGGATACGGTCGGCACCCGCAGCCGTCAGCAGATCCGCCACCAGCTTCGAGCTGATGGCCACCCGGGGCTTGTCTTTCCGATCCTGCCGCGCATAGCCGTAATAGGGGATAACGGCGGTGATCCGGGCTGCCGATGACCGCTTGAAGGCATCGATCATGATGAGCAGCTCCATCAGGTTGTCGTTCACCGGCCAGCAGGTCGGCTGGATGATGAACACATCCTTGCCGCGCACGTTCTCCGTGATCTGGAAATACAACTCTCCGTCGCTGAACGAAGCGAGATTGGTCTTGCCGGGCGGAATGCGCAGCCGGCTGCAGATTTCTCTGGCAAGGGATGGATTGGCATTCCCGAAAAAGACTTTCAGTTCGCCATTTACCGGCCTGAATCCTTCATGCTTCATGCTGGCATCGTTCTCCTGGAAACGTTGCGAAATGGCTGGGGCGGGAGGATTCGAACCTCCGAATGCAGGTTCCAAAGACCTGTGTCTTACCGCTTGACGACGCCCCAGTACTCGATTTCGGTTCGCCGGCGACTACCCAAACATGCTCTGGAAATACGCAACGCGAGAAAGGGTCTTCGTCGGAAACACCCGCCAAGACTCCCGCACACTGCTGTTGCGGGAGGCTGCGAGAGCTGACTCCTCATCTGAGAAGAATCCGAAGACAGAGGATCCGCTGCCCGACAGCAAGGTCGCCCTCGCACCCCGTTCCGTCAGGAAGTCTTTCGCTTCCTTGACCTCCGGGTAGGCAGGGAGGATCGAAGTCTCGAAATCATTAAAGATCTCAGCCAGACATCCGGCATCATCCGTCAGCCGGCCGCAGAAACCCTGAATTTTATGGGTGGTGTGCGGTGATGTCAACAGCAAATTCAGCGATTGGTAGGCGGCTGCAGTGGCGATCTGGATCCCGGGGCACACGACGACAAGGTGAGATGGCTGGATTTCGGGGAGAGGATAAATCTCCTCGCCCCGGCCGATTCCCAGGGCCGTCCCTCCCTGAAGGAAGAAAGGGACATCGGAGCCGATGCCGGCTGCGATCGACCGCAGTTCTGCAGCCGGGACTTCGAGGCGCCAGAACCGGCAGAGGCTCAGAAGCGCAGCTGCCGCATTGCTGCTCCCTGCGCCGAGCCCGGAGCCGGGCGGGATCCGCTTTTTCAGGAGGATCTCCGCCCCTGCCGGCGGGGAAACAGCCCGGGCCAGTGCTTCGGCGGCGCGCCACACGGTGTTTTGCTCCATGGGCACCGAAGCGAGATTTTCGCAGCGCAGCTCCAGTCGGGCGGACGGGCGGATTTCAAGCTCATCATGCAGATCAACGCTCTGGAAGACCGTGCGGATCTCGTGGAACCCGTCGCTGCGCCTGCCCAGCACGGCCAGCGCAAGATTCACCTTCGCGAAAGAGCGGATGCGGATCGGGAGTTGTCTCACTCGGAGCGCTTCTGCTTACGGATGGTTTCCTGAACCTTTTCCAGTTTCCCGCGGATCTTCTGGACCTCTTCCGGCTCGCCGCCGTTGGTCAGCGACCGCTTCCAGAATTCCTGGGCCTTTTCCAGGTTGCCGGCTTTGAGGTACAGATCCCCCAGGTGATCATGGATCACGGGATCTTTGCGCTCCAGTTCCACCGCCTGGAGCAGATACCTCTCGGCCTTCGGCAGGTCGTTCATCTTGAAGAAAGCCCACCCGAGCGAATCCAGGTAGGCGCCGTTGTTGGGGTCGAGAACCAGTGCCTGTTGAACGTAATCGACGGCTTCCTGCAGTCGAATCCCGCGGTCGGCGAGCAGATAGCCGATGTAGTTCAAGGCGATCGCGTCCTTGGGATCTTCCTTGAGAATCTCCTTGAGCAGGGATTCAGCCCGGTCATAGTCTTTCTGCTTGTCATAGACCGTAGCCAGCTGCAGCTTCACACGCTCCCTGTCGAGTTTTTGTTCCTGGGCCCGCAACATGACCTTTTCCGCATCGCTGTACCGCCTGGCCAGCAGGTAGATCTGGCTCAGGTTGACATAGAGGTCCAGGTTGTCGGGATTGCTCTGCATAAATTTGCTGAGGATCTCGGCGCCGTCCTTGGTCTTGCCCGCATCGGCAAGACTGCGCGCATAAACCAGAGCGAGGTTTTCGTCTCTGGGATTTTTATCGAGCTGCTGCTTGCCCAGGCTCAGCGCCTTGTCGAACTGCCGGTCGACCCGATACGCGTTGATCAGCATGAAGTACGTGCGCGGCGTCGGATCGCTCTTTACCATCTCCTCATAGATGGCGACTGCCTTCTGGTATTCCCCCATATCCTGATAGGAGGCTGCCAGGTGCTGCTGAAACACTCCGCGGTTAGCCTTCAGTTCTTCGGAATCACCCTTGGACTGTTCAAGGAGCCGGCTGAAGATCTTGACCGCCTCGGCCGGCTGGCCCCCCTGCTCATAGGCGGTTCCCAGGTAGAACTGGAATTCGATGTTATCCGGGTCGCCCGCCACCAGTGACTTCAGGGTTTCGATCGCTTCCGGAAAATTGTGGGCGCCCACCTGGGCCCGGCTCATCATCATCCGGATTGTCGGATCATGAGGATCCTCTTTGGACAGGTCGGCCAGGATTTTAGCGGCCTCGGCGAACTCCCCGTTGTCCAGCAGGGTGGCGGCGAGCTGCTGTTTGATCTCGGGGGTGCTGCCGCTCAGGGAAACCATCTTGCGGTACAGAGGAATGGCGTCTTTTTCGCGTTTCGCCTTGGTGTAGAGGCCGGCGAGCATGCCCAGGCTTTGCATGGAGTCGGGCCTTCTTTCCACTGCCTTTTGGAGGTACTCAATGGCTTTGTCGAGCTTGCCTTCCTGATCGTAGTACTGCGCAATGGCGGCGTACCCGGCATCGGCATCGGGCACCAGGGTTTGCCAGCGCTCATAGGCCGCAATCGCTTTTTCAGGCTGTCCCAGCTCCATGTAGCAGCCGCCGAGAGCGAAATAGGCGCGCTGATCGGTGGGCGCCGCCGTCTTCATCGCCTCCAATTCCTGGACTGCCTTCTTCAGGGGCTCGAGGGCGTCCTGGCGATTGCGCGCGCCTTCGGTCGACCGGAGGTGGATGCTGGCGAGCAGCCAGTGCGGCTCCGCGTTCTTCGGATCCAGGCGGGATGCCTGGTTAGCCTCCTCAACGGCTTCGTTCACTCTCCCCGCACGCGCCAGGATTTCCGCCAGCGACACGTGCAGGCTGGAGTCGTTTTCGTTGAAACTCACCGCCGTCTGCATCTCGCTGAGAGCCCGCGCCAGGTCGCCGTCATCCTCGAACCATTTGGAAAGGGCGAAGTGGTAATAACTCTTGGCTCGGTCCTGCACCGGCTTGTCCCGGAGCGCCCTGTCGAGATTGACGGGGTTTTGAAACGCCAGACCTGGCGACACAGCGGCAAACAGAGCGGCGCCGACAACCGTGATGAGAAAGAGCTGAGTGCGCCCGAATGTCTGCCTCAAAGTGAGTCTCATAGGATTATTTCTTCCCTTTCCACCGCGCGAAAACATTAGATTATGACACAGCATTTCCAGGCGTGTCAAATCAGCCTATGCCAGTAGACGTCAGATCTTCGAAGTCGTGATTGAATTGCGTTAAGTGGAGTGGAGTCAGGAGTCAGGAGTCAGGAGTCAGAATCCAGAATGAAGCGAAAATTTGGACATATGCTCCCTGATTACTAAGAATGCCCTGATCCACAGGCATAGCTTCTCTCCTGTCTTCAATCTCCTGTCCCCTGTCTTCTGTCTCCTGTTTTCCCCACAAGATTTTTTCGCTCAAAACGCCCCATGCCGGTTAGAGAGTGTGTAACGGGAGGGTCATCACCCCTTCCAAGCACATCGTGAAATAAGGAGGCAAAGATGAGATCGAAAAGAATGCATCGGGTTTGGGCTTGGATCGTGTGCCTGGGCCTGGCGCTGGCGCCGGTAGCAGCTCAGGCGCATCAGGCCAAGGCGCCATTGATTGACAAAGTCAACATCAACACGGCCACGGCCGAGCAGCTCCAGACGTTGCCGGGCATCGGGCCAGTGCTGGCAAAGACGATCATTGATCACCGCACCAAAAACGGGAAGTTCAACAAGATTGAGGAGATACTCAACGTCAAGGGAGTGGGCGAGAAGATGTTCCAGAAGATCAAGGACCGTCTCGTCGTCTAGCTGCGGCCTGGGCGCACCGACTGGCCTGTCTTCGGAATGCAGCGGGCAGTGGGCGGATGGCGGAGGAGCCGAAGCCTGCCGCTCCACTGCCGGCCGCTTATTGCCCGCTGCTAGCCGAGAGATTGATGCGGGGGTGGATGCGTACCCAGCGCACGGGTTGGGCGACTGGAGATGCGAAAACCTGCAGGCGCTGGGCGACCGCGACCAGCTCACCGTTCTCGTCCAGCAGGCGAAACTCGGGCGCGTCCCATGCAGAGGTGAGCAGATTCAGATCCATGCCGTGCATGATCTTTTCGTAATCTCCCGGGGAAAGCCGGATGGCGGGCAGTTCCGGGAGCAGGTCTCGCATCGGTATGATGTGGCTGCAAAAGAATTCGCGGGAGAAGAATTTTTCCCCCTCTGCGAGGCGCTTGGCCGCTTCGATGGGAAACTCGCCGCTGCGCGTGCGCCGCAGTTGCGCCAGATGGGCTCCGCAACCATAATCGCGCCCGACATCGTGCGCCAGGCTGCGCGCGTAGGTGCCGGCGGCACAGCAGAGTTCAAACCCGGCTTCGCACCCATCCAGGCTGAGAAGTTTCAGTGACTTGATTGTGACCTCTTTGGTCTCTGCCCCCAGGACAACCCCTTTCCGGGCATACTGGTACATCGGTTTCCCATGGATCTTTTTAGCCGAATAGGGGGGCTGGGTTTGCCGGACTGTTCCCACATAATGGCTGAAGATCTCTTCTATGCGCGCAGCTTCCAGCTCCGGACGGGTCTCTTCACCCACGGGTTCGCCATCGCGGTCGAAGGTCGTGGTAGCCAGGCCGAACCGGATGACGCCCTGATAGGTCTTATCCGAGGAGAGGAAATAGCTCGTCAGGCGCGTAGCCCGGCCCAGGGTCAACGGGAGCACTCCGGTGGCGAAGGGATCGAGCGTGCCGGTGTGCCCCACCTTTTTTATCTTGGTAATGTTGCGGATCTTGGCTACGACGTCATGAGACGTCCAGCCCTCCGGCTTATCGATTATGAGAACTCCGTCCACAGGCTGCCTCAATTCCAGCTTCTGGTTCCTGGCTTCTGACTTCCCATATCCCTGCGCTTTTTGGCGGGATATCAACAGCTCCGCTCTTGACTATTCTTCATGAATTTCGTCCAGAAGCCGGTCGATGCGTTCCCCATACTCCTGGGAGGTATCGGCGCGGAAAACGATTTCGGGCAAAAACTTGATGCGGATCCGCTGACCCAGTTCGCGACGGATCCAGCCCGCGGCATGGTCGAGCGCGTCGAGGCTGGCTTTCTTCTCGGCTGCACTTCCCATGGTGGAGACAAAGACCTTGGCATGACGCAAGTCCGGGCTCATTTCCACTCCGGTCACGGTCACAAATCCGATTCTCCGGTCCTTCAGGTCGCGGAAGAGGATCTGGCTGATCTCATGCTGGATTTCCAAGGCCAGCCTCTGGGGTCTGCGAGATGGTTGCATATCATTAGCCCGGGCCATTCATGAAAACGAATCAGGTATCGATGTAAGTAACCTGGCAATCCACCAGGAGGTCTTCCAGCGTGTTTTCCGCTTCCCGGACAAACTGCTGTGTCACACGCTCCAGCGTGCCGTGATCGCCGCTGACGGTGACGGCTGCCAGCTTCGCCCGCTGCCACAGGTCCTGGTGGTCGATTTCGGCAATCGAAAAATTGGAGCGCGCCCGCAGCCGGTCCTGGGCCTTGCGCAGGACCATGCGCTTGTCCTTAAGGGACTGCGAATAGGGAAGGTAGAGCTCCAGGACACAGTATGCGATGGGCATGATGGAAAATCACCGCGGCCGGATTCATCCGGCCGGGCGCACTCAAAGCGATGTGGGCTGAACCTTTTCGATGACGTAGGCCTCGATGACGTCGCCGATCTTGACATCGGAAAAACGCTCGATGGCGATCCCGCATTCGTAGCCGGATTTGACCTCCGAGACATCATCCTTGAAGCGGCGCAAGGAGCCGATTTTTCCCTCGTGAATCACCACGTTATCGCGGAGCAAACGGACCTCGGCGCTACGCTTTATGACCCCGTCCACAATATAGGACCCCGCGATGAAGCCGTACTTGGGAACCTTGAATGTGTCGCGGACCTCGGCGCGGCCGAGGTATTTCTCGTGCGTCGTGTACTCGAGCATGCCGATCATCGCGCTCTTGATGTCATTCGTGACATTGTAGATGACCGTGTAGAGCCGGATCTCAACCCCTTCGCTGTCCGCAAGCTCTTGAGCCTTGCGCTCGGGCCTCACGTTGAAGCCGATGATGATGGCATTCGACGCGGATGCCAGCAGCACGTCGGTTTCCGTGACGGCGCCCGCTCCGCCGTGCAGAATGCGCACCTTGGCCTTTTCGGTGCTCAGCTTGTTGAGCATATCGGTGAGGACTTCGACGGAGCCCTGCACGTCAGCTTTGAGAATGAGCGGGAGTTCCTTGACCTTCCCTTCCCTCATCTGTTCGAAGAGGGCCTGCAGCGACAGGCGCGCGGATGATCGCAGAGACTGCTCGCGCAGTTTGGCCTGGCGGTATTCCGCCACCTGCCGCGCCTTAGCGGCATCCTCGAATACGTGGAACGTGTCGCCGGCCCGGGGCAGATCCTGCAATCCCTGGATCTCCACCGGTGCTGCAGGCCCGGCTTCACTGATGTGGGTGCCGCGATCATTGATGAGGGCTCTGACCCGGCCGCTGACCGCGCCCGCGACGAACGCGTCGCCGACGTGCAGAGTGCCGTTCTGCACGAGGACGGTGGCCACACACCCGCGGCCCTTGTCCACTTTCGCTTCCAGAACCACCCCGGCTGACAGCCGCCTGGGGTTGGCCTTGAAATCCTTGAGATCGGCCACCAGCAGGACCATTTCCAACAGCAGATCGAGATTGGTTTTCATCTTGGCGGAGACCGGCACCGTGACTACATCCCCGCCCCAATCCTCAGCCAGCAGCCCCTGTTCGGACAGCGCCTGCTTGACGCGGTCCAGCTGCGCGCCCGGCTTGTCAATCTTGTTGATGGCGACGATGATGGGGACGTTCGCCGCCTTGGCATGATGGATGGCCTCGATCGTCTGGGGCATCACACCATCGTCCGCGGCCACCACAAGAACCACGATATCCGTCACTTGCGCGCCGCGCGCGCGCATCAAGGTGAAAGCTTCATGACCCGGCGTGTCGAGAAAAACGATGCCGCGGCCTTTGATATCCACCTGGTAGGCGCCGATGTGCTGGGTGATCCCTCCCGCCTCGGTCGCGGTCACGTTGGTCTCGCGGACGGCATCCAGCAGCGAGGTCTTTCCGTGGTCGACGTGGCCCATGATGGTCACCACGGGCGGACGGGGAACGTAGTCCTCGGCGCGGTCCACGACTACCTGCTTGCTTTCCGCTTCCTGCTCGAAGCTGATGACTTCGGCCTTGAATCCGAATTCTGCACAGACTTCGCTCGCGATGTCGAGGTCGAGAGTCTGGTTGATGGAGGCCAGAATGCCTTTGGATATGAGCTTTTGGATGATGTACTTCGACTTGATGTCCATCTTTTCCGCAAGCTCTTTGAGCGTGACGCCTTCGGTTATGCGAATCGGTTTGAACTCCTCGGGTGAAACGGGTGGGCGCGGGAACTCGATCACCCTGGCAGCCGGAGCCTCCGGCTTTTCCAGCCTCCTCCTTTTCAGCGGCTTGGCAGGATAGACGGTTCTCGCCGTCGTGGGCTTTTCTTCGCGCAGGCCCCTCAGGATACGATCCGAGATCTCCGGAGTCACGACTTTCTCGGTACTCGTACGCATCAAGATCTTGGACTTGGTCTTTCGGACCACGACTTTCTTGGAAACCATCCCGGCGGCAGGCCCGGTTTCCGGGGCAGGAGCAGCGGTCTCCGCGGGCATGTGCTCTCCGGATGCGGCGATCGCGGGAGCCGGGATTTCCTGCGGAGCTGCCGGCGCCGCGGCCGGATGCTCGACTGCAGGTTCCGGTTCCAGGACCTCAGGCTGAATTTCGACGGGCGGTACTGCCACTTCGGGCGGAGGAGCGGACGGCTCTTGAGGTACCCCGCCCAGGGGGGGAGGCATTTCCGCCGGCTTCGGCACCTCTACCGGCGGCACTTCTACCAGGCCGGTATCGCGGTCATAGTGCTTGCGCCCTTTTCTAGGAGCCAGGGAAGGCTTGGGAAGTTCCTCAATCTCCTTCTTGACCTCGACGGGAGCTGCTTTCTTCCCTTTGCGGGGCGGGGGTGCCTTGGAAACCGGGACCGCTTTCACGGGCGCCGGTGCGGCGGGCTTGGCGGCGGCTTTGCGGCCGGCGGCTTTCTTCTCGGCCTCGGGTTCCTTGGCCGCCTTTTTCTCCGCCTTGCGCGCAGCCTCGGCTTCCTTTTCCTTTTTCTTTTCCGCTTCCGCGAGTTTCGCTTCCTCGGCTTCGCGCTGCGAGAGGATTTTTTTGCGTATGGTTTCGGCGAAACTGACGTCGATCGTAGCGCTGGGCGAAAATACATACAATCCCAGCCGCTTCAGTTCGTTCAGTACCACCTTGTTCTGAACTGAACATTCCGCCGCCAGTTCTGCGACCGTGATTCTATCCATCTCGACCACACACCTTTACTTTGTACTCAGCCTGCCCCTGGAGCAACGCTCAATCGATCATCATAATTCAGCAAGGCCCCGATTTTCAACCGGCTCCTGGGCCTATTCACCCTCCGGTTTTTCCGGATCGGGCCCACTTTCGGGTGTTTCACCGCCGGTTTCTCTTTCGCCTCCTGATTGGCTCCCGGCCTCGCCCGGGTCTGCTTCCGGCAAACCAGGCTTGCTCTCGGCTGCCGGCTTCTCGCCTTCCGGCTTCGATCTTGGGGCCTTGATGGCCGTGGGGAGCTCCATCCCTTCCGGGACCTCGATCTCGACTTCCTCAAACAGGTCGCGTGCGGCCTCCATGATTTTGGCCGCAGTCTTATCCCCCACACCGGGGATCTCGATCAGCTTTTCCTCGCCCAATTCGAGGATCTTCTCAACATTCTCGATCCCCGCCGCGCGTAACTTATCGATGACACGATCACTGATTCCTTCCAATTCGCCCAGGGCAGTGGAGGAAGAGGTGAGGGATTCCATGACGCTGAGCACTTCCTGCTTCTTCTGTTCCTCGCTCTTGACGTCGATCTGCCACCCGATGAGCTTGGACGCCAGGCGCACGTTCTGGCCTTTCTTGCCGATCGCCAGCGACTGCTGCTTTTCCTCGACGATCACCTCCATCCGTTTGTCGGCGGGATCGATGATCAGGACCTTGGAAATCTTGGCAGGGTTCAGGGCGTTCGCGGCATACTGGGCCGCATCGTCGGACCATTGGACGATATCGATTTTTTCGCCGCGCAGTTCGCGGATGATGGAGTTGATGCGCGAGCCCTTCATGCCGACGCAGGCGCCCACCGGATCGACATCCCGATCTAGCGACGCCACGGCCACCTTGGCCCTATCCCCAGGCTCATGGACGGCATTCTTGACGACAATGGTGCCGTCATAGATCTCCGGGATCTCCATTTCGAAGAGGCGAATGAGCAGCTGGGGGTCCGTGCGGGACAGGATCACCTGCGGCCCCTTGGCAATAGGCAGCACTTTGACGATCACGGCGCGGACGCGCTCCCCCTGCTTGTAGGTTTCGGCCCGGGATTGTTCGCGCAGCGGCAGCATGGCCTCCGTCTTGCCGATATCGACAATGATGTCCGGCCCCTCAAAGCGCTTGATCACGCCGTTGACCAGTTCGCCGATCTTTTCCGAATACTCGTTGAAGATGTTCTGCCGCTCAGCTTCGCGCACCTTCTGGAGGATCACCTGCTTGGCGGTCTGCGCGGCGATTCGACCCAGCACGTCCGTGGGTTTGGGCAATTCGACCGTGTCGTCCACGGCGAGGCTCTCATCAATCTGCTTTGCTTCCTCGAGGGAAATTTCCAGGCTCGGGTTCTCAACCTGTTCGACCACGCGCTTGACGGCAAAGATCTCGACCATTCCGGTTACCGGGTCGAAACGCGCGCTGATGTCCTCATTGGTCTTGTAGAATTTGCGGGATGCCGCCACCATGGCATCCTCCAACGCATCGATGATGACCTTCGGATCGATGTTCTTTTCTTTGCTAATCTGCTCGATGGTTTGAGTGATGATGTTCGACATAGTTCAAAAACCCCCGGGGCGTACCGCCCTAAATCTCAATGATGAGATTTGCTTTCTCGATATCTCCTACCGCGATGTCGACCTGCCTTCCTGGGGCCACCTCGAGCTCCACCTTGCCCCGGACCACCCTGAGGATCTTCCCCTTGAAGTTTTTCTGCCCTTCCATGGGAAGACGCGTACGCACCCGTGCGCTCCTGCCGGCAAAACGCTCAAAATCCGTTTCTTTTACCAGAGGACGATCCAATCCCGGCGACGAAACTTCCAGGGTGTAGCTGAAGGGAATCCAATCTTCCACATCCAGCACCACCGAAAGCCGTTTGCTCAAGCGCTCACAATCATCCAGCGTAACGCCGCCAGGCCTATCTATATATGTTCTCACTATGGGACGATTGCCGCCACCTTTGATTTCAACCAGAACAATCTCGAGCCCCATCGAAGCCGCGACTTGTTCGGCGAGGTCTTGGATCCTTGCCTCCAGACTTACACGCTGGTTCGGTTCATCCCGGGTCGTCATTCCGTGCCCCCAAAAATAAAAAAGTGG
>CAYGWQ010000106.1:0-15920 GCA_964353465.1 uncultured Acidobacteriota bacterium | reverse complement strand
CAGAGCCCAGGGCGCAGCCCTGGGGACGGACGCCGAGCAGGGAATCAGCCCTGTAAGGGCGGTGCAGGCTGTGTCGCCCTTTCAGGGCTGTTCTCAACTAATTACGCCTGATCCCAGGGTTTCACCCTGGGCTGGTCTGCACCGCCCTTTCAGGGCTTACATCCTTAACTTCGTGCCATTCGGGACAGTCCACCCGCGCCCGGCCAAAGTGTTGGTAATTGGATTTCGGAAACGGGGCGCTTGGGAAAGTCCCCAGTTTTTTTCACAGCTTCTTCGCGCCTTGGGGTGCGATTCCGGGGTTGCGGCTCTTCAGCGCCAGTTATTATCCGGGTGAAACTTGATTTGCCGTGCCAATCCCCGGCGCCGTCACGCTGCATGCAACCCGACGGCTCAGATATATTTGTCTAAGATTATTGGGTTACCTATCCTTTATTTGAGGACTCCGTTGATGCAATCTCGGGTGACGGAGTGAGATCCTGGGGAAAAAGGAGGACGCATGCGCAAATTCCATGTCATCGTCGTTGGCTTGGCACTTAGTCTCGGCTTCGCTTCGGCTCAGGCCAAGAAGGGTGCTGCGGCAAAAACTGCACCGGCCTCCTCTGCGGAACAGAAGTTTAAAGCAATCTGGGAACCGGTGCCCTTCTCAAAGGATATTGGTCTCAGGGCGATTGCATGTGTCGGCCCTGAAACCTGCTGGATCGCAGGGGACAAGTCCACGATCCTTTACACCGCGAACGGCGGGAAAACCTGGAATGTGCAACTCGGCGGGGATCCGGAGGCGACCGACGAGGATCTTGCCGAGATTTACTTTCTGGATGCGACGCATGGCTGGGTGATGACCGAACGGAACCGGATAATGGCGACGACCGACGGGAGCACATGGGCGGAACTGGGCAAAGTGCCCGCGACATCCTCAGGCTTATGGTTCAGTTCGCCGCAGACCGGCTGGGTGACCGACCGATCCGATTCGCAATCCCAATCCCATTTGAATCGTACCGATGATGGGGGCAGGACTTGGAAGCGCGGATATCCGTGCAGCGTGGATGCCGTGATCGACGGACTCCCGCGCAAACTGGGGTGCATGCAGCGCCATACCCAGTTCGCATCCCCGACAGTCGGCTACATTGGAGGCGGTGCTCCCCTCAATATGGGAGAAAATGTAGCGGCACTTTCCAAGACCACAGACGGTGGAGCCGCCTGGACGAACTCCATCATCCCCGCCACCAAGCATGGCATTGACAGTGTGCACTTCTGGTCAGAGAGAGATGGCCTCGTTCTTCTGGCGAGCGGGCAGACATTCTGGACGGCCGATGGCGGCGCCTCCTGGACCGGATCCACCAACGCGCCGGCGTGGCTCAGTCACTACGCAACGGGCGAGGGAAAGATCATTGTGGGAGTCAATGAAAACGGCAGACAAATCGGCTACTCCTTTGACGGAGGACGGAACTTCACCTCGCGGGCACTGGGCACTCCGGCGCGTGTTTGGGCCGTCACATTTCCCGACTCCACCCATGGCTATTTCGCCGGTGAGCACGGCATGGTCTACCGGTACCGCATCGTTCCGATCGAATACACCAGTCAGGGTATGATCAGCGCCGCCGCTCCGCCGGCAGCCAAATAAAGGGCAGAGCGAATTTCGCGCCATACCTAACCTGGTTTCCGGCGCGAAACCCGCTCCGGTCTTCAGCCCAGCCCCGGAGGGGCGGAGAGATAATGGCCCCGGGCGTGAGCCCGGGGTTAGGCCCGTAATCAACGCCCAGCCCTGGAGGGGCGACAGAAAAGCTTGTGGACAAATACCTTTCGCCCCTGCCGGGGCTCTTTTGATGCAATGTCCTATCCGGGGGCTTACGCCCCCGGCTATTATCTTTGCGCCCCTCCGGGGCTCGGCCGGCACACGCGGCAACCGAGTTTCGCGACAGATACTAACCTAGCGCCATCCGGTGTGTACCCGAGGCTGCGGGTTCGTCGAAGAGGGCGGGCTCATCGATCTGGCTGGATTCGAGGTTCTCCAGCGCATACTGTAAGTAGATCTTTTCGCGGATGAACAGATCATAAAGGTCGGGATCGATGTGGCCGTTCTCTTTCATGCTGCGCAAAATGCCCAGCACCTCCGAGAGCGGTTTCCTCGGCTTGTACAGGCGGTCTCCTGCGGTCAGCGCCTCGAAGACATCGGCGATTGCTATAATCCTGGCCTGCATTGAGAGCCGGCTGCGATCGAGCCCGAAAGGATATCCTTTCCCATCCATGCGCTCGTGGTGCGAGGCCGCATGCAGAGGTACATTGCGCAGCTTGCGCGGATACGGCAGTGCTTGCAGCATCTGGTGCGTCAGATGGACATGCCTCTGGATCACCAGCCTCTCTTCCGCGTTGAGCGTGCCGCGCTCGATAGTCAGGTTTTGGACTTCATCGGGAGTGAGAACAGACGCGAGGTCCTCATTTATGCCCGACCAGTAATACTTGGCGGCGATTTCCTTCACCCGCCTGCTCCAGCCAGGCGGCATGGATTCTGCTCCCCGGTTGCAGGCCCGGAGGAATTCCATGTCCTGCTTCATTTGTTGCATGAAGCGATCCATTTCGGAATCGATTTCGCTGGCCCAGGATGCCGGAACCGGGGAATCGATCGCCTGCAGTCTCTCTTCCAGCAGCGTGATGCGCCGGTCGCGCCGCAAGATCTCAAACCGGGTTTCGATCAGCTTGATACGGTCAAAGATGGTCTCCAGCTTGGTTGCCTTGTCGGCGATATGCACCGGGGTCGCCACTTTGCCGCAATCGTGCAATTGTGCAGCAATCTTCAGTTCATACATCTCATCATCGGAGAGGGCAAAATCCCGCAGGGGCCCTTCGGTGGTCTTACAGGCGGCCTCGGCGATCATCATGGCAAGGACGGGGACCCTCTTGCAATGGTCTCCCGTGTGCGGGGACTTTGCGTCGACTGCCGTAGCGATGAGTTCCGTCAGTCCCTCGAACAACCTTCTGAACTCGTCCACCAATCTGTTCTTGGTCAGAACTACGGCGGCTTGGGAGGCCAGAGATTCGGCCATGCGCACATCGTCGTCTGAAAACGCCACGGTGGATCCGACGTGCTTCTCCCGGGCATTAAACAGCTGAAGCGTGCCGATCACTTCGTTTTCATGGTTCTTCAGCGGCACGCTCAGCCAGGACTGGGTCCGGTATCCGTTCTTTCGATCAAAATCATGCAAGCCGCGGAAGTCATGGCCGGCGGAGGCATACGTGTCGTCGCATCGGCGGGTCAGGTCATCGAGGATGGCTGCCTCTGCACCCGCCTGGAATCCTGCCAGGGATAACCATGCCTCGGCTGCAGAGCCGGATTCGTTTCGGATGCGGAGCCCCCGCGAATCGATCTCGAGGAGGGCGAGGATCAGCCGACCCTGATCGGACAGGAGGGACAGGGCGCCGCCGTCAGCGTTTGTGAGGTGTTTGGCTCCGCTGAGAATGAGATCGAGGAGCAACGCCTCGTTCTTCTCTGCCGTGAGCGATTTGCCGATCGTATTGACAGTCTCCATCGTCGCCACATGAGCGCCCAGGCGTTCCGCCATATCGTTGAAGGATATCCCCAACTGCTCGAATTCATCCCTCGTGCGGATCTTGACGCGCGCAGTGAAGTCCTTGGCGGCGATTTTCTGTGTCGCATCCCGAAGCTGCTCGATGGGCCCGGTGCTTCGCCGGATTTCCCTCAGGCTGAGGAAGGCCACAATGCAAAGGGTCAGAATGACGATGGCCGGGAAAATAATCCGGAAACTGCGCAGAGGCTCCAGGACATCGTCCCTCCTCTCGTTGACCACTATGATCCAATTGTCCCAGTATGTGGGATGCATGAAAATAAGCCAGTACCTTGCTTCGTACCGGACTCCTGCAGCTGCCCATTCGAACCTGCCGGCTGCATCGGATACCGCCATGGCCCGCGCGAGTTCCTGTACCGGAACGTTCCCTGTCAGGGATGAGAAGAGCACATCGCGGGACTGATCCAGCACAGCAATCTCAGTCAGAGCCGGAAGGAAACCCTCGCCTCCCCAGAGATAATCCTGGTTGATTTCACCGACCAGAATCCTCTTCTCCCCACTGCCGGAGAAAGCAGACCTGGCTAAAACAATCATGGGCAACCCGCCGGATTCCTTGCGGATCGCCACCAGCGTTTTATTGCCAGCGAGATGCTTCCATTCATCGGCCGTGGGAAGGAAGGGCTGTGCCTCGGGATCATTCCGGGCCAGGATCCGGCCGTCCTCTGCCTGGAGGCTGACCCAACGGAAACGCGCAGAGATGCGCTCGTGCACTGCCGAATTCTCGAAAGAAAGATCCTCCGGCAAGTCCTGCCGCCAGAGCGCCCCCATCATGTCCAAATCCGACTCGAGCAGAGCCAGGCGTTCCATCAGGGTCATCCCTGCAGACTTGCATGCCTGGTGCAAGCGTTCGTCCGCCTGGCGCGAGAGCTGGGAAGTGACTTCGAAATAGGAAACCAGGGCCATCGTTCCCAACGGCAGGATGGCACAAACCACAAACACGAGAAAAATCCGCCGGCCTACCTTGTTCTCGAGAAAAGCCCGGTCCGGTCGAAGTTTTGCCAGTTTCATAAGGAGGAGTGCCCGCGGTTGCTCCAGGATCAGTAGTTGGTTGCCAGGCCGATAAAGCCTCCGTTGTTGGCGCGAACGATGTCATCGCGGCTCCGTTGCGCGGTAATCGGCGGAAAGGAGCCTCCATCACGACCGCAACTGTAAATGTCATAGTCGGAGTTCAACGGGACCAGGTTCTTGTCCTTGCGGACAGCGCCTTTCCCGTTCTTCATGCCAGCGATCAGCAGATATTGATACGGACGATTCCATGGATCCAGCTTTCCGTCCATTCCCACTTCCTGGAGAGAAGCTGGATATCGCTTATTGGTCATCCGGAACAGCGTGATTTCATTGGAGATCTGTTTAATGTCGGCGATAGCAGTTACAATCTGGGCACTGTAGATCATTTCCCGGTAACTGGGAATCGCGATGGCGGCGAGGATGCTGATAATAGCCACCACGATCATCAGTTCGACCAGGCTGTATCCACGGAGCTGCTCCGGCGGCATATCTTCGGCACATGGCCATCTTCTGCCGCGAAAAGCGGATTCCCGGCGCTGCTGCCCCCCTCGCCGGTCTTCATCGTATGATGTGAATAGTGCGTGTCGCCTGCGCAAGTGAATCTCCTCGCTCCGCGAGTTCCCCGATACATTGCCTTATCCCGGCGTCGTCAAGAAGCGCGACCCGGCGTTTGCACTCCGCTATCGATTGCCCCAGTAATTCCTCGGCCTTCTGGATTTCTGAAATCCTGGCGCGGAGGCCATCGAGCATCTCATTGATGGATTGCATTTCGGACTGAAGTAAGTCCCTCCGGCGCAGATGCACCGCCTCGGGAATGGTGCCTTCTTTAAGATCCTGGAAGATTCGGCGAAAGCGATAAAGGGGACCGGCCACCTTGTGCGAGGTAAGGATCGAATGGAGGGCAACGACTATGACGGAGAGCAGCGCCACCGGCCAGAAGTGATAGTGCAGGTATAGGAAGTTGGTGGCTATCGCGAGCGCTTCCGGTGAGGTCTGGTCCGCATTGGATAATTGGATCATCAGGGGCACAAAAAGGCCCGCACCAATCGCCACGATGTAAAACAGAATGTAGCCCACGGAATAGAACAGCAGCCTGAATTGCAGTCTGCGGTCTACGATATACTTTCGGCGGCGTAGGATCCTCTTCAGATTCAAGGTAGCTCCCTCTCACGGCACCATCGGCCGCACAGGGCATTGCATGCAGAATGCACGACCAAAAACCGCACATCCTGACAATAGATATCGACTGGACACGCAGACAACTTATGATATTTCTATGGAATAGCTCCGTATCTGAAACTGGGATCGGGCCGGCGAAACCAGGCTCCGATCGTCGCAAGCCTATTTAGTTTCTCTCGCAAAATTCGCTCTGGCCATGAGGCAAGCCCCGAAGGGCAGGAAGAGAATAGCCCCGGGTGCAAACCCGGGGTGGGGTCAGAAAGCAGCGCAGAGCCCTGGAGGGGCGTTAGAAAATTGTTGTGAACAAAGGCCTTTCGCCCCTGCCGGGGCTCCAAAAATACAATATCCTATCCGGGGGCTTGCGCCCCCGGCTACTATCCTTCCGCCCCTCCAGGGCTCGGCCGGCACATTCTGCAGTCGAATCTCACGAAAGTAACTATTTAGTAGTGCAATCTGTATCGATGGTTTGTTGGATTTTATTTATTAATCACCGAGTGGAGAATTTACTGCGGATCGTAACCGTGCTCACCGGCTCATGCCGAGGAACATCCCGCCGAAGTAGGGAATCAGCCAGACCAGCCACACGAAGAGACTGTAGCGGTGAAAGCCGGTCCGCGCCGCCTCGCTGCCGTGGCGCGCCACCCGGGTGGCCCAGATGGCATGCGCGAGCATTAACCACAGGGCGATCTGTCCGGTGAGCGTGTGCGGCGCGCTCAGGTCAAAAGGCCTCCTGGCCAGGCGGTGCATTACCAGCGTGCCGGAAACATCAAAAACGAAGCCGGTCCAGAAAGCAATCACGTGCCACGACTTCAGGCAGCGGGCAATCCGCTCGGACCATACCCCCACGGAATAGAAAACCAGCGCCAGAGTGATGAGGATGGAGGACCAAACCACCGGCGTCGGCATAATCGGATCATACTACGTGGGGTGGTGGGCCGAAGCGAATTGAAAATTCGAGATTCGAGATTCGAGATACGAGATCAAACAGCTTTTCAATGCATTAGTCCATGGGCCTGTGGCGCACCCGATGACGCATGAAAATGGGGGGTTGGTTGCTGCGAACTCGCGGGCTGAAACCTGCGCTTACGAGCAGTCGACAAGTTGCCGGAAACAGACAAGTTATTGTTTCGTGGCGCAGGGCTTTAGCCCGTCAATACTCAAAGCAAGATCCCCTAAAGAGACGGGCTGAAGACCTTCGCCACGTGTAAAGAGCTATTCTCGGAACAGTAGCACATGGGCCTGTGGCGCACCCAAGCGCATGAAAATCGGCTTCGCCGACGCTCATTATGGTGAAGGAATGGTGTAACACGTCCATCACGCCCGCTATTTTCAAACCAGGCACATGAAACCCGCAGGGTGTGCGATTTCGGGGTTCGGCTTGCGGTTTTGACGGGCTAAAGCCCTTCGCCACGTGTGAAGAGTCGGTTCCGAAGCAGCGATCGCGGCCCCTTGCCTCCTTGCTCCTTTGCCCTGGAGGCCGTTACGAATGCGGCGGAAGGCTGTTGACTCTCAAATGTCAGTGTAAATTCCGGTATGTTCGATTATTGTAGAGTGTGAAGAATCGCTTCCTGTTCCGCAGATTTTGCATGCCGGAAAGGACGATGATAATGAAAGGCGCTCTCCTTCGGTTGCTCGCACTGAGCGGAATGTCCCCTTGATCAGCAATGGTACCGACGGCGCAGTTCAGGATATTCGACTTTCAACACCTCGCCGTTCTTCTTGTCCTTGCCGTTTTAGCCTTTTTCGTGGCCTGGGAGGGAATACGGCTGCGCGGCACAGCCCGGTTGTGGCTCGGGCGCGCACTCGCGGGCCTGCTCCTCTGCTATGCACTGGCGCTTTATTTCCAGGCGATCAGGAACGGCTGGCTGCACTTGAGCAACTCACTGCCGATGCAGCTTTGCGACTGGGTCCTCATTGCATGCCTGGTGAGCCTGATCCGGCCGAATATCCTGGCGGCAGAGATCGCCTATTTCTGGGGTTTGGGCGGTACGCTCCAGGCTGTGCTGACACCGGATATCACACAAGGATTTCCTTCGTGGCGATTCCTGCAATTTTTCTGGGGACATGGTGCCGCGCTGCTTTGCATCGTGTATATCATCGCGGCGCAGCATTTCCGGCCGCGGCCGCAAAGTACTCTGCGGATGCTGATTGCCCTGAATGTCTATGGAGTGGCGGCGCTCAGCCTCGATCTCGCTTTCGGCTGGAATTACGGCTACTTGCTGAGCAAGCCGGCCGGATCATCGCTCTTTGATTACCTGGGACCCTGGCCTTGGTATCTGCTCTGGATCGAAGGCATCGCCGCCGTGAATTTCTGGCTGCTGGGCTTGCCTTGGAAGCTCCGAAACCGCATCCACCGCTTTCAAAAATCTCGGGAGTAGATAATTTGGCGCAGCATAGCTGCAACCAGATAAGCACACCTCAAAGACGCAAATCATTGGGCAATTCGGCTGGCTATTACTGCGCGGGAGACGATTCCGGATTCCCATTCTGACTCCTGGCTTCTGTCTCCTGACTCCTGTCTCCTTTCTCCCCACTCCCAAAACGACGTAAACCTAAGCAGCCCCTTGCATCACTTGCCCATAACCGGCTACTCTCCCGGATCTCAGTCGAACGATGCCACCACCGGGGCATGGTCGGAGGGCTTTTCGCCCTTGCGTTCCTGACGATCGATTTCGATCGCGACACATCGTTTCGCCAGAGGCGCGCTCACCAGGATGTGATCGATGCGCATTCCCCAGCCGCGATGAAAGGCGCCCCCACGATAGTCCCACCAGGTATACAGCCCATCTTCCGGGTGATGGATGCGCAAAGCATCCGTCAATCCCCATTCGACAATTCGGCGCAGCGCCGCTTTTTCCGGCTCGCTGAACAGAACCTGTCCGCGCCACAACTCAGGGTCCCAGGCATCGCGATCTTCCGGCGCAACATTGAAATCGCCGCATAACAGCGCTTCCTTTTGCGCATCCTCGCCGTCCAGCAATTCGCGCAGGCGGCCGTACCAGTCGAGTTTGTAGGCGTACTTATCGGATCCCACAACCTGCCCGTTGGGCGCGTAGATATTGATCATTCGGACACCGCCGATCGTTGCGGCCAGAAGACGGCTTTCGGCATCGGCCGGATCACGGGGGAGTGAACGGATTTCATCGGCTGCCGGGAGAAGGGTCAGGATCGCGACGCCGTTGTAGGCCTTTTGTCCGTGAACAAGACATTGGTAGCCAAGCGCCTGCAGCGGGGCTGCGGGGAAATCCTCGTCGACTACCTTGGTTTCCTGCAGGCAGACGATGGAAGGCCTCTTGCGCTCCAGCCAATCCACCAGGCGGGGCAGGCGTGTTCGAACGGAATTAATGTTCCAGGTTGCTACGGTCAGCATAGTTGTTCCCTCTGCACATGTGGTGACAGTTCCGATGCATTGTAATCTTATCGCCCGAGATAATGGGAAGTCAGGAGTCAGGAGTCAGAATGAAAGTGGCACGAAATCCTGTTATCCACCAATCCAGGACACTCCGTATGTTTACTCTGCCTCCACCTGTATGACTGCCACTCCCAAGGCGATTTGCCCACAACCTCGCGGCGAGCAATACTGCTTAGCGTTTGTAGCTAGCCATCAGCTGTGCCTGCGCCAGGATATGCCCCTTCATGGCCTTCTCCAGGTCCGCCTTTGAAGCGCCCGGCGGCAAAGCGAGCCGGGCATTCAGGGCATACAACTTGAAGAAATAGCGATGTGCCGGGCCTCTCGGAGGGCAAGGGCCTCCGTATCCGAGCCGGGAGAAATCGTTGCGGCCCTGTCGCGAGGCATCCTTGAGTTCTTTCTCCTTCGGCACACCTTCCGGAAGCTCGCGCGCGTGCGCAGGAAGGTCATAAATCACCCAGTGGACCCAGGTGCCGGCCGGCGCATCCGGATCATCCATGATCAGGCTGAAGCTCTGAGTTCCGGCGGGCGGGTCATTCCAGGCCAGAGCCGGAGATACGTCCGTTCCATCGCAGGTGTATTTCCTCGGCATATCGCCTTCGTGTACAAAAGCATTGCTTTGCAAACTTAGAGTCATGGCATAACCCCCTCTAGTGGAAAGTGGAGCTGCCTTCGATCTGAAGCCACCATACCGGCAGGCAGCCGCGCCCTGCAATCTTCGCTGCTCATACTTGCGTTAATTATAAAACAGTGGAATGCTAAGAGTGAACAACGCCTCTAGTCTAGTTTCTGTCGCGAAACCCGGCTGGAGACTGTGCCTGCCGAGCCCCGGAGGGGCGGAAAGATAATAGCCGGGGGCGCAAGCCCCCGGATAGAATGTTGCATTTAATGAGCCCCGGCAGGGGCGAAAGATCTTTATCCACAACCGTTTTCTGTCGCCCCTCCAGGGCTCTGCGTCGATTTTCGGCCTAACCCCGGGCTCACGCCCGGGGCTATTATCTTGCCGCCCTTACGGGGCTGGGCTAGAGCGCGGAGCGAGTTTCGCGACAGTAACTGGTCTAAAGGATGCTTGCCGTTGGCAATCGGGGCAGGCTGTCCCTGTCCCCGGAAGTAGATCATAACTCTATTGTCGGACGAGAAACCGTATGAAAGCTCGATTGTTCTCGGCGCTTCTGGCAACTCTGGTGTGGCAGGCTGCGGTAAGCAGCCCGGCCCAGCAGCAGGCCCGCATCGAAACCTTCTCCCCGCAGGGACGGGTCCAGCAGATCCGCCAAGTCCGTGTCCGCTTTTCGGAGTCAATGGTGCCCTTCGGAGATCTGCGCGCCGTCGGCCACCCCTTTGAGATCACCTGCCCGGAGCCGGGAACGCCGCGATGGGCGGATGATCGCAATTGGGTTTACGATTTTGACCGCGATCTTCCCGCGGGCGTGCGCTGCGAGTTCCGGGTTCGACAGGGGCTGCGCACACTGGCCGGCCGGGAGATCGCAGGACAGCGCACCTTCAGCTTTTCGACCGGGGGTCCAGCTATCATTGCCTGCAATCCGTACGAGGGCTCCGAGGGAATCGAAGAAGACCAGATTTTCATCCTGGAATTCAACGGCAGCCCGACGGAGACGTCTGTCCTCAATCACGCCTATTTCGCCATCACCGGAATCGCCAACCGAGTCGGAGCACGCATTGTTACCGGCAAGGAAAGAGAGGAGATCCTCAAAGCGGAGTATCGCTATCGCAAGCCGCCCGAGCATCTGCTGCTGTTGCAGGCCGGGCAGAATCTGCCCGCCGGCACGCGCATTAGCCTGGTCTGGGGGCGCGGCATCGAATCCCAAAGCGGAGTCGCCACCGAGCAGGACCAGAGCCTGCCGTTTGTCACTCGGGGGCCGTTCACCGCGCGCTTCACTTGTGCCAGGGAAAATCCCGAAGCACAGTGCCTCCCGATCACACCCATGACCGTTTATTTCTCCGCTCCGGTGCCCTGGAGCACCGCCGGCAAGGCGCTCCTGAGAGGACCCGGAGGGAAGCAGTGGAAACCGCAGAGTCCTTCATCGGAGGAAACGGATGGATTTGTGGATTCGGTGAGGTTTCAGGGACCGTTTCCTGAGAAGTCGGCTTTCACGATCGAGCTCCCCCCGGCGATGAAAGATGACTCGGGGCGAGCGTTGACGAATGCCGACAAATACCCGCTTGCCGTCAGGACCGATGAATATCCGCCGCTGGCGAAATTCGCTGCCTCTTTCGGCATCCTCGAATCGAAATCCAATCCCATGCTCCCCGTCACGCTGAGGAATGTCGAGCCTGCCGTGGCTGCACGCATGATGGAGGTGGCGGAGGGACAGGAGAACATCGATCCGCCGCGAGAGCTGATCCTCGATCCGGATGATCGCATTGGGGCAAAGATTCAGGGCAAGATTTTCCAGGTCCCGGTCACCAAAGCCAATGAGATGTTGTTCTGGATCAAGAAGGTAAGCACGCGCTCAAACGAAGATCGGGATAAATCGGTGTTCGGCCCGGTCACGGCTGCCCGCAAAAAGCCCTTCAGCATACCGAAGCTCCAAGGTGCCAAGTCCTTCGAAGTAGTCGGAATCCCGATCAAATCGCCCGGCTTCTATGTAGTCGAGCTCGAAAGCGAGCTTCTCGGCGCCGCCTTGCTGGGCAAACCCAAACCGATGTATGTCCCGACAACCGTGCTGGTCACCAACCTCTCGGTTCACTTCAAATGGGGCGCTGAATCCTCCCTGGTTTGGGTGACCAGCCTGGACAGCGGCAAACCGGTGGCGAAAAGCTCGATCCAGATCCGGGACTGTGAAGGTAAATTGCTCTGGCAAGGAACGACGGACCGTGAAGGGATTGCGCGCGTCGGCAAGCTTCCCTCCTACGATGAGCTCACACGATGCTCCTACGAACGTCTCGATTCCGGGCTGGTGATTTCCGCCCAGCTGGCTAATGACTTGTCATTTGTACACACAAGCTGGGACGACGGGGTCGAGCCCTGGCGTTTCCAGCTGCCAACCGACTGGGATCCATCCTTTGAGATCGCCCACACGATTTTCGATCGAGCGCTCTTCCGGCCGGGTGAGACCGTGCACATGAAACACCTCCTGCGCGGGCGCACCATGGCCGGCTTTTCTCTTATGGCCGCAAAGGGGATAGGCAACACCCTCGAGATCATCCACGAGGGGGATAATCAGAAATACCAGTTGCCGGTCAAATGGGGCGCCGACGGCAGTGCCGAAAGCACATGGGACATTCCGAAAGAGGCAAAGCTTGGCTTCTACCGGGTATCCCTTGGTCTGGCGGCGAACCCACCAAGGCGCACACAGCCGGAATCCGTCTATTCCGGGAGCTTCAGAGTCGAGGAATACCGGGTCCCACTGATGAAGGCGATCCTGCGAGCTCCCGCGGAGGACCTCGTGGCGCCGGCGTCGGTACCCGTGGATTTGACCGTGAACTATCTCGCGGGCGGCGGCGCCGGGCAGCTGCCGGTAAAGTTCCGATATATTCTGGAACCGCGCTATGTTTCTCCCCCTGCGGCCTTTGACGGCTTCAGCTTTTCCAATGGGAAGGTGAAAGAGGGTTTGGTTCGGGGCGAATATGAAGAGACCCGGCAGGAAAAATACCCGATTCAGAGCATGGAGTTGACCCTGGACCGGACAGGCTCCACAAGGACGACCATCACCGGGCTGCCCAAAATCGAGGAACCGATGGGCATCCTGGCGGAACTCGATTTCAAGGATCCTAATGGAGAGGTGCAGACGGCATCCTCCCGCATATCCTTGTGGCCGGCAGCCTGGCTGATCGGCATCAAGCCCGACAGCTGGGCTCTTTCTCGCCAGTCGGTAAAATTTCAGGTGGCGGTTCTCGATTTATCCGGCAAGCCGGTCATCGGCAAGCCCGTGAAGGTCGACCTGTTTCAGCGCAAGACCTATTCCCATCGCAAGCGCCTGATCGGCGGCTTCTATGCCTACGAGCACTCGACGGAAATCAGCAAGGTCCAGACATTGTGCACGGGCAACACCGACAAACGCGGAATGCTTCTGTGCGAGACAGCGGTTTCCGCATCCGGAGGCCTGATCCTGCAGGCTTCCGCTACGGATCCGGCGGGCCGCGAAACTGCAGCCCATCGTGACATTTGGGTCGCGGGCTCGGATGACTGGTGGTTCGCCGCCGGGGACAGCGATCGCATGGATGTCATCCCCGAAGCGAAACGCTACGAACCGGGGGAGAAGGCTCGCTTCCAGGTGCGTATGCCATTCCGCAGGGCTACGGCGCTCATCACCGTGGAGCGAGAGGGAGTGGGAGAGACCTTCATCAGAGAACTCTCTGGAAAAGAACCGGTGATTGAACTGCCGGTAAAGGGCAGCTGGGCGCCCAACGTCTTCATCTCTGTCCTGGCCGTGAGGGGCCGAGCCGGCGAGACGCAACCCACGGCAACCGTTGACCTCGGGCGGCCCGCCTTCCGCCTGGGGATTGCGGAGGTCCAGGTCGGATGGAAGGCCCACGAGCTCAAAGTGAATGTGGCCACCGACCAGCGGACGTACAAGGTGCGCGAAAAAGCGCAGGCGAAAATCGCCGTTACCACCGCGGACGGGCAGCCACTACCGCCGGGCAGCGAGGTGGCGGTGGCGGCGGTAGATGAGGGTTTGCTGGAGTTGTTGCCCAATGAGAGCTGGGGCTTGCTCGACGCCATGATGGGAAGACGCAGCTACGGCATCCAGACTTCCACTGCCCAGATGAATGTGATCGGCAAGCGGCACTTCGGTCTGAAAGCACTCCCCCAGGGGGGCGGCGGCGGAAGATCACTAACGCGCGAGCTCTTCGAAACGCTGCTGCTCTGGAAGGGCCGCGTCAAGCTGAACGCGCGCGGCGAGGCCTCTGTGGAAATACCGCTGAACGATTCCCTGACGAGCTTCCGCATCGTGGCGATCGCGACCGGGGGGACGGACCGCTTCGGTACCGGATCTACATCCATTCGCACCACGCAGGACCTTATACTCTTCTCCGGCATCCCGCCGCTGGTGCGTCAGGGAGACAAGTTTCAATCAAACTTCACGGTCCGCAATGCCACGGAGCGGCCGCTCCAGGTCCGCGTTACTGCCCGTATCCAGCCATTGGCGGAGGCGCCGCCACAGCATCAGATCATCCTCGCCTCGGGCGAGTCCAGAGAGATCGCCTGGAGCATCACGGCGCCGCGCGGGACCGATCTCTTGAGATATGAAATCGAAGCTGCCGGAGAGGGCGGTGCCGCTGACCGCCTCGCGGTGACCCAAAAGGTGTTGCCTGCCGTGCCGGTCCGTACCATGCAGGCCACTCTGACCCAAATCGAGAAAAGTTTCCGCATGGACGTGGAGCGGCCGGCGGATGCCATTGCAGGAATGGGCGGCATCCGAGTTGCCCTCCAGCCCCGGCTTCTGAATGGGATGTCGGGAGTGACGGATTACATGGCGCTCTATCCCTACACCTGTCTGGAGCAGGTCGTCTCCAAAGCGGTCGCGCTTCGGGATGCTGCGCTATGGGACAGAATCATGGGATTGTTGCCGGTGTATCTCGACAGCGACGGCCTGGCAAAGTACTTCCCTTCCATTAATATGGGGAGCGACACGCTCACCGCCTATGTTCTGGCTCTCGCCCACGAGGCGGGATGGCAGATCCCGCAAGAGCCGCGAGAGCGCATGCTGTCCGGCCTCCAGGGATTTGCCGAGGGGCGCATCATCAGGTACTCGGATCTTCCCACAGGCGATCTTACGCTGCGCAAGCTGGCTGCCGTGGAAGCGCTGGCACGATGGAAACAGGCGCAAGCAGCAATCCTCTCCTCGATCACCATTGAACCGAATCTCTGGCCTACCTCGGGAGTGATCGACTGGTTCAATATCCTGTCCCGCACGCCCGATATACGCAATCGCTCCGCGCGTCTTGCGGAAGCGCAGCAGGTCCTGCGCGCGCGGCTGAACTTCCAGGGGACCACGATGGGATTTTCCACCGAGAGAACGGATTCCATGTGGTGGCTGATGATCTCGGTGGATGTCAATGCCCTGCGCCTCCTTATTAGCCAAATGGACTCCCCGGAATGGAAACAGGACATCCCCAGGCTGGTGCGCGGCGCGCTGGGCCGCCAACGGCGCGGGCATTGGGATACGACGGTCGCCAACGCCTGGGGCGTGCTGGCCATGGAGAAGTTTTCCAGGACCTATGAAAGCACGCCCGTAACCGGGGAAAGCACGGCGACACTCGCGGGTCGCACCCAGGCGGTCAACTGGCAAACCAATCCCAAGGGAACTACCCTCTCTTTCGCCTGGCCCGAGGGGCGCGGCGTTCTCGAACTCGGTATGAACGGGAGCGGCATGCCGTGGGCCACCATCCAGAGTCTGGCCGCAGTTCCCATCCGGGAGCCGCTATCGAGCGGCTTCAGGATCCGCAGAACCGTCTCAGCCATCGAGCAGAAAGAGAAAGGGGTTTGGAGCACGGGCGATATCGCGCGCGTGAAACTCGAGATCGAGTCCCAGGCAGATATGACCTGGGTGGTGGTCAATGATCCGCTGCCGGCCGGCGCAGCCATACTCGGAACCGGATTGGGAGGGGACTCTCGTCTGGCCACCAAGGGAGAAGAAACCAAGGGATGGGTGTGGTCCGCATTCGAAGAACGCTCGTTTGAGTCTTTCCGCGGGTATTACCGGTTCGTGCCCAAGGGCACATGGAGCGTCGAGTACACAATTCGCCTCAACAACGCGGGTGTCTTCCAGCTGCCGCCT
>CAYGWQ010000105.1:0-15993 GCA_964353465.1 uncultured Acidobacteriota bacterium | reverse complement strand
AAGCCCCAAGTCCCAGTAAAAATGCCGTTTTTGAGGCGTTTCGCGACAGAAACTAACTAGTGAATTTCGCGACAGAAACGAATCAATCGCCGGCAGGGCGGAGCCGGTTGGCTGCTCCATCGAGCATCTGCACCAGTCTAAAAAGGCCAAAATTGCCGCCTTTAATGATCGCTTTGGCCTGAACCGCTAATTGGTTCCGGAGAGCGAGGCCCGGCATGCCGCCTGCAGCCAGAAACTCCCCGTAGTGGCGGTAATGCTGCAGGCCGGCCAGGCGTTCTACAATCAGAATGAGGGGCTTGGCAAGCCAACCTCTGGGGAACCGGAGCGGGCCGGGGTGGTACTCGAGGATCAGAATGCAACCGTCCGCTTTCAGCACGCGTTTTGCTTCAGCAATGACGGCGCTGCGCGTCGCCTCGGGCAATTCGTGCAGCATCATCGACATCAGAATCAGATCGAAACTTTGAGGGGCATGCGGAAGGCGGGAGGCATCGCCAAGATCCACCCTCGCCTCATGACCCAGCTTCTGACGCGCCCGGGCCACCATAGCCGGCGATGGATCGATTCCTGCGATTTTGCATCCGATGCGGCGGTAGAGATCCAGCTGCGAGCCCGTCCCGCAACCGATGTCGAGTACTGACTGCTTCGGGTTCGGCGGCCACATCCGCACCCCAAGCAACCGGGCTGATCGAAGGAACGGCTCCACTACGACATCGTAGATATTGGCGATCCGATGATAGGCATCCTCAGACATGGTAATCCGCCGGCCTTCGCAATCGGCAACAATCCGTTGCTACAATGTGACACGGTCATTGCTGTTCATGGCTGCCGGCCGGCCAGCTGCCCGCAGGCAGCATGGACATCGGCACCTCCGCTGTAGCGCTTGCGTATGCTGAATCCCTCCTCGTGCAATACCTTCCAGAATGCCGTCTCCCTGTCGGCATCGGATCTCCGGAAGGGCTCCCGGTCCGGAACATCGATCGGGTTATACGGAATCAGGCGAAGCTGCGGGCGCAATCCGGTTCTCTCCAGGAAAGACCGGGCAAGATGCGCCAGAGCGCGGGCATCCGCTTCCGTATCATTCACCCCGGCAAGCAGTGTCACAGCCCACATGGGGGCCAACCGGGTGCGGAGCACATAATCGGCGACGGCCGTCATCACATCATCGAGGGGATGCACGTGATCGACCGGCATCAGCGCACGCCGGATTTCCGGGCGTGCGCTCCCGATCGAGACCGCCAGTCGCACCTTGGGACATTCCGCGGCGATGCGCCGGATCCCGGAGGGAATTCCCGCCGTGCACAGCGTAATGGCGCGGCTGTCGATCGCCAGCGCGCTCGGTTCGCAAAGCACGCGAATCGCCTGGATGACCCGGCCGGCATTTGCCAGCGGCTCGCCCATCCCTTGAAATACGATGCCGTGCACGCGCTGGCGCCGCGCCCGATCCAATCCGCGCCGGACTGCGCGCACCTGCTCGATGATCTCCCAGACTTCCAGGTTACGGTGCATTCCGATCTGTCCCGTGGCACAAAAGGCACATCCCAGACCGCACCCAGCCTGTGAACTCACGCACACGGAAAACCGCCCGGTTCGCTCCAGCGGGATACGGACGGTCTCAATCCTGCAGCCGTCAGGAGTCATCAGGGCATACTTCACGAAGGGATCGATCTGGCTCTGCTGTATGGAAAGAACCGTCAGTTCGGGCAGGAAACCCGCCGCGCGCACAGCGGCAAGACTTGTCCGGCGAACCATTTTCACCGAACCGGGCAGGCAATCCAGGCGGTGGACCGCACCTACAATCTTGCGGGCTTCCTCGAGGGAAAGGCCGGGAACCGTTTCTGCCAGGGTCTCGGGCGTTGCTGCCTGGAGCGGCAAACGGGTAAGATCGGCTGCAATACGCGGAGGGGGAATCATGCTGGAATAAGAGGAACTTCCTCTTGGACGGCTTTCAACATTTCCATCAGCTCAAAGGGCTTGTCGAACGTGCGTATGGCGCCGAATGTTGCCGCGATGTTCAGTATGTCGAGTTGCTTGGATATTCTCGCTCCGGACATGGCAAAAATCTTTAAGCCGGGGTACAACCGCCGCAGTTCCCTGATGGTTTCCAAACCTTCTCCCTCAGGCATGATGATGTCGGTAATGACCAAATCTACAGGTACTCTCCTGCACTGCTGGATTCCGGCGCGTCCATTCTGGGCTTCCATCACTTCATAGCCCGCGCCTTCCAGCAAGCTGCAGAGCACGCTGCGGATCGACTCCTCATCATCAATGACTAAAATCCGCGGCACAGCTTCTCATCCTTCAATCTGCTGACCCTTTGCCACTCGAGCTTTGAAGTATACACGAAGGTCGTCGCCACGGTCATGAATTTCGGCCGGATGCAGGAGCAGTGCAGGGAGCGTTGACGGCATCCCAACCCAGCATCCGCAATCCAAAATCATTCGGATCCACTATGTGGGGACGGCTTTTCCGGCAGGCTCCGTGTGGATGACCACGCGCTCGAGCTGCGGGAACTCAATACGCAGGCGGCTCTCCAGTTCCTCGGCTATGCCGTGCACCTCGGAAATCGGGTGGTCTCTGTCGATGAGCAGGTGCAGCGAGAGATACAACTTGCCTTTCATCCCGTGCAATACGACGTCCTGGCAGCCCCACGTGTGCTCCATAGATCTGCAAATCTCGCTGATGCGGCTGCGATATCGGACGGCCTCGGTTGCCGGAATATCGGACCCTAGGCTCAGCTCTTCCGCGCGGGGTTCAATGTGCACGTGCACATCCGCGACGGGCCCGGACGAATCTCCCGCGCCCAATTCGGCACGCAACCAGGTCTCGAGATCCGAGGCCCGCAGGTGTGCGCTTTCAAAGCTCAGATCCCGATCCACCTCCAGATCCAGATCAATCCATAGGCCGCGTTCGGTCCAATGCGTGGTGATGTTATGGACCGATGCGTGCGAGCGCGCTGCCACCGACTGGATGCGTTCGAGAATACCCTCATTCTCAACTATGGGACTGGTATGCACCACCACATCCGCATTGGGCGCTATTTCGCGCAGCGCCTCCTGCGCCCGCTGGGTTACGGCATGACTCTCCTCGAACGACAGGTGGCGCGGCACCTCGACATTCAGGTCGACGAAGACCTGGCTGCCGACGGTGCGCACCCGGAGACGCGAGACGCGCCGCACGTCCGGCACACAGGACAAGGCACCCGCAAAGCGCTCAGCCAGGCCATGGGGCGCCCGATCGAGCAGAGCATCGATCGTCCGCCGGCCGAGCCGCACGCTCACGTAAACGACGATCATGGCGACAAGAAGCGCAGCGGCGGCGTCGGCGCGCGTGAAAAACGACGTTGCTCCTGTCGCTTCACCATAGCGCACCAGCCCCAGTCCCAGGATCACGACGGCCGAACTCCAGATGTCGGTGCTGAAATGCAGGGCGTCTGCCTCCAGGGCCTGGCTGTGGTATTTGCGCGCCACGCGCGCCAGCGCGCGGGATCTCGAAAAATCGATGATGATTGAAACCGCCATGGTCAGGAACGCCCAGAAGCTGGGATCGATCTCCACTTCCACAAAAAAAAGGCGCCGAAGGCCCTCGTAAAAGATCCAGACGCAGGTGACCAGCAGGAGCAGGGTCTCGGCGAGCGCACTCAGGTTCTCGACCTTGCCGTGTCCGTAGAGATGCGTCTCATCCGCCGGACGATCGCTGACCCGCACGGCAAACAGCGTAATGGCGGCAGCGACGAGATCGAGTCCTGAATGTGCCGCCTCCGCAAGAATTCCCAGGCTTCCGGTCATGAGGCCGACAACCAGCTTGATGCCGGTAAGAAACACCGCGGCCACTACCGAACCTGCGGCCACCAGCCGTTTCTCCCGGACTTGTTCCTGTAGATTTGCCTGTGTCACTGCGCATATCCTAAAGGAAACATTGTACCGTTCCTAGGCCTGAGATTCACAGAAGATTACAAACAACCTTGCGAGCAGGCAGCCGGCACGGCCGCTCCTTGTTTTTGCGCAAATTTTTTCGCGTTTTTCGTGGATTCGTGGTTTGATAGCCGGGCGCAGCAAGTTGCAGGAGACAAGGGAGCCCGCAGTTCATGCCCAGCCAGGTCTTGGGAACCAGCGTCGCAATCCTGCCGGTACACCCCGGGATGATGGCCCCCTTTGTCGTTCTCCTGCTCGCGATTGCGCTGATGCCTTTCGTCCGGCGCCGCTGGTGGGAGGCCTACTACCCGCATGTATGCTTCGGCCTGGGACTCATCGTCTGCGCATACTACGTTTTTGCTCTCGACTACCGCCGCATGCTCGAGATAAGCGTCGACTACTTCAGTTTCATCGTGCTCATCGGGTCGCTGTTTGTCGCTTCCGGCGGCATTTTCCTGCACACGGAGCGGCACGCAACCCCTTGGATGAACACGCTGCTGCTGGCCATCGGGGCGCTCTCCGCCAATGTCCTGGGCACAACCGGAGCTTCCGTGCTCCTCATCCGGCCTTTCCTGAGAATAAACCGCCCCAGGGTGCGGGGATTCCATGTCGTTTTTTTCATCTTCATCGTCAGCAACATGGGGGGAGCGCTTACGCCCATAGGCGACCCGCCCTTGTTCCTCGGCTATCTGAACGGTGTGCCCTTCCAGTGGACGCTGCTGCAGGTGTGGCACATCTGGCTGGCGGCGATCCTTCTGGTCCTTGCCGTGTTCTTCCTGTTCGACACCTACTCCTACCGGCAATGGCGAGAAGAAAAGCGACGGCGGGTGCGTGAGGCCGGATTCGAATTGCGCGGAGCGCGCAACTTCTTCTTTCTTTTCATCATTCTGGTAGCGGTCTTTGCCGAGCCGCCGGTCCGGGAGATCATTATGATCACAGCGGCGGCTGCGGCCTATCGTTTCGCCAATAAAGAGGCGTTGCGCGCCAACGAGTTCACTTTCACTCCGATCAAGGAGGTAGCGATCCTGTTCGCCGGCATCTTCGCCACCATGGTGCCGGCTCTGGACTGGCTGGCGCTGAATGCGGACCGCATCGGCATCCGCACCCCGGGGCAGTTTTATTGGGCTTCCGGAATTCTCTCCAGCTTCCTCGACAACGCCCCAACCTACCTGAACTTTCTCAGTGCGGCCATGGGACTGCATCACATGGTACTCGGCAATCCCGACCACATGAAAATCCTGATCTCTGAGCATGCCCGCCTTCTCCAGGCAATCTCGGTGGCGGCGGTCTTTTTTGGTGCGAACACCTACATCGGAAACGGCCCGAACTTCATGGTCAAGGCGATCGCCGAGCATGCGGGCGTCAAGTGCCCATCCTTCTTCGGCTACATTTTCCGCTATTCACTCCCCGTCCTGATCCCCATCTTCTTCCTGGTCTGGTTCCTGTTCTTCCGTTGATACCGTTTTTCACGCAAATCCATTTTTTCGTGTGTTTCGTGCTACTTACTTGCAGATCCTTTTCGGGCTGGAAGAGATTTTTCACCGCCGAGGCGCAGAGAACGCAGAGGACTCGCGGAGAATGCGGAACTCCGGCACCCTGCGGGTCAGCCTAAAGTCGTCCGTTCCCATCTCTGCGTTCTCCGCGTCTCTGCGGTGAGGTCCGTTTGGTTGCGGCTATGCTGCGCCGTGTATTTCGTGGTTCAATAAATGATTGTGTAACGGGAACGGATCGACTAAGATCGCGGCAAATATGGCCGATACCACCGGGAAGAAGCAGGCCCAACAAAGAGTGGATCGCATCCACGCTTTCCGGCGTGAGCTGGAACAGTTGGAACACGACGGCGTCCTTGTGCTCTCCGCGGAGCAGCGACTGCAGCTCGATGCCCACCTCGACAAGACGCTCGCCGAGCTGGCCGGCCAGTTCGACGTCGACATCAGCGAATCCCAAAAGAAAATCTCGCTGGCCATGCGCGTCGCCTCCGCCCTGGGCGGACTTGCGTTCTGCGCGGCGGTGTTCCTGTTCTTTTACCGGTACTGGGGGCTGCTGGGCACGACACTGCAGGTGATCATCCTCATCGCTGTGCCCATCCTCGGTTTGTTCGCTGCCGAATGGGTCTCGCGCCGTGAAAAAACGCTCTACTACACGGCGCTGATCGTGCTCGTCGTGCTGGCAGCATTTGTTCTGAACCTCACTGTTGTGGGCAGCATTTTCGGCATCGCGCCCTCACCCAGTGCATTCCTCGCCTGGGGCATTCTTGCCCTGATCCTGGCATACGCCTATCGCCTGCGGCTGCCGCTCTCCGGCGGGCTGGTTGCAGTCGTAATTTATGTAGCTGCCTCCGTCATCTCGTTGAGCGGAGGATATTGGGGTGCAGTCATGGAACGCCCGGAATCCTTCTTCCCCGGCGGCCTGGCGTTGTTGGCAGCCCCGTTGGTCCTGCGTCACACCCGAAATCCCGATTTTCCTGCTGTCTACAGGCTGTTCGGGTTGCTCTTCCTCTTCCTCGCCCTGCTCATCCTTAACAACGCAGGGCATCTCACCTTCCTGCCTTTTGGCAGGAAAACCGTTGAAGGCGTCTACCAGGCAGTAGGATTCGCCGCCGCTATCGCCGCTATCTGGACCGGAGTCCGCAATAGGATGGCGGAAGCGGTCAACCTCGGATCGGTTTTCTTTGCCGTACTTCTATTCAACCGCCTGTTTGTCTGGTGGTGGGACTGGATGCCCAAATACCTCTTCTTCCTTGTCATCGGGGTCCTTGCGCTGGTGCTGCTGGCGGTGTTTCGTAAGCTCAGGGCCGGGAGCGGAAAGGTGGAGACGGCATGAAACGGGCGGCGCTCCTTTTCGCCATTGCGCTCATCCTGGCAAGCAACGGCATCGCTCTCATCGGAGTCGCCCGCAATCGCGCAGGCGAGCCCTTGGCGACCATAGAACTCACGGAGCGCGAATTGCCCCTGATGAATATCGGGATGGACAGTTCCGGAATAGACCTGAGCTTCGCGTGGTTCAAAACATTCCCCTCCGCCGCCGGTCCTTTAAATCGCGCCCAGCTCGAGCAGATCGGTTTTCGTTTCCGGTTTCCGGCAGGCACGCTCAGCAAAGACATTGCTCTGATGCCCCGCAAGGCTTTCGTGGCGTTGGAGTACCAGGGACCCGCCTGGAAACAGTGGCTTGTGCAGGTTGAGGAGGAAAGGCAGCGAACTCAATCCGGCGCTCCCCGATCCCCCGGCCTTCCGATTCTCCCGAGCGAGCCGCTTCTTGATACGCGCCTTTTCGTGGTCGACGCCGCCAAGAGCTACTCAGAGTTGCGCGCCCGATATCCCGACCAGAGCAAGCGTCTGATCGTTCAGGCAGTAGTCAGGGCCAGGGTGGAGGAAGTCAGAGACGGGAAGACCGGAATGGTTGTCTCTTGCAACTGCTCCGGCTTTGTTTCCGAGATCCTGCCCGCTTTCGTCCATGTGCCCCTTCCTCATGCCCGAATCCTCGCCCTTCTGCAGCCGAGAAGAGTCGGCGAAGAATCCCGCTATTTCGTTACGCTGCAATATGGCCGCAGCCTGGAGCCGTGGGTAGCCTCGGTCAGATTGAGATAGATTTCACGCAGAAGGCGTCCCGCTAATAAAAGCCGCACGATGCACCGAGCATAGGAAAACCATTTCAGCTGCGTTTCGCGGTTAAAGAATTCTTAGATAAATCCGATAGAAACAGAAGGTTCCCTTGATGGAATGATTAAGGCTAACATATCCAGCCTTGATTATATCTTACGTTTACGTTAGCGTATTATTTGTATCGGGGTACGGGGAGTATTGAAGAAAAGGGATGCAAGCATTGAGAGCGAGCGAGGAGTAACGGATGGCCAGAATTGCCAACAGTATCGTTGATCTGATCGGGAGAACACCTCTCGTGCATCTTCACCGCCTCTCGCAGGGTTGCGTGGCTGAAATTCTGCTGAAGCTTGAATTCTGGAATCCGGGAGGCAGCGTAAAAGACCGCATCGGCCTGAGCATGGTGGAAGCCGCAGAGAAACAGGGGCTCATCAAAGCGGACACGGTCCTGGTGGAGCCAACGAGCGGGAACAGAGGAATTGCGCTGGCGCTCGTTTGCGCCGCAAAACATTACCCTCTGATCCTTACGATGCCGGAAACGATGAGCGTGGAACGCCGCAAGCTGCTCAAGGTATTTGGCGCCGAACTCATGCTGACACCGGGTTCAGAGGGAATGCCCGGGGCCATTCGGAAGGCGGAGCAACTGGTTGCGGAACACCGCAACTACCTGATGCTGCAGCAATTCAACAATCCTGCCAACCCCGAGGTCCATCGCCGGACAACCGCAGAGGAAATCTGGAATGACACCGATGGCAAGGTGGACATTCTTGTCGCGGGTGTCGGTACAGGCGGCACCATCACCGGTGTGGCAGAGGTAATCAAGGCGCGCAAGCGCGATTTCAAGGCGATTGCGGTCGAGCCAAAAGACTCTCCCGTGCTCTCCGGGGGCAAGCCGGGCCCCCACAAGCTCCAGGGCATCGGTGCGGGCTTCATCCCAAAGGTGCTGCGCACCGAACTGATCGACGAAGTCATTCAGGTTGAACAGAAAGAGGCAGGAGACATCGCGAGACGCGCCGCCCGGGAGGAAGGGTTGGCCATCGGCATCAGCTCGGGAGCGGCCCTGGCCGCCGCGCTGCGGGTAGCCCGGCGCCCGGAGAACAAAGGAAAACAAATTGTGGTGATCATACCCTCGAACGCCGAGCGCTACTTGAGTACCTGGTTGTTTGAGGGCCTGGATGCGGGGAATGGCCATGTCTGAAACCATGACACATTGCGAACAGCTGGGGCCGATTATCGAGGACTTGAGCGGGTATTCCGGGTGGTTCGCCACATTGGCCAAGCGCCCACTACACGCCCACCCGCTGCCCTCTCGGAGAGCTGTAGCCAGGATCACGGAGGATCTGCGTTCGGTTCTGTTCCCCGGCTATTTCGGTGGCTTTGAGGACAGGAGTGAAAACCTTCATTTCCACGTGGGTGCGACGCTCGACTCTCTTGCCCGATTACTGGAGGAGCAGATCCGCCGCGCGTTTCGCTTTGGGTGCACAGAACCGGATGCAATAGCGGATTGTGGCAGGCGTGCGCCCGAGATTACACGCAGGTTTTTAGAGGCTCTGCCGAAGCTCCAGCGGACGCTGGGCGAGGATGTACTGGCAGCCTATGAGGGCGATCCTGCCTGCACCACTCCAGACGAAGCCATCCTTGCATACCCCGGACTGTACGCTCTTACGGTTTATCGAATTGCCCATGAGCTTTTCGAACTCGAAGTCCCTCTGCTGCCCAGGATAATCACCGAGATCGCACACAGTGCCACCGGCATCGATATCCATCCCGGCGCACGGATTGGCAGCCGCTTTTTTATCGACCATGGCACAGGAGTCGTAATCGGCGCCACCTGCATCATCGGTGACCGGGTCCGGATCTATCAAGGAGTGACTCTGGGCGCAAAGAGTTTCCAGCTCGACGAGGAGGGCAATCCCATCAAAGGGGTGCCGCGCCATCCGATCATCGAGGATGATGTCGTCATCTACGCGGGGGCCACGATTCTGGGTCGTGTTACCATCGGCCGGGAATCAATCATCGGCGGCAACGTCTGGCTTACCCGCAGTGTCCCTGCCGGCAGCCGGGTCTCCCAGGGTATCGTGCGTCTCGATTCATTCCTCGCCGGCGCCGGCATCTAAAGATAGACAGAGCGCGGCCGGCGACAAATACAATGGCAACCACGAAATACACGAAACACACGAAAACGTGCCGGCGCAGGCATTTCGTGTATTTCGTGGTTTATATAAGCGGCCTGGGCGGCTTGCGGGCCCTGGGCTGCCCTTCGGATGCTTTTTCCTTGAATCCAGACCGCGATTAAATTAGCTTGCTAAGCGTCAGTCGGCGTGCGTCAATCGCGGGCGCTCGCCCAGCAAGGAATGCACTCAACCTACACGGCTCGTCCCTCACGTCCGGACCATACATGGCACGATCCGGCATATGCAACGGAGTAGCTCCATGAATATCGTGAAAATCAAGGATCTGCGACGCTTGGCGTTTTTGTCGATTCTTGTATTATTTACCGGTCTGATCTCGATGTCGGCAGCGCCCCCCCGGAGCGTCGCGGAAGACACCGAAGGGCCGGATGGGTGTACCAGCATCATGGTAGGCCATCTTGCAACCACGGACGGTTCTATCATTACCTGCCACACATGCGACGGGAACTACCGGAACTGGCTGAATATGGTCCCCCACAAGAAGCAACCGAAGGGAGCCACCAACAAAATCTACTGGGGCACCTTGCACACCGAGACCATTGATGACCTGCGCGGCAAGATTCTCAAAGGTGAGATCCCCGAAGTGGAAGAGACTTACGCCTATCTGAACGTCGCTTACCCGGCCATGAATGAAAAACAGCTGGCCATCGGCGAAACCACGATCGGCGGCAGGCGGGAGCTGGAAAATGACGACGGCTTGTTCCTGATCGAGGAACTGGAGCGCATCGCTCTCGAGAGATGCACGACGGCCCGGGACGCCATCCGGTTGATCGGCGAGCTGGTCAAAAAGTACGGCTACGGCGACAATGGCGAGTGCATCACCATAGCCGACAAGAAGGAAGTCTGGCACTTCGAGATTTTCGGCGGCGGACCCGAGGAGATCGGCGCTGTCTGGGCGGCCGCCCGCATCCCGGACGATCATGTCGGCGTTTCGGCAAACATACCCAGGATCAGCGAGGTCAATCCGAAAGATCCCGACCGCTATATGGCCTCGGACAATGTCTTTTCGCTGGCTGAAAAAATGGGCTGGTGGAAGAGCGGCGAGCCGTTCAAGTTCTGGAAGGCTTACAGCGGCAGAAAGCCTTTCTCGGATCGCGAATTCTATATCCTGAGCACGATGGCACCTTCGCTGGACCTGAAGAGGGATGCCGAAGAACTGCCTTTCACGGTGAAGCCCGTGAACAAGTTGTCGGTCAAGGACATCATGAAGTACTACCGGGAGACCTATGAAGGGACCGACATGGATATGACGAAAAACCTGATGGTCCCCCGGGCTCAGGGGCGCAAGCCCGATCCCACCGGAGCTGCAGCAGCGGCTCCCGCCACTCAGGATATGGTGAAGAGCGCAGTTGCCAATCCCTGGATGGGCAGCGACATGATGAGGCTCCTGAACCAGCTGAAGCCTGGCACCGTGCAGAGCCAGCGTACCATTGCCATCGCCGGATGCGCCTACTCGCAGATCGTTCAGGTGCGCGGATGGCTGCCGGACGAGATCGGTACCATTGCCTGGTTCTCCTTTGACAACCCGGCCCAGAGCCCGCGCTTCCCGATTTTCTCGGGAGTGTTGTCATTGCCCAAGAGCTTCGAGGTCGATTCGCAGAAGAAGTTCCGCCTCGATTCGGCAAGCTGGGCGTTCCGGCGCGCGAATCGCCTCGCCACCGTCCGCTGGGGAGCAGCCCGGAAAACCATGGAAGACGCGATTGCCGAGTTCGAAACCAGGGCCTTCACGGAACTGCCGGCAATAGAGAAAATTGCCGTCGACATGCTCAACGCCGACAGCTCTGAGCAAGGGCGAAGGAAGGTCCAGGAATTTCTCACCCGTTACACCAATGACTTTGCCCGCGCCGCAATGGACAGGTGGATGGAGCTGGGGGATACCTTCTGGGGAATGTTCGCCCGCGGCTTTTGATTGCCTCATCAGCAACCACGGAACCCGCAAGACGCGCGCGAGGCGTGTTCGTGCCGTTTGTGCTGTTTACACACAAATCCTCTGCAAGGAGGCAAGGATTTTCACCGCCGAAACACGCAGCAGCGAGGCGCAAAGCGCAGGCAGAGAGTAGCCCCGCCCGTGAGGGCGGGGTTGAGGGAGACAAAAAATTGAGGTCCGAAGGACCGGCACAGATGTTGTGCCGCACCTTCGGCGCTCATTCCGATTGCCTGGGCACCCCGGCCTCACGGCCGGGGCTATTGTCTACCGCCTCTTCGAGGCTCATTTTGTCCACGGCTCAGAGGCGAACTCTGGTTTGGGTTGCTACCCTGCCGCGGCAGGGGTGCTCTGGTTTCCAGTGGATCGGGGTGGTCAACTCAGATGCGCACTCTGCTGCCTTGCCTGATTTTCTTTCTGCTGTTTCTGGTCTGTGAGCGCATCGCTCTCAACCGCTCGCTGAAACGCATCCCTTTGCGCATCGCGATCACCGGAACCCGCGGCAAGTCAACCGTATCCCGCCTGCTCGCATCCATACTCCGGGAAGACGGGCGCAAAGTGCTGGCAAAAACCACCGGCTCACAGGCAACCATCCTCCTTCCTGACGGCAGCCAACTCGAACTGGACCGGAGTGTGCCGCCCAGCATCCTTGAGCAGAAGCCGTTGGTCAGGAAGGCAGCGCGTCTGAAAGCCGACTGTCTGGTCGCCGAGGTAATGAGCATCCAGCCGGAGAACCACTATGTCGAATCCCATCACATTCTCCAGCCGCATATCGTCGCCATAACCAACGTCCGCCGGGATCACACGGAAGCCATGGGCGAAACCGAGGAGGAAATCGCCTCTGTGCTGAGCCTGGACATCTGCCCGCACTCGACCGTGTTTCTGCCGGAGACCGACAACCACGCGTCGTTCCGCTCGGAGGCCCTGCGCTGCGGTGCGCGCCTGTTGACGGTGGCCAGCGGGTCTTCCCAACCTCTCTTGCAGGCTGCGCCCGATCTTTTCAAGCTCGAGTTCAGCGACAATCTCGATCTCGTCCATGCAATCGCTACCCACCTCGGCATCAGCCGCCGGATCATCATCGACGGCATAAGGAATGCGCAGCATGACCTCGGCAAGCTGAGGATATGGCGGCATCGCCCGGATGGCGGCGATCGGACCTGTTATCTGGTAAATGCCTTCGCTGCGAATGATCCGGACTCGACCTTGCGGGTGCTGTCCAAAGCCGGCGACCTGCTGAAGGCGGAAGCGGGCAACACGATTGGCATCCTGAACCTTCGCGCCGACCGCATACCGAGAACAGTGCAGTGGATCTCCGTGCTGCAAAGTGGGGCGTTGGGCAGGTTTGCGCGCTTGTTCGTAACCGGGCATACGGCCGGTCTGGTCCGGCGGCGGGTGCAAGGAGTGCATGTGCTCAAAGCCGCATCGCCCGAGAAGATGATGCAGATTGTATGCCGGGGGATTCCGGACGGCGCCCTCATCTTCGGATTTGGCAATGTGAAGGGTTCCGGCAAGCTCCTCATCGAACACTGGAACCGGATCGGTGAGCCCTATGGAATATGAAGCCGCCTTCCTGGGTTTGCTGGCCTCGTTGCTGTTCATCAGTGTGACGAGGATCCATCCCGGCGGAGTGATCGTGCCCAGTTACCTAGTGCTCTTCATGCATACTCCGGGGCGCATCGCCGGCACGCTGCTCGTATCACTGCTGACGTTGCTCTGCTTCAAGATCGCCGCCAGGCACCTGATCCTGTTCGGGACCAGGAGATTCGTATTCATGATCCTGGTCGCGGGTCTTTGGACGTTATTGTGGTTGCGATTCTTCCCGGCACTCCTCCCCGGTTCACTCGAGTTCCGGGTGATCGGCTGGATCGTGCCGGGATTGATCGCCAACAACTTTGAGAAGCAGGGAGTGCTCGTGACGACGGCTTCGATTGTAACGGTTACGGTTGCCGTTTTTTTCCTCTCGCAGATCCTGCGCCTGGTCTGGGGATGATCATGACCAAGCGCTTCCAAGATGTCTCGCCATGAACCGTTCTTATCGCATCATCGCCGCCGGCCTGCTCAGCCTTGCAGCATTCGGGGCGCTTTGGCTCGTGCCCCCTGGCGCCGTTCCAGACTGTGAGGGGGCCATGATCCGCGCCGGGCGCATCATGGAACAGGCGATCACGGCAATCAGGAGCCGGCGTGAGCAGGCTGGCGCGGAGTTCGACCCGCAGGCCGACCCCAACAGGACCGGCCTGATCGGTCCGGAACTATCGCCCCTGATGACGACCCTGGGGGACTTGGAAGCCAAGCGGAGCACTACCAATCCGAACGTCGCCGCCTATATAGTCTACCTGCTTTGCCAGGCCGGTGTCAGGCCCGGCGACCGCATTGCCATCGCAAGTTCCGGGTCTTTCCCGGCGCTCCTCGTCGCCTCGCTCGCCGCTGCCAAGGCCATGGAGGTTGCACCGGTCACCATCCTGTCGCTGGGAGCCTCCTCCTACGGAGCTACCGATCCTGACTTCACGCTTCTCGATATCTACGATATCCTGCAGCGCGAGCATATCTGCAATGTGCCGCCGGCAGCCGTATCTCTGGGCGGAGACAAGGATGTCGGTCTGGATCTTGAGGCTGAAATCAGGGCTCGACTGGCTCAAAAGATGCAGGCGAGCGGGGTCCCCTTCCTGCACGAACCAGACCTGGGTCGGAATGTGGCCGAAAGGCTGCGAATCTATCAGCTCGGCGCAGCCGGTAAGATCGCCGCATTTATCAACAGCGGCGGCGGTTATGCCAACCTGGGAACGAGCCCTCTCGCACTGGACGTGCGGCCGGGTTTGAACAGGAACCTGACCCTGCCGGCAGCCGCAGAGCGAGGCGTGCTGTTTGAAATGACAGCCCGCAGGGTGCCCGTGATTCACCTGCTCTTCATCAAGGGTCTGGTTACCCAGGCCGGGCTGCCCTGGGATCCGATTCCCTTGCCTGAACCGGGGGTGCTTCCCATCGCAAGTGCCGGGAAAACCGGCGGTTTCTGGCTTTTGTCGACCGGATATTTCGCATTGCTCTTGCTATTGGCGCTGTACAGGAGTGGATCTCCACACGCAGGCCGGGCGGCTTCAGGGAGCCCTCCCGGGAAGGACATCAGTCTCGAGGGATCCTCCGGCGCCAACAGAAACTAGTTAGTTAGTTTTTGTCGCGAAACTGCAGGATTGTCCGTCCTGGGCCTGGACTTGGACCTAGACCTGGACCTGGACCTCGACGTGGACGTGGGCCTGGATGCGCCAACATTGGATTGGATTCACCTAAATACCACATTCAAAAATGCTTACCTCCAATGGGATGGTCCAAGTCCACCTCGAGGTCCAGGTCGAGGTCCAAGACCGGGATCCGGGATTTCGACTTAAACAGGAGTTTCGCGACAGAAACCGGTTAAAATGCTTGATTGCAGCCTCGCGGATGATTACTGTGAGGCGATCATCGGTTGTCTACATCAAGCTTTACAAAACAGACGGAGTACATCCATGAAAACGCATGCCAACCTAACCACCACCGCCGTGGGTATTTCACTCTCGCTTGTTCTGCTGCTGGCCTCGCTGGCTCTTGCCGCGCCGCAGCAGAAAGCAGGCCTCCCGGTGCTGCTGACCTCCTGCGGCCAGAGTCCAGGCCCCACAAAGTTTGATATTTTTCTCAAGAAGTTGAAGCTGGACTATGTCTATAACCCGCAGGCCACCCCCGCGGATCTGAGTGCCAAGAGCAAAGCTGGATCGCCCTTCAAATCGATCATCATCGTGACGGGAGCCAGCCTGAAAGGCATGGGGGCAGCCGGAGTCTCCATCAACGACGAGATCTCGAGAATCAAGGCTCTGATCGCAGAGGCCAAAAGACAGAACATCAAGATCATCGGTGCCCATATCGAGGGCATGGCACGCCGCGCCCAGGGCGCTGCGCCGGGCGATAATTCCGATGAGATTTCCATTGATGCCGTTTGTCCGTTCGCTTCGCTGCTCATCATCAAGAAGGACGGAGACGAAGACGGCCGGTTCACTACCATTTCGAAAGACAAAAACATCCCTATGATCCCGTTCGAAAAGAACCTGGATCTGGAAACCGTTGTCAAAGATCTGTTTGGCAAATAGGCGGACGCGATGAGCATGTTCTCCTATGCCGAGTTGATCCTCGGCGTGATGGTGGCAGTGTACGTACTGGCGAGGGTATTCACTCCCTCGACGGAGTTGTCGATGCTCGCAGCTGCCATCGCGGGAGCGCTGGCCGGCGGATTCGGGTTCCCGTACCGGCACATTGCGGAAGGAGCAACCACCTACATCGACATCAATCTCATCTTCATCACCGCAACTCTCTTCATGAACATCCTGAAGGAGTCCGGCGGTGTC
>CAYGWQ010000104.1:0-16001 GCA_964353465.1 uncultured Acidobacteriota bacterium | reverse complement strand
CCGAATCGAGCGCGGCGAGATCTTCGGCCTGGTCGGCCCGGACGGGGCCGGCAAGACCACCACGCTCCGCCTCCTCTGCGGCCTTCTGAATCCCACGGAGGGCGGGGCCTGGGTCGTCGGCCGCGACGTGCAGCGCGACCTCGACGCCATCAAGGATCGCATCGGGTATATGGCGCAACGCTTCGGTCTCTATGTGGATCTGACTGTCGATGAAAACATGGGATTCTATGCCGACCTCTTCGGCATCTCCAAAAGCGAGCGCGCTGCGCTGGCTTCACAGCTGCTCAGGATGACGCGCATGGAGCCTTTCCGCGACCGGCCGGCGGGAAAACTCTCGGGTGGCATGAAACAGAAACTGGCCCTGATGTGCACGCTGCTGCACCATCCGCAGGTGCTGTTTCTGGATGAGCCGACCAACGGAGTCGATCCGGTTTCCCGGCGCGACTTCTGGGCCATCCTGTATCAACTGGTGAAGGACGGCCTCACGGTCGTCATTACCACCGCCTACCTGGACGAGGCGGAACGATGCAATCGGGTTGGACTGATGTATCAGGGAAGACTGATCCGCTGCGAAGCCCCGGACGCGCTCAAACGCAATATCCAGGAAGCGTGCTATGAGGTCCGGGCCTCGGACGCGCGACGCGCGCGAGAGATCCTCGAACGCATTCCCGGGGTTATGAGCGTGGAGCCTGCAGGCGCCGGTTTGCACATGTTTCTTGTGCCGTCGCAGACATCACCGGAACGGCTGCAGGAGGAAGTCATGGCCGGCGGCATCTCCGCCGTGGCTTTCAAGCCGATCGTTCCTTCCCTGGAGGATGCGTTCATCGCGCTGATCCGCAAAGCAGAACACTAAACCACGAAATACACGAAACACACGAAAAGCGATCTCGTGTGTGCCGTGGTTACGGGAGATGCAGGAGCAGGATGCAAGAAAGTTGGGCGGTTGAAGTTGAGGATCTGACAAAGTGCTTCGGAGATTTCTGCGCGGTAGACCGGGTCTCGTTCGCCGTACAGAGGGGCGAGATCTTCGGCTTCCTGGGTCCGAACGGCGCCGGCAAATCGACGACGATCCGCATCCTGTGCGGGCTTCTCAAGCCCTCCGGCGGCCGGGCACGGGTAGGGGGCCTGGATGTCGCCGTCATGCCCGAGCAGGTCCGCAAGAATATCGGCTATATGTCGCAAAAGTTCTCTCTCTATGACGATCTTTCGGTCGAGGAGAACATTGATTTCTTCAGCGGCATCTACCGGGTGCCGCGTGCGCTGCGCGCCGAGCGCAAAGATCATGCCCTGCGCATGGCGGCGCTCGAGGAACGCCGTAGCGCGTTAACGCGAACCCTTTCCGGCGGATGGAAGCAGCGGCTGGCACTCGGCTGCGCCATTTTGCACCGCCCCCCGATCCTGTTTCTGGACGAACCGACCTCCGGGGTCGATCCGATCGCGCGCCGAGCCTTCTGGGCCCTCATCTATCAGCTCTCCGATGCCGGCCATACTGTCTTTGTCAGCACTCACTATATGGATGAGGCGGAATACTGCCACCGGCTGGCACTGATGTACCGCGGCAGGATCATCGCGCTCGGAGCTCCCGAGGAACTCAAGAGCACAATGCCGTCGCAGAGTCTGCTGGATCTGCAGTCGTCGGATCCGCTGGGAAGCATGCGGGCGCTCGAGAAAGAGCCCGGGATAAGCGATATCGCCGTTTTTGGCGGCGGTCTCCATGTTACGGTCGCGGATGCCACGGCGGCTGCGCCGCGCATCCATGAGATCCTGGCATCGGCGAACATCGACATCCGGCACCTCGAGGTCATTCCTCCTTCGATGGAGGATGTCTTCGTCGCCCGCATCGAGGAAGAGGAGCGCAAATCATCATGAGCCTGCGGCGGACCTGGGCGGTGACCCGAAAGGAATTCCTGCACATCGTGCGCGATGCCCGGAGCCTGGTAATGGCGCTGGCTTTGCCCCTGTTTATGCTTCTGCTTTTCGGCTACGCCCTGACACTGGACATCGATCGCATCCCCACCATGATTTACGACGCGGACCGGACTCCCGAGAGCCGGGAGTTGATCTCCCGTTTTGCGGGTTCGCGTTATTTCGAGATCCGGGGGATGGCCGGCGATTACCGGACCGTCGAGGCTGCAATCGACCGGAATGAATGCCTGTTGGGCATCGTCCTCTTTAAGGATTTCGCCCGGCAATTGCTGTCCGGCCAAGGCGCCCCCGTCCAACTGCTTCTGGACGGGAGCGATTCCAACACCGCATCGATTACCCTCGGCTACGCCCGCAGTCTGCTCCAGGCATATGATCTGGAACTGCGCGCGAGCGCGCAGAACCGGCGAGGAGGGGGAATGGTGGCCTCTCCCCTCCTGCCGCAACTGCGTATCTGGTACAACTCCGATCTGAAATCCAAAAATTACATCGTCCCCGGCCTGATCGCCGTTATTCTCATGATTATTGCGGCGTTGCTCACCTCGTTGACGATCGCGCGTGAGTGGGAGATGGGCACCATGGAGCAACTCCTCTCCACTCCGTTGCGGGCAGCCGAAGTCGTCCTGGGGAAAATGGCGGCGTTCTTTGCGCTCGGCGTCATCGACATGGTGGTTGCCATCGTGGCGGGAGTACTCATCTTCCGCGTGCCGCTGCGGGGCGATCTCTCGTTTTTGGCTTTCACCAGCGGCATTTTCCTCATCGGCACGCTGTGCTGGGGGATCTTGATCTCGGCCGTCGTGCGCTCGCAGCTGCTGGCCTATCAGCTGGGGGCGCTCACTTCGTTTCTGCCGGCATTCCTGCTCTCGGGATTCATTTTCGACATCAGAAACATGCCGGCCGTCATCCAGGCCATCACCTACATCTTTCCTGCGCGCTATTTCGTTACAATCCTCAAAGGGATTTTTCTCCGCGGCGTCGGCGCGCAGGTATTGTGGTATGAAGCGGCCCTGCTGTTCGCCTATGCCGCCATCGTGTTTCTGGTTGCCACGCGTAAACTCAAACAAAAGGTTGCTTGACGCCTATGTGGGAACGCATCAAGGAGATCATCCGCAAAGAGTTCTTCCAGACCCTGCGGGATCCGCGCAGCCGCGCGCTGCTCCTGGGACCGCCCCTGCTTCAACTCATCATTTTCGGCTATGCGGTCAACATGGATGTGGAGCAAACCAAGATCGCCTGGATGGACATGGACGGCACTTACGAAAGCCGGGCACTACTTTCCAGCCTGCAAGGCTCAAAATACTTTGTCGTGCAGGAGGTGCTCACCCGTGAGGATCAGATCGCCCATGTGCTCGATCGGGGTCGGACTGAAGCCGTGGTGCGGGTGCTCCCCGGATTCGCACGCAGCATCCACCGCGGCAGCACCGCCGGGGTCCAGATCATGGTGGATGGCACGAACTCCAATACCGCCGGCATCGTGTCGAATTACATTTCCCAGGCGGTCGCTGGGTATGCCGCCGCCGTGCAGCAGGGACAGCGGAACGCCCGCCTCCTGGCCCGCATAGCGGGGCCCGGCAGCCCGGCCCCTGCAGGCCCGGCAGGGCTGACCGTGCAGAACCGCGTCTGGTTCAATCCGGATTTGAAAAGCCGTGTGTATTTCGTGCCGGGTGTCATCGTCAACATCATCGCCCTCGTGACCATCATGCTGACCGCAATGAGCATCGTGCGGGAAAAAGAAATCGGCACCATGGAGCAGTTGATGGTGACTCCGCTCCGCCCGATCGAATTGATGCTGGGCAAGCTGCTCCCCTTCGCCATCGTCGGCATCCTGCAGGTCGTCGTGGTCACAGTCGCCGCCCTGCTGATTTTCCGCATCCCCTTCCGCGGCAACCCCATCCTGCTCTTCGTCAGCGCGCTCTTCTTCCTACTCACCACCTTGGGCATCGGTCTTTTCATCTCGACCATCTCCCGCACTCAACAGCAGGCGATGATGACCTCCTTTTTCTTTTTTATGCCTGCGCTGCTGCTGAGCGGCTTCAGTTTCCCCATCCGCAATATGCCGGTTCCCGCCCAGTACTTGACCTATCTCGACCCGCTGCGCTATTTCATGGAGATCGTGCGCAGCGTCTTCCTCAAAGGAGTCGGTATCGAGGTCTTGTGGCCGCAGGTCCTGGCACTCTTCCTGTTCGGGATTACGATCCTCGGCCTGAGCGCCCTCCGCTTTCACAAGCGCCTCGACTGATAAGATCAAAGCCGGCAGAAAACCGCACAGCCCGGAAGGCCCTCCTTCCAGGCTTCGCGAATCAGGCGGCTGCCAGTTTCTTGACTTGTAGCAATCGGCGTTTTGGCTCAACTTGGGCCAGATCATACTGCAACTGCTGCAACAGCCAGCTCTCCGCGGTAGTGTTGAAAGCAATCGATAGCCGGATAGCCATTTCGGGGCTTATCCCAGAGCGTCCGTTCAGGATGCCCGAAAGCGTCTTGCGGCTGACACCGAGCGCATGGGCCGCCCGGGTCACGCTTAAGCCAAGCGGTTCCAGGCAGAGCCCCCGCAGGACCTCTCCAGGGTGGGGCGGGTTATGCATCTTTTTGGCTAATTCAGTGGTAGTCTTCATCGTCGACATCCTCAACATCAGGGCCGGAACACCTAAACGTAACACGCCAGTTGCCGCTCACACTCACGGTCCAGATACCTTTTCGGTCACCGGTCAAAGGGTGCAAGCGGAGGCCGGGCAGTGCCATGTCGCGCGGCCCGAACGCCACATTGAGGCGGCCCAAGATCAGTCGCAGCTTGCCGGCATGCCTCACCTGGATCCCTGCCGTGCTTCCACGCACGAAGAAGCGCTCCAAGCCCTTGTGTCGGAAGCTGAGTATGGCCACACCTGCACTGTAACACGTAACGCCTCAGGTTACAACAGGGCGAGTGCCGCGAACCGTTGCTTTGCCACATGTTAATCCTGCTTTATTCGAGCGGTTGTGTTCCACGTTCCGTGGAACACAACTCTGGACGACTCTTTGGAATGATAAAACGGCGCCGAAAATTGAGCACAAGCCTGATTGAATGCGGGTGCATGAGAGGTTCGTTGCGGCCAAGATTCCGCTTGCCGTCCCCTGCACCCTGTTCCCCCACAGTGCTCCACGATGGGTATCAGGCAGCCTCAACCGGTTCATAATGCAGGACCAGCAACTGTTTTGCCTTCAGGGCCAGGGCCGCAAAAGCACGACCGTCGTTGTCGGTGAACTCGACCTCGAACACGTCGGGAGCAAGCGGCTCTACGACCGTTCCCACCTGCCCGGCTGCTCCGCCAAAACTGTGTCAAGATCAAACGCCGGAAAATTGCGATTGATAATTCTGGGGCGTCATGATAGTTATATATATCATTGCAAGGCAGGCAAAAACTGAAACCTCAAAACTCTTTCTATAATCCAGCCATCATGGCGGGACGTCCTCCAACCAAAGAAGCCCCTCCTTTCGGCCGGCGCTTATCCGTCGTGCGCAAAAGCCGGGGATGGTCCCAGAGGGCGCTGGCGGAAAAGTTGGAAACGACGCGCGAGATTATCGACTACTACGAACGGCGGGCAGTGAATCCATCGCTGGCTTTCATCGAACGGGCAGCCCAGGCTCTGGAAGTGTCCGTTGCGGAACTGTTGGGCGGCGAGCCAACATCGATCCGCGGCCGGCCCGGCCGTTCGCCTCAACTGGCCCGGCGCTTGGAGCAGATCCGGCTGCTGCCCCGCAAAGAGCAGGAGTTTGTGATCCGATTCCTCGATACTGTCCTGGAGAAGGCCGGCAGAACCTAGCTTGACTCCCGGAGCATGAAATGACCCGCAACCAGGTCCTCAAAATCATCGCTGACCATCGGCAAAAGCTGGCCGGGGATTTCGGGGTCAAGTCTTTGGCCTTGTTCGGCTCCGTCGTACGCGATGAGGCCACCGACGCAAGCGACGTGGATTTGCTCGTGGAGTTCGATGGCCGGCCGGTCGGGTTGTTTCACCTGTCCCGAACCCAGCATTATCTAGAAAGCATTCTCGGTATACCAAAAGTGGATCTGGTATTGCGGGACAGCATCAAGCCGGCATTGAAAGAGCGCATCCTGCGAGAAGCCATCTATGCCGCCTAGAGATTGGGCCTTCCGCATCCAGGACATCTTCGACGCAATCGCCAAAATCCAGCGCTACGTTTCAGATGTGGATTTTGAGACATTCGAAAACGATGAAGAAACCATGGACGCCGTCATCCATAACCTTACCGTCATCGGCGAAGCCGCAAATCACATCCCCGCGGATATCGCCGCCCGGCATCCTCTGATCCCTTGGCGCCAAATGGTCGACCTGCGCAACTTCTCCGTTCATGCATACTGGAACCTGCGCCCTGCCGTCATCTGGGACACCATCCAGAACGACTTGCCCCCCCCGTCGAGCCCCTCCGCAAACTCCTGCCCGAGCCCGAAGAATGATCGGCTGCATCAGCAGGATCTTCTACGCCAGACCCGGCGAATGTGCGAAATCGCCCCGGATTCGCGAAAAACGCTTCGATCGAGGGGGTATCAGGATATGGATCGGCGACAGATCGCCGATCCTGGGGATTCTCAGAGGCCGATTTTTCAGGCCTGGTCACAAAGGCGACTGGAAATGCCTGGCAATCACGATGGGGCTTTCAAAACGGGTAGCGTCCCCTATTTCATATTTCCTGGGTCGTCCGCTATTTAGCAGAGGACCAGTACTTGTGAATCTCCCCTGCGGTCCCGAGTAGTACCTGGCCCCGAACTAATCGAGGTTGGACTCCACGTCCCGTTCTTTGCCGCTGAACCGCTGGCGACTGGCATCCGGGATGCTGTATCCCATCGCTCTCGTCCGCCCAGCCACCCCGGCCGGGATTTCTTCGCCAAAAGGCAGGTAGTCTAACCTCGCTGTTGCGCCTTGATTTTGGCCGGTGATCAATCGCGTGCTTCCAAGGTGATCTGTCGTCACGTATCTCGCCCCGTCCGGTTCCGAAGGACACCAAAACCCTAAGAGATCATTAAAAGATTCTTGGAGCCTTGGCGCCTGCGAGTCCCGGGGACAATTTTAGAGAACTGCGATGAACATGATTTCGACCAGGGCGTCAGCGCTCACAAGGCCCGTCTCTGCGGTTATCCGGGCGGGGAAATCGGCGCTGAAAATCTCCCGGTAGGAGACATTCATGGCGCTGTAGTTCCTGATGTCGGTTAAATACACCGCCCCATCCACTACATCTTTCCAGTCGAAGCCGGCCGCTTTGAGCGTCCGTGCGATTCTGGCCAGCGTGGCGCGTGTCTGCGCATCCGCATCCCCCTTGTTGCTTGCGTCATTTCCGAGCATGCCGGAAAGGAACAGGCGGTTGCCGATCCGAATCGCCGAGCTCAGGTTGGGATTGGGCTGAGCGGGGCTGCCATCGGCATTCGGGGGATGGATCGCCTCCCGGACACCCCCTTTTACTGCCAGCAGAGTGATCTCCACCATCGCCTCCGGACTCATCAGACCGGTTTTCACAGTGGCGCGCGCGGGCGGATCCTTCGGGAAGTAAGCCCGATAGGTCGCGTTCATGTCCTGGAAAAAGGCTGTGTCGGTGATATACACACGGGAACTGGCAACGTCGGCATAGGTCATGCCCGCCGCCTTCAAAATCTCACCCGCATTGTCCATCACGGTTTTGGTCTGAACTTTCATGTCTCCCGGAACCACCGAATTGTCCTTGCCGTTTCTCGAAATCAGCCCTGCCAGATACAGAGTGTCGCCGGAGCGGATGCCATAGCTGTACGGGCTGGGTGATTTCAGCCACCCCGCAGGATGTACAACCTGCCGTTCGCCGCCATCCGGCACCGCAACCATGGAGATCTCAATCAATGCTTCAGGATTGGCGAGATTCGCCACCACCGTGGTCCGTACCGGCGGATCCTTCGGCCAGTAGCCCCTGTATACTTCATTCATTGCCTGAAAATCAGCGGCGCTCTTTAAAAAGACCGTGGCTGATGCCACGTTTTCCAGCCTCGAGCCCGCCGCTTTCAGCACGCGCGCCAGATTATCCAGCACGCGTTTGGTTTGGGCCTTGATGTCGCCGCCTGCAAACTTGCCGGTGTCGTCGGTTGCCAGAGCGCCCGAGAGATAGATAAATCCCCGCGCTTTAACGGCCGGGCTGAACGGAAGATTGAGATCAGGGCCGACCCGGACTATCTGCTTGGTAGACTGAAAAGCGGCCGGGCTCCCTAAGAAAGAAAACAAAACCAGGGCAGAAAGCAAAATGCGCATGATCGACCTCCACAAGGTTGTTGACGATTGAGGACAGCAGAATCCGGCGCCTCGCGATTATTGTAACCGGACAGCATGCACAAGGGGGGTATTAATATTGACAACATCCTTGAGACTCGCCACTTTACTGCGGACGTGCCATAATATTCTTTGGGTTTGGTGTCGACGGACACTGCCGGCCGGGTTCTTTTTTTGGAGAATCGTTTGAGAAACCGACAAGGAGAGGTGTGTCATATGGCATTCATAAGGGTCAGAGGTTTGCGTGCTTTCTTGCTGTTGTCTGCGCTCCTTCTCCCGGCCTCCGGGGACTACGCGTTCTCTGCAGTCCGTTTTGATGTGGTCGGATCGCCGACGGAAGTCATCAACACCGGACGCTCGGAAGTCCTCGGCTCCATCAACCTGATTGTGCGCGGTCCTGGCAGCGTAACCGGCACCTCGACAGGCGGCTCGACGCAGATCGGATTGGTCTTCGCCCGCCCTGCACTGCAGATCGACAACGACGGCGCTTCCGGCATCCTGGCATATTTCAGCCCGGGCTTCGCCGCAGCCAATCCCACGCTCGTCAATATCGAAAACCGCCAGGTCGGAGAGCAATGCATGGGTTTCCTGACCCTCAACCTGCTCCCGGGCGCCACACCGGCGGAAGGAGACTTCATCCATATCGAAGGCATCCGGGGGAGAATCGATTTGAGCACGGCCGTTGCGCCGGGCACCGACCTGTTTGTGGACCTGCAATCGATCAATGATCCGGCTGCCACCAGTTTTTATCCGGACAGCTTGCGTGTGGCGAAATCGCTCGAGGGCATGACCGCCGCAGTCCGCTCGGATGTGTTCGGATTTCAAATATGCGTCACCGAGAGTTTTCCCCGCGCGTTCGTCGATAGTGACGCGGGCGATGATGGCATCAACTTCAACGACCGCGTCGACAGCGCCGGCAATGCGCAGGGCGCTCCAACCCAATCGACGCAGGTGATCATCCAGCTGGACGGGATCCCTGAAGGAGTGTCCGAAGTCGTCTGGCCACCTTTCTCCACGGTGTTTTCCGGCACCGGCGCAGAGCTCCGCCTGCTGGCCAGCTCGTTGTCGCAGGGCTCATCCCGGGCGACATACAGCTTCGAGGCAGCCAACCAGACGGGAAGCAGTGATCTCGCCATGGAATCATTCTCCATATCTCCAGGATTCCTGTTCGACGAGGTCAACTGCAGCACGTGGGAACTGGCGCCCAGCGCAACTCTTGGCCCCACGGCGCCGCGCACGACCGGCTGCACGCAAATGTCCGCGGATGCCGCTCGTCCGCGGTTCCTGGAAGCCTTTAAATTGCTGATCCATTGGCTTGATCCTGCCTCCGTCGTGGCCGGCAGCCCGGCCTTTGTCCTAAAGGTGCACGGGGCGGGCTTCACGCCCGACGCTGCGGTCCGTTGGAACGGTGCGGACCTGCCCACCACTTTTATCAGCAGATTGCTGCTCGAGGCCTCGGTGCCCGCTGATAAGGTTGCACTCACCGGCAGCGCAACCCTGATCGTCAGCAGTCCTTCGGTCGCCGGCGGCTCTATCTCAAATCCTGCAACCTTCACGATTGAGCCCCATGCCCTTTCCCTCTTTTTCCCCAGTCTCTCTCTTTCGAGGAGCGCCGATGACATCACCGGCATCGCGCTGGTCAATCTGGGTGGCAGCACGGCCAATCTTACGCTTACGGCATTTGATCGGACAGGGACGCAAATATCGGGAAGCGGCATCACCAATCCAGCCAATCTGACCCTGCGGGCCTGGCAGCAACTGTCCATGGTCGACAGCGAGATATTCGGAACCGGGCTGCCCGGCACCCAGGTCTCGGGGTGGATCCGTCTTGAGAGCAACATCGCTCGCGTGGCTGGTTTCTTCCTCAACTTTGACAGCAGCCTCACGCGGCTCGACGGAGCCGACGTATCGAGCGCCAGGTTGACATCTTTTTTGCTTCCTGAGGCAAGCGGCAGCGCTTCCATCCGCATTGTGAATCCCAACGAAGATCCGGCCGCAATCGTGCTCGAGCTCAGGAGCGCCGAAGGCACAGTTCGGGCGAAGGCTTCCGGATCGATTCAGCCCCACGGCATCCTGATCGGAACCGTGGGGGACATCTTCCCCGGCGCGCCGGCGGATCCCGGGGATTACATCCGGGGCAACTCCAGCTCCGGGGTGGTCCCTTATGAAAGCTTCGGCTCACATTCAGGCGATTCAGCAAGCCTCAATGGGCAGATTGCAGGGACGGGCAATTGGAAACTTTATGCGCCGCAATATGTGACGGGCGGCGGGGATTGGCAATCAACGCTTTCTGTCATCAACCTTGACGCTGATCCCGGCACGGCTCGATTCCGCTTCATCGCCGATGATGGAACCCAGATCGGCGCCACGCGCATTCTGCCCATCGCCGGCCTCGGCAAAATCTCCGTCACCGCTCAAGATTTCTTCCTGGCTGCAGGTCCGGCCATGGTACAGGGTTCTGTGGAAATCGTGGGCAGCGGCGTACGCCTTGCCGGCAATGTGGTTTTCGGCAGCTCGGCCCCCGGCGGTTTCCTTACCGCCCTCCCCCTGGCTTCCGCCAGAGACTTCCGATTGACGTTCAGCCAGATCGCCTCCGATGTGAACTTTTATACCGGGCTGGCCATTCTGAATCCGGATAGCGCTCCGCTCCGGGCCGCGATCAAGGTGTACGACAAGAGCGGCAACGAAATCGCCGGCAAGGTCGAGGACCTGCCCGCATTCGGCCGCACTTCCAAGCTGTTGACCGATTATTTCCCGGAACTCGCGGGACGACAGATCAGCGGCGGTTACGTTATTGTGGAGGGGATCAAAACTTTGGCGGCCTTCGCTGTTTTCGGGACTAAGAATCTCTCCGCCCTCTCGGCGGTTCCCCCGCAGATTTTTTAGTGCGCGGGCTGCCAACCGGCACTGGTAGCGAAACAACACCCCAAGCCCCGTCCGGCGAAACTGTCTCAAAACTCCCTCGAGGCAGTTCCACCGCGATGGTTCGTTGCTGAAGCAGCCGCGGAGCGGCGGCAGATAGTAGCCGGGGGCGCAAGCCCCCGGTTAGGACAAAAGACCCGACATAGCCCTGGAGGGGCGACAGAAGCCTTTGCTTTTCAATCGTTTTCTGTCGCCCCTTCAGGGCTCTTGCTCGTGTTTGTCGTGACCGGGGGCAGCGCCGCTTCGCGGCTCGCCCCCGGCTACTTTCTCTGCATCCCTCCGGGACTCCCTGCTTTGAGACATTCTCGGCGGCCGGGGCCTACGTTTGCGGGCAGCCAGAGCTCAGCGGACGAACCGGATTTTCTGGCAGCGGCTGTACTCCTCTGCCAGTACTGACTTCATCTCCAGCCTTTTTGTAATCCGGTAGATCGGACCTTGCACTGACCATCGCTTCGACAGGCTCCGTCAGATTCATGACTGTAATCTGATGATCCAGCAGAAGTGAAGAGAACTTGGTTTCTCCGGGCGTTAGTGATACAAAGTGATCCTCCCGGAGCTGAACGAAACACCACCCATGCGCCGTGATTCCCGCGCTTTCTGCAGGGGGAGATATTCTTGACGACATCGAATTCGAAAATCTTTGACATCGCAATCATCGGTGGGGGCATCGTCGGACTCGGAACGGCACTGGCTCTCACCGACCGCTTCCCCGGATACACGGTCGCCGTCCTGGAAAAGGAACCCGATCTGGCGAGCCATCAGACGGGCCACAACAGCGGCGTGATCCATGCCGGCATCTACTACAAACCGGGATCGGCCAAAGCGAAGCTTTGTGTCGAGGGAGTCCGGCTGCTGATGGAATTCTGCCAGGCAAACGGCGTAGCCTACGACCGTTGCGGGAAGATCATCGTGGCGGTGAGCGAGCAGGAGCTGCCGAGGCTCCAGGAGCTGTACGAGCGCGGCATCGCCAATGGGGTGCCCGGACTTGAAATCATCGGCGCTGAGCGGGCGCGCGAACTGGAGCCGCATGCGCGCGCAGTGCGCGCCCTTTATTCGCCCGGCACGGCCATCGTAGATTTCAGCGAAGTCGCGGCCGCCATGGCCGCCCGGCTCCGCACCCGCGGCGCGCAGATATTCACGCGGGCGCATGTGCGGGCGATCCGGCGCGACGCCGGAAGGCTCCGCCTGGACACGGGAACGTCGCCGGTCGCTGCCCGAAACCTGATCAACTGCGGCGGCCTGTTTGCGGACCGCATCGTGCGCCTTATGGGGATCGACCCGAAAGTCATCGTCGTACCCTTCCGCGGCGAATATTACACGTTGCGCGCCGATTGCCGGAAGGTGCGCGGCCTCATCTACCCGGTCCCCAATCCGGAATTCCCGTTCCTCGGCGTGCACTTCACCAAGCGCATCCACGGCGGGTATGAGGCAGGTCCCAATGCCGTGCTCGCTTTCGCGCGCGAAGGCTACCGCATGCACAACATCCGCGCCGCGGACCTGTTCGAGATGTTCACCTACATCGGATTCTGGCGGATGGGGTGGAAATACTGGCGGACGGAAGTCTATGAGTTGTACCGATCGCTGAGCCGCCGGGCGTTTTTGCGGGCCCTGCAGCGGCTGGTGCCTGACCTCAAGGATGAGGAGCTCGAGCCCGGAGGCTCCGGCGTCCGTGCTCAGACGATCACTCACGCGGGTTCGCTGGTGGATGATTTCCAGATCATCGAGGCGCACAACGCGATTCACGTGCTGAACGCGCCTTCTCCGGCCGCCACGGCTTCCATTGCCATCGGCAGGCACATCGCAGCCCGCGCCGCAGATTGTTTCGGCCTTAAATAAATTCATCACTCTGAATTCTGACTCCTGACTTCCAGTGCGTTACTTATTATCGGGGCGCTGTCAACGGCCAAGCCCTCGGCTAATTCGGTTTTGGCTTTATTTACGGGGATACCGCCTATCTCTTCACCGGCTCCCACGCATAGGAATTCATCCGTCCCTGTGGATCATATCCGAGCCGCACAAGGCGGTCCGTTCCCACTTTGACGGCTGCAAGGTTGCCGGCGGCGTCGTACTCATATTCCAACTTCAAGCCATTGGGGCAGACGATCGACAGGGGCATTCCGGCGAAGGGGCCGTCCTTGTGATACTCGAAAGACGTCCGGCCATTGTCAAAGCCGGTCATGGTGCGCACCCGGCTCCCGGAGAGTTCGATGGCAGCAGATCGGTCCCTTCGAGTGGTCACGATGCCCTGGATGTTTCCCTCCTGGTCGTAGCTGTACGCCGTATCTCCCCATGACGAATTCACGGCCCGGATGCGGCCTTGCTCGTCGCGTTTAACGTTGTAGCCGTAGTTTCCTTTTCCGTCAGGCGCTCTTTGAACAGCAGCGGTTAGGGCACCCGATTCGTCATATCCCATCAGGATGTGCATGCCGCTGTAATCCGTGACCTCGATCGGGCGGCCCTGGCGATCCAGCTTCGTCTCCTGCCATTCCGACGGTTTCTCGCCTGCTTTTGCAGGATGCAGCACAATGGAGGAAAGCAGCCCCTGGCCATCGTATCGGAATGAGGCGCCCCGCGCAGTGGTTTCCGCGCGGGCAAGCTGCCCGTCCGGGCGCCATTCCTGGGTCAATACCGGACGGCCGTCCTCCGACACGTTGGTCAGGCGCCCGCCACTATCGAACTGCGCTCCGATCCGGGGAGCGCCGCTTTGCTCAATGGTTCGCTGGCGGCCATCGGATGAATCCACTACTTTCACGGAGCGCTGATCGGGCGTGGTAACGATCATCTCGATACCCCCGGCTGCAGGATAGGACCACTGCGATCTGGTGCCATCGGCGGCAATCGACTTGGTCAAGCGTAAGCGCTGATCGTATTCCATGACCGCCGTCAGGGTACCGTCTTCCCGCGCTTCTCCTGAATCCGCAAGAGATGATGCAATCACGCCTTCCGGCGTTGGAGAAATCGTGTGCACGATCGAGGATCTGCCGTCCTTCTCAGACAGCACCTGGCCTTGGGCGTTATACTGAAACGAGCGCAGGATCTCCTGCTGGCGGCTGCTGGTCTTGTCCTGCCACGTGACCGCGTTCACCCAGGAGCCCTGGTAACCGTATCCGACCGTGCCCTCGTTCGTGGCCACACCGGTTAACCGGCCGGTGTTATCATAAGCGTAAGTGACCTCCACAGGCTTCGACTGCTTGTCCTCGAAAGAAGTGCCTACAGCCTTCGCCAGCTTCCGGTCCCCGTTATATTCGAGCTTGATCTCCCCGGCAAGCTGACCGCCGAGCAGACCGACGATCCGAGTCACTTGCCCCTCTGTGCCACGTTCGTACACTGTGATCCGCGGGCCTTCCTTGACGGCCACCAAATCGCCGTGCGGAGTGAAGTGCCACTCCTGGCCGTTCTTGAGCATTAGCAGGAGCGTGGTTGCATCCTTAAAGAAGGCGGGCCGATCTTCGGTCACGCCCAGGAACGGGCTGTTCTCATCCACGGCGGGCGCCTTGGGATTGCCGAAACCGCGCACCGGGCGCCCGTCCAGGAACCGGGCCTGGAAGCTGTTCAGCGGTGTCAGGAGCTCATAGCCGATTGTGTAGGAAGACTTGCCTTCTTCGCGATCCACGGGCACGCGGATCTCCACCAGGTGCGGGAGGTCAAGGACCCAACCCTGGCCCCACGGTCCCTTAGGATTGAAGAACGAGTTGAAACTGCGCGCGATCCGGATGTCGCCGCCGCCGATCGGGACCGTGAGATCCACCTCATCGAGACGGCAGGGTCCCAGCATCAGGGTTTCGGAGCCGGGAACGGAGACTGCCCGGAATTCGCGGTTGTCATCCGCAATCCGGTGCACGGTCAACGGGACTGAGTCCGTTGGCAAGACCTTCTCCGCGACCGCCTGTTCGAGACGTTCAGCCAGCTTGAACGTGCGGTCCACCTCGGCGCGCACTTCCGGCGGTGCTTTCGCCACGTCGGCAGCGGTGGTGAAGGTTTTCACGGCCTTGCTATCTGACGATAACTGCACGCCGCCGAAGATGCGAGCGGTTCGGATCGTGTTCCCGTCACTTCGCTGCCGCGTCACTTCCATCCCCGGCGTGAACCGCTCGAACGGCACCTTACGTACCTCATAGTCGCGCATCCAGAAAGGCATGGGCACGCCCTGGTCGCGGAGCTTCTCGGCCACCGCGGTCATCAGCGCGATTTGGCGGAGCTCGGTGAAGACGGGAACCGGGTTGGTGATGCCGGACTCCGGCGGCGGCAGAAGGTACTGCTCACTCGAGATGCCATCGTAGTTCGTGGTGAACCAGGATGTAAACGCCTGCGCGCCCGGCGATGATGTGCCTGTCAGGTCGTCCTCCAGCTTGTCCTTCACCCACTTCATCTTCTGGGTCTTCACCTTGAGAGGCACGTCGAAGAGGGTCAGTTCGCGGCGCAAGCCCTCGTACCGGCGCGCCTCCGCCGGCACGATCCAGAACCGTTCCCAGCTGCCCTCCTTCTGGGATTTTCGCGGGTCGTCAGCTCCGAAGTAGATGGTTTCCAAAACGTCGTGGTAGCCGGGTACGCGGCTCACGACATCCTTCTCCGTTTTGTTATCCACGCCCTGCGTGTAGCTCTTCATCAACCGGTCCGCCTGGTAAAGAACCCAGCCGACGTACGTCTCCTCCGTCGCCTTGCTGTGCCGGATGATCATCGCGGACTTTTCCGGGTTCTCTGGATTGGGATCAATGGTCACCATCGGCCCCTCGCCATTCAAATAAACGGAGCGGAAGACCGTGACAACGTCGTCGAGTCGCAGCGACGGCAGCTTGACGTCACTGACCTCCTCGCCGACGAGGAGGAGGTCACCGTTGGCGTCTATGCGCACACCTCTTAGCACACCCAACCCA
>CAYGWQ010000103.1:0-16017 GCA_964353465.1 uncultured Acidobacteriota bacterium | reverse complement strand
CGATTCCTAAACTGGCAAACAGAGAAGGCATAATGCAGCTTTCCGGCTGTTCCTCAGCCTGGATGATTCATAATTCGGGACGGAGAGCCTATCGACGGATGCGCCCCTTGATGTGATACGGAATCCATCCGCCCTGGGAATTCCTCTCGGCTACGCCTTGTTGGAAATCGTGGTATGCGCGACGGAATAAGGCTTGAACAATCCATTGCTCTGATAAGAACTGGTGGCGTTGGCGATGAAGTCGAGCAGGCCGCGCGAGTAGTGCAGGGAGTTTTCGACCAGCTTCCGGTTTCGCTGGTTGATCCCTTTCAGCTGTTCCACCAGGTTTTTAAAAATCATTGATTGCGACCGGATCTCGGCAGCGACGGATTGTTCCACGCCTTCGGCCAGCCTCAAAAGGGTAAACTCTTCGCGCGCAATATGCAGCACCTGGCACAACTGCTGGCATAGGCGAGCCATTTCGTCTTCCAGGAGGCGCAGCTTAACGTTAAAGGTCTCGTCGGTCTTGTTGCTTTCCAGGATCGATTCCAGCGAGCCGCGCACCAGAATGGCGGTTTTCCTACGCGCATGCGCGATGAGATCGCGATAGAGGGCAATCTCTTCCCCCACAATTCTCAGCAAGGCAGCAATCTGTTCATCCATGGCTCAAATCCTGAGGTCGATGTGACTCTTGGGCGCTGAATCTGCCGCTTCCTCCTCAACAACTTCCTCCATATCCGGCTCGGCGCAGGCCGGCTCATGCCCATGGTGTTTCTTGGCATGACGTCCCTGGTAGGGCTCTTCCCGCGCACCGCGGTTGAGGAAATGCGGTGAAACAGGATCGACCCGCCCGAAGTGGTCAGCCATGGCAGCCTCCGACAAGCGGCCATTTAGAAGATTTCGTCGAAGATATTTCCACCCAGGATTTTTTCGGCAACCTGTTCGGCTCGGACATTGTAGGTGCCGTTCTCGATAGAGCGCCGAACTTGCTCAACCAGAGCTTCTCTCACATCCGGCGTGGATCGTATCAACTCGTCAAGATGCTGGATCTCACGACTACGGACGGAAAGCTCAACCCGATCAGGATCGTGGACCGCGGGGTCACGACCAGCCTTCTGAAACCGCTGCGCATGCTGTTCCTGAACATCGATCCTGTCCAGTCTCGTACTCAGGTCGATCAGGGGGGATTTGCCGTTAATTTCCATAGTGTCCTCAAGAGTTTACTCTTCTCAAACGCTTTATCGTCCTCTTGAATGTAACACTTTAGGGCTTCTTAAGTTATCCCCCATTCATGCCCCTGGATCGCAGGAAAGGAGATCAGTCGGCCAGCAGTGCCGCCGGATCCAGTTTGATGCCGTGCCGGCTGACCTCGAAGTGGAGGTGCGGACCCGTCGACCTGCCCGTACTCCCCACGGTACCAAGCACCCGCTTCGGTTGCAGCGTATCCCCCGTCTTCACCTGCAGCGTGCCCAGGTGCGCATACCGGGTCTGGAATCCGCCGGGATGCTCCACTACAACCGTGTTGCCATACCCTTTTTCAAAGCCGGAAGATACTACGCGGCCGGCACAAGCGACACGCACCTCCATGCCGGAAGGCGCGGCCAGGTCGACTCCCCGGTGAAAGCGCGTCTCATGGGTGAAAGGATCTTTCCTGGTACCGAAGGCCGAGGAGAGGTGCGCATGCACCGGCATACGAAAATCCGGGACCTCCTGGTTATCGCTCTTCCCGACGTCCGGCCCCGGAGAGGAAGGCGCAGTCGTGGGACTGGGGGGCCGGGAGTCCGGTGTTGCTGCCGGCGGCGGATCGGAGAGCTTGCGTATCAGCAGATCGGCGATGCCGAGGGCACCGCGCCCTGCCATACTGCGCGCGAGTTCCTGATCGAAAAGCTCGGTGTAAATGTCGCGGCCGAGGCCATTATCCGTGAGGCCTGAGTCCTCGATCGATTCTCGCATCACATTCAACATGTAGCTCAGGAAGAGGGCTTCAAACTCCTTCGCCGCCTCCCGGAGCGCGGCGGCATTCTCTCCCTTCCCCCTGCCCGCCTTCTGCAGCAATGAAGCGGCCGGTCGATCCAGCGCATCCGCACTGGCAGGATTCATCAACCGGGCCGACAACACATCCTGCATCACCAGCCTCCCTTCCCGGATGCCATCCATTTTCTGGCGGACACAGCCATCAGATAATCTCCAACTCCGCTCGCAGCGCCCCCGAGGCCTTGATCGCCTGAAGGATCGCGATGATATCCCGCGGGGCCGCGCCGATCGAACTCAGCGCGCCCACCACTTCCTCGACACTCGCACCATCCCTCAAGGTGACGCCGCGTGCCTTGTCTTCCTGCGCCGAAAGCGTGGTCTGGGGGATAACGGTCGTTTTCCCCTGGGATAACGGCGCGGGCTGCGATACCTCGAAAATGGTTCCCACCTGCAGGGAGAGGTTTCCGTGAATGATCGAGACCGAAGCGATTCTCACATCTTTGCCGAGCACGATAGTGCCGGTTCGTTCGTTCACAACCACGCGGGCAGGAAAATCCACCTCCACCTTCGCGTTTTCAACCACGGAGATAAAATCCACGACGCGATTGGCATAATCTTCCGGGATCTTGATCGCAATCGTGCGACCATCCAGGGCAGCTGCCACCGGCCTGCCGACCGAATCGTTGATCACCTTCACCGCACGGCTGGCGCTGGTAAAATCGTTCTCGTGCAGCACGAGATTCAGCTGTGTTTTACCGGAGATGTCGACCGGAACCTCCTTCTCTACCAGCCCGCCATTTGGAATCCTGCCAACCGTAGGATGGCCTGTCTGTACCCGGCTGCCACCGGCACTGGCGCCGAACCCCCCCATGGCGAGCTGTCCCTGCGCCACCACATAGATTTCACCGTTGGCCGCCTTGAGGGGCGTCATGATGAGCACGCCGCCCTGAATGTTTTCCGCATCGCCAATGGAGCTGACGGTGATATCGATCTGGCTTCCTTTGCGGACAAAGGGGGGCAGGACCGCGGTGACCATAACGGCTGCGATGTTTTTAACGCGGATCTGGTCGGGCGAGACGGTAAGGCCGCTCCGTTCGAGCATGTTCGCCAGCGTTTGCGTGGAGAAAAAGGTTTGGCGCCGGTCTCCCGTTCCGTTCAGGCCGACTACCAGGCCATATCCTGCCAGCTGATTGGCGCGCACCCCTTCGAACGACGCAATGTCTTTGATGCGACTGTCGGCGGCCGCCACTTGCCCGATTGCCAGGGCAACGAGGAAAGACCACAGCAGGACGGCCATGCAGGCACGCTTCATATCAGCCTCCTTCCTAAAAGGGAAAAACGCCGCTCAGAATGCGATAAAGCAAGCCCGGTTTCAGCGGCTGGCTTACAACACCGCGACCTTGGACGCGGACTTCCATTTGCGCGATCGCAGTGGAGGCCACTACATTGCGAGCGCTGATATCCTCGGGCCGGACGATGCCCGTCAGGTAGATCGTCTGGTTTTCATTGTTGACGCGGACTTCCCGCACTCCCTCAATCACGAGGTACCCGTTGGGGAGAACTCCCTTGACCCGTGCGGTCATGGCGGTGGTCAGGGTCGTGGCGCGTGTGGTCGAACCATTACCCTTGAACGTTGTGCTGCTCTTGCCGTCGACGAGGTTCGGGAGCTCATTGATTTTCTTTTCGAGGCCGAAGAAACTGTTCACCCCTACTGTGGCAGCGCTGTCCTTGCTGTTGGCAGCATCTGCGGTGGCATTTGCCGAGGTGGTCTCCGACACCATGATGGTGACGACATCATTCACCTGGCGTGCCTTGAAGTCGCGAAACAGGTTCGAGTTTGCTCCTTGCGCCACCCACAGCGATCCCTCGCTGCTCTGCGGCGTTGCAGCCAGAGCATTGGCCTCGGCTATATAGTTACCCAGACTGGCGGCGGCGGTCATCTGCACCTTTTTCGGCCCGCATCCCGGCATCAGGCTGACCAGCAGAACGATCGCCATCAGCCCGTAATCATTCCTTCCACCCTCGTAGCCCATATCTCACCCCTTAATGCACGACCCGCACTTCGCCCTGGCCCGTGACCACGGCAGTGATCGTGCGATCGGAATCGATGTTCCTCACCCGGATGCGGTCTCCCAGCTTGCCGTTCTGAAGAGCGCGCGCAAGGGTGGTGATGCGAATGCCGCCGCTTTGTTCCAGGCACCGCACGGTTTCTCCATTGCGCACAAGCCGGTTCTCATTCAACCAGTTCCGGTTGAGCAAGTCTCCCGGCCCGAGTGCGCGTTTCGCGGTCATGCCGACCGCTTCCCCGGAATTGCGCACGTAGTCGGCGCGCGCATCCTCAATCTCGCATACTGCTTCCCGAAGATCCTCGGCACGCAGGGCAACTCCATAGGGTACCGGCTTTGCCACCTGGACGACACGGGCGCGCACACGCACGTCGGCCTTTACCCAATAGGCTCGCAGGACCTTCCCCTCCAGAGTGGCTTCCACAGACATCAATGCGCTCTTGAGGTTCGCCGGCATGCCCCGCCCGGCGACGCGCAGCTGGACATCGCCCTGAGGGATAATGATTCCCGGCAAGTTGTCGATGGCCCGGATCTCGATTTCTTCTTCCCTCCATGGGGAGACGGAAGCCAGATGCGCCTTAAGAATGGCCGCGATCTCGGCCGCCTCCGGCGTCCGCGTGGCGACCGATACGCGCGTGATTTCGGCACCGGTCAGCAGCACGGCGCCCGGCTTCGGGATGATGCTCCGGATCCGGGACAGGACCTCGGAGCGGCTCAGCAAACGCACGTCCGCAACCGATCCCATAGGTATGCGCGCCAACTGCGCCATGAGTCCTTCGTCTGCTCCGCTCAGGTCGGCAATGTCTGCAAGCACCAAGGAGGCACTTTTTGCCGACACCTGCTCCCGCAGCCACACCGTGCAGGCGGCGGGCGTCTGGCCGGCAGCCGCAACCCGGCAACCGTGCAGCGCAGCAAACAGTACAGCAGCAACCAACAGCCAGCTTCGAACTCTCCCCTCAACCACTCGTTGGCGGGATAATGTCTCGGGCAGCAAGGGACGAGCCGGGAGCTGCCGGGTACCACTCGACAGGCTCCTCGAACCCGATCGGGATAGGGTGTTTCGAAGACCATTGGTCCGGACGAGGCTTTCGCCTGAGACCATACGAACCCATGGTCGGATTGAAAAACAGGCAGGACGTGGTTTGAGGAGAGAGTTCGAAGCTGGCATTGCGTTAGCTCTTAGCGCACAAGATTGTTCGCTTGTGAGAACATCTCATCCGCAGTGCGGATGACCTTGGAATTGGCTTCGTAAGCACGCTGGCTTACGATCATATTGACCATTTCTTCCACAACGCTGACATTGGACTGTTCGATATACCCGGAAAGCAGGGTTCCCAGGCCCTCTTCGCCAGGCGTTCCCGTGATGGCATCACCGGAAGCCTGTGTGGGTAGGAAGAGGTTTTTACCGATGCTCTGGAGGCCGGCGGGATTTTGAAACATGGCGATCTCTATCTGGCCGACCGTCTGAGGCTCCGCCTGGCCGGCCTGGATGACCGAGACTGTGCCATCGGAGCCGATGGTTATGCCGATCTGGTCCGGGGGGATGGTGATTTGGGGATCCAGCAGGTCGCCATCGGCGGTCACAAGCGAGCCTTCCCGGTTCCGTTGAAAATTGCCGCTGCGCGTATAGGCGATCTGGCCGTTGGGCTGGATGATTTGAAAGAATCCTTGACCCTCGATCACCATATCCAGGGGATTCTTGGTCACTGAATAGTCCCCCTGGGTGAAGATCATCTGGGTGGCAATCGGCTTGGTTCCCAGGCCGATCTGCAGCCCCACCGGGATCTCCGTGCTGGCGGTGTTCGACGTGCCCGCGTTGCGCTCATTTTGATACAGCAGGTCCTGGAACTGGGTTTTGCGCTGCTTGAAGCCACTGGTATTGATGTTTGCCAGGTTGTGCGCAATGGTGTCGATGTTGAGCTGTTGCGCTTCCATCCCACTGGCGGCAGTATACAGGGCACGTAACATAGGGTCTCCTAACGTCCAAGTTTTTCGATCGATTTGGCATCCATCTCGTTGTACATGAGGTGGACGCTCTTCTGAATTGCCTCAAAATGGCGCATGATTTCCAGCATGCGCACGGTGGCCAGCACCGGATTTACGTTCGACTGCTCCTGATATCCTTGCCGGACAGCCACCGCGGGCGCAGGCTTGGGCGGCTGGCTGCCCGGCGCCAACAGCGAACCTCCCTCACGCAGCAGTGCCGCCGGGTTGTCAAAAGAAGCGAGCTTGAGACGGTCGACTCGGGTACCGGCAACCAGAATCTCGCCATCTTGGTTGATATCCACTTTCCCGGGACCGAGCACGATGCGCCCGCGCTCACCAAGAACCGGATTCCCGTCGGCGGTGCACAGCACCGACCTGGCGTCCGTCACAAGGTTGCCGTTGCGCGTATAGCGCACACCGCCGGGGGTCTCGACCGTCAGGAAGCCGTTCCCCAACAAAGCCAGGTCCAGATCTCTGTGCGTTTCAACCAGGGATCCATCCTGGAGATTCATGGCGCTCTCCGACAGGACAGCGTGGGTGTTGATTGCCGAGTCGAGCGGCGTTGCACCGGGTGTGTCCAAGGCCAGGTTCAATGCGCTGAAAAAAGCCTTTTGCTCTTTATATCCGGTGGTATTGACGTTGGCCAGGTTGCTCGCAAGTACGTCCAGGGCCTCCATCTGGGCTTTGAGTCCGGAATAGGCCGTATAGATGCCGCTATGCACGTTGTATCTCCTGCGCTTCTTCCAGGAAGCGTCCTATTTTTCGCTGTTACCTGCAAAGATGTAGCAAATTCCGTGCCATCGGATTGCGCCGGGAAAACCACGGTATCTGATGCCAGCGAAGCCGGCTCGGGCCGGAAGGTGTCAAGGGTTGTATTTGCACTGGCATTTTTTTCCTACCTCACTAGGCAATCCTTGCGTGCGCGCCCCTCGCCCCAACGTCAGGACAATGCCCGGGCATATTCCTTGACGGCTCCCTGTGATCGCTGCGCAGGCGGGGTCGCTTTGACGAAATTGCGCAGGCTCAGAATCAGATCCACCTCACCCTTGGGCATGCCCAGGCGGCGGGCAATTTCATCTAGGGCAACACCTTTGCGCGCCAGCGTCAGCACCTGATGCCGGCGTTCCAGGGGGTGCGCCCCCTCGGACGCGGGCACGGAAAGATCCAGGACTTTGCCCTCGATGTCGTTAAGGTGGCGGCTGACCTGACGGTAGATGTCCGACTGCAGCTCGGCCATCTGCATCAGGTCCTCGGAAGACTGTTTCATCTCCTGCCTCAGGGCAAGGAAACGCCGCTGCCAGAGCTTATGCAGCAGCAAGCTCCCGCCCGCTGACATCAGGACAGCCACTCCAACACAACCCAGAAAACCGTTCCATGAGATCATAGGGACCTCCCAGCCGCCGGCTGCACACCCTTATGAGTGAGCGATGCCGGGCAGCGTTGCAATCATGGCCTGCACCCCCGCAAGCAGCTTCTGCAGCGCCGGGGCCGTCAATTTCAGGTACTGCGCGGACACTTCCTCCTCGAGCTTCAAAGACTTGTCTTTCTGGAAGCCCACTTCCAGAAGAATCATCATGCGATCGGCCAGCGAGGTGATCGCCGCCAGGTGACGGTACTTGGGAGCGGCGGCTATGTCGTGATGGCAGAGAATGCCCTCTACCAGTTGAGACGGAAAGTGCCATTTCGAAGCCAGGAGGGCGCCGAGGTGGGCGTGAGAGAAACCGAAGGCTTGGATTTCCGCCTGGTAGAAGCTGGTCTCGCCGCGGTACACGTCATTCAAAATATCGCGATACAGATCGCCGCGGTTTTTCAGCAGCACCATCTTTCCCATATCGTGGAGCAATCCGCAGGTAAACGCCTCCTCCGGCACCGGAAAACGAGTGGCTACGGCGAGAGCCCTGGCCGCCATTGCTGCGCCCCAGGAATGTTCCCAGAAAAGCCGGGTGGTGAGATCTTTGCCGGAGGTCGCATCCGCCTGGAACATCTGTTGCACCGTGGCGGCAACGATGATGGACCGGACCTTATCCAATCCGAGAATCGCGATGGCATGCGAAAGTGTCGCGACCTCGCGCTCAAAACTAAACATGGCGGAGTTGCAGATCTTCAGGATGCGCGCAGTCAGCGCCTGATCCCTGGCAATGACGGCCTGGAGTTCTCGGGCGTTGACCTTGGGATTGTCCGCCAGTTTCATCGCGGCCATAGCGCTCCCAGGGAGGGCCGGCAGATCCCCCGCGATGTTGGCTACTGTTTGAAGATCCAGAACCGTCGGGACTTTTTCAGACAACACGCTTTTTTCCAAGTTCCTTTGCTCCGATTGCCTAACCAAGAGACCGGATACGATCCGCGGTGCTTTCCACTTCCAGAACCTTCACGCCATAGTTGCCGTCGACCATAACTACTTCACCGCGCGCAATTGGCTTCTGATTGACGAGGATGGCGACCGGGTCGTTGACCGATTTTTCCAGCTCAACCACAGAACCGACGCCGAGCTTCAATATGTCGCGCAAGGCCATTTGGGTTTCGCCGAACGATACCGCGACCTCGAGTTCCACATCGAGGATGAGGTCCATGTTCCATTTGGCCTGCGGCGCCTCGCCCGAGGCGTCTGCGCTGTGGCGCAGGGACCCGTCGGAGCGGGGTGCCGCTGATCTTCCTGAGACGGCCGCTGCATAGCCGGGAAGCTGTGCCTGGAGCGACGACCGCAGGTCACCATCCACCAGCAACAGGATGCGGCAAGGCGGCTGCCCTTCCATGGTAATCTCGTATGTCAGGCAGACGGCATCGGCATAACAATCGGCCAGCGCGACCAGGGCCTCGCTGCGGCCGTCCGGATTGAGCAGTTCAGGGGCGGATGCATGGACGGCCAGACCATGGGACTGCGCGAAGCTCTTCCCCGACGCGTCCAAGGCGTCCGCACAAAACCGGAGGCATGCGTCCGTGACCTCCGCGCTGATGGCTTCGCCTGGCCCCAATTCAAGACCCGAGATGAGGCTTCCCGTGCGAGCCAGATCCGGCTGCGTAATGAGAACGAGCGCGCTGCCGCTGATGCCTGCGTCAAACCGGACCTTCATGCCTGTCAGGGCGGCGGATTTCAGGATGGCGGCCAGGGACGCCGGCTCCATTTTGATGCAGGTCACGGCCGCTGTGTTGGAAAGGGCCTTCCGTGCCGCCTCCATAAAACCCGCGGCAACAGCTTGCGCCATCGGCTCCAACACTTTTTCTTTGTCTGTCAGGTTGTTGGGGATTGAGTATTTCAACGTGCACACCTCAATAGACGTATGGGTGAGAAATCTCGAAGGCGCGCTTCCCGCGCCGCGCGACGATTCGCCCGCAGAACTTGGCGACGCCGCCAATGTTCAGCTCGACAGGGTCATCCACCGCGTGATTGAGCACAATGATATCGCCCACGCTGATATGGAGCAGATCCTCCACCACGAGGGCTTTGTCATGAATCTCGCTCGCGAGGCTGACCCTCGCGCTGCGCAGCACGTCGCTGATCTTTTCTGATTCACTGCCTCCCTCCTCGGCGCGCGGGCGATGCCGCTGCTGCTCGAAGTACGCACGGTTCATCTTCAGCATCACGGAGGGGATGCACAGATTGAGCTTCCCTGAGTTGTCGCCCGCCTTGATTTCAAAACCGAGGGCAACCACAGCCTCACCAGGCGCCACGAGCTGCAGCATTTGCGGTTTGGTTTCCGCTTTTTCCAACTGGGGATTGACTTCCAAAACCGGGCGCCAGGCTTCTTTCAGGTCGCGCAGAGCCAGTTTGATGACCCCCTCGGCGATCTGCATTTCAATCTCCGTGAGGGTGCGGCTTTCCGAAGGTGAATTCCCTGTCCCGCCCAGCAGCATATCGATGGCCGGAAACGCCAGGGAAGGGCTGAGCTCCATCCCCAGATTGCCGTGCATCGGCTGCATGGAGAATCCACAGAACAGCGTAGGGTCCGAAAGGAGCCTTGTGAATTCCAGGTAGGAGAGCTGGTCCACAGAGATCAGCACGACCTCGACTGCGCCTCGCAGGTAGGCAGAGAGGGAGGCGGAGAGGTTGCGTGCGAAGTTCGCATGAAGCCCGTGAATAGCGCGGATCTGTTCTTTCGAAATCAGGTCGCGACGGCAAAAATCATACTTGGTGACATTGCGTGCTATTGCATTGCCTTTGGCCGCAGATTCCTCTACCACGACCCCTTCCCCGGACATGTTCGAAAACAGCGCGTTGATCTCATCTTGCGTAAGAATCTTCTCCATGTGCAGCTCCCTATGCTCTGTCGTCTCCCTTGATCTTCCGCAGCTTGGTTCGCAGCCGCAGCATCGCCTTGGTGTGAAGCTGAGAGACCCGCGATTCATTGACGCCGAGAACCTTGCCGATCTCTTTCATAGTGAGCTCATCGAAATAGTAGAGGGAGACCACAAGCCGCTCCTTCTTCGGCAGCGCATCGATAGCTCCTCCGAGCATGTTGCGGATCTCGGATTTATGGAAAACAAAAAAGGGATCCATCTGCGGAGCATCCGGAATATACTTGATCAGGGGTTCGCTGTTCCGGTCATCCTCCTGGGACGCCATCTCATGGAAGCTCCCCAGGTTGAGCCCCTTGATCTGATCCACCAGCTCATAAAACTCTTCCAGTGAGATTGCCAACTCGTCGCAGACCTCTTTGTCGGAGGCCGGTCGGCCGAGCCTTTGCTCAAGTTCTTTGTAGACCTTCTCCAAATCCTTGCTGCGCTTGCGCAGCGACCGTGGTGCCCAGTCCAGGTTGCGCAGGCTATCCAGAATGGCTCCCTTGACGCGCAGCTCTGCGTAAGTCTTGAACTTCACCCCCCGGGTGGGATCAAATTTCTCGACGGCGTCCAGCAGGCCCAGGACGCCTGCACTCACCAGGTCATTCAGTTCTACGTGCGAGGGGAGCTTGGCTGAGATCCGGTGTGCAATGTACTTGATCTGGGGCATATGCTCCAGGATCAGCTCATCCCGGCTCGAACTATGTTGTACTATTGCCTCATAGGCCTTTACTTGACGTACCGCTTCTTGCATGGTCGTACCCCTGATGCGCAAGGCCCCGGGACTACCGGCGGCCCTGCAGGCTATTCCGCTGTTGGAACCAAACGTCTGCATTCGAGAAGACATCAGTTAATCCAATGGTTAAGAAGCTTTTCCCACACGAACGTGTCCGTCGTCCCGGCCGCTTCGCTCTGCAGCACCATCGAATGAGCCAGCTTGCGGAAGCAGCGGCTGGCGGGTGCCCCGGGGAAGCAATGAGTGACCAGGAGTTGGCTGCGGACTGCTTTCAAAACGTGCCCATCTCTCTCGATGTGCCCCAGATAGATCACCTGTCGATTGAGGAATCTGTTGACGACTGAGTTGATCTGCCGAAATACATCCTGGGATTCGTCCTCGCCCGATACAGAGTTGATAAGAATCCGGATGGTTTTGGTCGGCTCTTCTGCCAGGACGATCTTAATGACCGCGTAGGCATCGACGATGGCGGTCGGTTCCGGTGCGCTGACGACCACAATTTCGGGCGCTGCCAGCAGAAAATGCACGACATTGCTCGAAATGCCGGCCGCAGTATCGATCAGCAGGTAATCGGCATCGCCTTCCAGGGCCGTGAAGCTTTCCACCAGGTAATTCCTTTGATCGAGAGTCAGTTCGGATAGCTGCTGCAGCCCGGAACTGGCCGGAATGATCCGGATCCCGTGCGGCCCCTCCACCATGATGTCGGTCAGCGTCTTCTTGCCGTACAAGACATGGCCCAGATGAAAAGGAGGAGTCAGGCCGAGCAGCACATCGAGGTTGGCCAGCCCGAAGTCGGCATCCAGAACGATGACTCTCTTCCCCATCTCTGCCAGGCTCACAGCGAGATTGGCGACAACGTTGGTCTTGCCCACGCCCCCCTTGCCGCTGGTCACGGCCAGAATCCTGGCCCGATCGCCCGGCCGGTGACCGCGCGCGACGCCCTTGCGCCGATAGAGGTCGCGTGCAAGAGCGGGTGGATCTGTTTGTCTGCTTTCGGAGAGTGCTGGAGTAGTGAACTTGCGCATGGTTTTCAATGGATGCTCCATATCAATGGGCGTTAAGAACGATATCCACAATCTGTTCGCCCCGGACGACGTGCAGGTCCTCGGGAACTCTTTGGCCGTCTGCGATGTATGACAGGGGCTTCTGGGTTCGCACCAGTTCGTTGAAGATCGGGCCGAAAGTCGACGTTTCGTCCAGCTTGGTAAAAAGCAGATGGTCGGGATTGCAGACCCCAAAGCGATCCACGATTTCCTGCATGTCCAGGGATTTGGTGGTGGCGCTCAAGACCAGATGGCGCTCGATATCCGGAGATTCCTTGAGCACGGCCATCAGATCCTGCACGGCGGCAAGGTCACGCTGGCAGCACCCGGCGGTGTCAATCAGGATGTAGTCGCGCTGGATGTGCTCTTGAATGGCGCGCGGCAACTCTGCGGCCTCAGCGACTACCCGGCAGGGCAATCCCATCAGGCCGGCGTAGATTTTCAGCTGCTCGACGGCCCCGATGCGATAAATGTCGGTGGTCAGCAACACGACTTTTTTCTTCTCGAGGGCCAATCGTGCGGCCAGCTTTGCCGCGGCTGTGGTCTTGCCGACCCCCGTGGGGCCTACGAACGCAATGATTTTCTTGGCCGGCAGCCCGTTGCCGTCCTCATCTGTACGAATCAGCTTCCGGGCAACATCGGTCACTGCCTTGGCCAGCGCAGGCCGCTGACCGCGCGCCCCGGGAGGCAGGCGCAGCTGAGCTTCGTCGAGCAGCTTGTAGGCGAGCCATTCATTCACCTCATTCGCCACCAGGCTGTGATACAGTTCGTAGGCAGCTGCATCCGAAAACAGTGAGGCGGACGGGCCCGACGGCCGAGTCAGCGAATAGAGCGCCCGGCGCATCTCGTTGTACTCTTCGTCGATCTTTGGCAGGCGCGTGCGGCTCCTCGCTTCCGCGGCAGATTCATTCCGGGGCGTCTCCCCGTCTCGAGCCGGCGTGTACAGATCCAGCTCGGATTCTTGGCCCGTGTCGATAGCGGCTACCACTTCGACCGGCGGTTTTTCGCGGAACCAGGAAGAAGAGCGGGCGGGAAACTCTTTGGTGGAGAGGATCAGTCCCTCGTTGCCGAACTCTTCCTTAACGTTCCGGAGGGCTTCTGCCATGGTCCTGGCGTAGAAGGTCTTAATCTTCATCCTAGCTCACCATTCCTACCGAAGTGACCCGAAGATTGGGCGGAATCTCGTTGTGCGACAGAATCGCGGCAGCCGGCAGGTAGCGTTCGATCAGCTGGCGCACATACATCCGGACGTTGGCGGAACAGAGCAAAACGGGGCTTTTGCTTCCGGCTCCCGATTCCACGGTGCGCCGAATGCGCTGCATAATGTCTTTGGCCAGGCGCGGCTCCAGCCCCAGATAAGAACCCTGTTCGGTGTGGACAATCGCATCCGAGATGTTTTTCTCAATCTCCGGACTGACGGTGAAGACCATCAGTTCGTTAGCCTCATTCTGGTACTGCCGACAAATGGAGCGACCCAGGGCCTGGCGGCAGTACTCGGTCAGGATGTTGAAATTCTTGGTCATGGCGCCGTAATCGGCGAGCGTCTCGAAGATGGAAACAGCATCGCGAATCGACACCCGCTCCTTGAGCAGGCTCTGCATTACTTTCTGAACCTCGCCGATAGAAAGCACCTTGGGCACCAGCTCTTCCACGACTTTGGGATGAGTTTCTGCGACGGCATCGAGGAGGCCTTTGGTTTCCTGCCGGCCCAGCAGCTCATGGGCATGCGACTTGATAATCTCAGAGAGGTGGGTGGCGAGAACCGTGGTGGGATCCACCACCGTGTATCCGGCGAGCTGTGCCCGCTCGCGCTCCACCGGCTTGATCCAGCGGGCTTCGAGTCCGAAGGCGGGTTCGAGGGTTGGGGAACCGCCAATTTCTGCTTGCGCCGTGCCCGGATTGATCGCGAGGCAGTGTTCCGGAAGCAGTTCCCCTCGAGCCACCTCAACGCCTTTCAGGAGGATGGAGTAGGCGCGCGGTTCCAGCTGCAGGTTGTCGGTGATATGAATGGGCGGGACCACGATTCCCAAGTCGAGTGCGATCTGTCTGCGGATCGACTTGATGCGGTTGAGGAAGTCGCCCCCCTGGTTGGCATCCACATAGCGGATCAGCGCGTAGCCGACCTCCAATCCGAGCGGATCCACCTTGAGTAAACGCTCGATGCGTTCTTTGGGTTTGTCGGCCTCGGCCTTTTCCGCTCTCTCCTTATCCACGATCAACTGCTCGCTCTCCAGCCGCCGCTTGGTCCGGAGGGCCGCCATTCCCGTCACCACCGCGAGGAGGAAGAAGGGGAGGCGTGGCATGCCCGGAAGGAGCCCGAAGAAAAAGAGGAAACCTGCACTGATGGCCACGGGCACGGGATTCCGGAACAGCTGGGTCGCCACATCCTCGCCGAGGTTCGATTCGGATGCCGCACGCGTAGTGATGATGCCGCCCGACACCGAGATCAGCAGGGAGGGGATGGCGGTGACCAGGCCGTCTCCTATGGTCAGGATCGTGAAGCGCCGCGCCGCATCGGCCAAGGGCATGTCAAACTGAAAAACTCCAATCAGCAGTCCGCCCACAATATTAATAGCCAGAATCAGCCCGCTGGCCACAGCATCACGGCTTGTGAATCGGATGGCTCCATCCATCGCCCCGTAGAACTCTGCTTCCCGGGAGATCTGCTCGCGCCGCTCGCGCGCTTCCCTCTCGTCAATCAGCCCGGCATTGAGATCCGCATCGATGCTCATCTGCTTGCCTGGCATGGCATCGAGTGTGAACCTGGCCGTGACCTCGGAAATGCGCACGGCGCCGTGATTGATGACGATGTATTGAATGCCGATCAGAACCAGAAAGACCACAATCCCGACCAGGTAGTTGCCGCCCACCACAAACTGCCCGAAGGACTGGATTACCCTGCCGGCGGCATCCTCACCCTCCGCGCCGTGCAGCAGAATCAAGCGGGTCGAGGCCACGTTCAGTGCCAGGCGAAACAGGGTGACGATGAGGAGCAAGGAGGGAAATACCGAGAAGTTCACCGGCTGAAGGATGTACATGGAGACCAGCACGATGATAATCGACACGGTGATGTTGAGGCTGATCAGGATGTCCAACAGCATCGGAGGTACCGGCATGGTCATCATGAGCAGGATGCCCATGACCGCAACCGGGATGACAAGATGGACCTTGCCAACAACCGGGGGTATGCCCTGCCTCCGTGTGATGCTCGTCACCTTGACAATCCTCCGTACCACAACACATTTGGTCTAGAAGAGCTTCAGGCAACTTTCATGCCACGCAGGTTGCGTGATCCGCGTGTCGCAGGAAGAGAAGGCTGCGGGTGGGTGGAAAACCACAGCATGGGGGTATGGCTATCCACGCCATCTGTTGCGGGTCTTATAGATATAGGCGAGGATTTCCGCGACTGCCCGGTAGAGCGTCACAGGAACGAAAGCGCCCACTTCGACGGTTTTGTAGAGCGTTTGGGCGAGCGAGCGGTTCTCGACGATCGGAACGTCATGCTTTTGTGCCAATTCTTTTATTTTGATTGCCAAAAATCCGACACCCTTGGCAACCACCTGGGGCGCCTCCATCTTGTTAATGTCGTAGGCGAGAGCTACGGCGTAATGCGTGGGGTTGGTGATGACCACATCCGCGGTGGGGACGGCAGACATCATGCGCTTGCGCGCCACCTCCCGCTGGATGCGCCGGATGCGGCCACGCGTCAACGGGTCGCCTTCCATTTCCTTGAACTCATCTTTTACTTCCTGCTTCGTCATCTTCAATTGTTCGAGGAACCGGTACTTCTGAAAGGCATAGTCCGCAATAGCGATGAGCACCAGAAAAACGCAGACCCTGAGGCAGACCTGGTAACAAATGGTCCCGGTCCAATAGAGAAGCTGTCCCGCGTCCATCAGGATCAGCCGCGGGTACAGGGGCAGATGCTGTATGACTGCCTGGTAGCTGATATAGGAAA
>CAYGWQ010000102.1:0-16063 GCA_964353465.1 uncultured Acidobacteriota bacterium | reverse complement strand
GCAAGGGCGATTCCGGACGCAGATCGCGGCCGGCTGGCGGCAGTGGGCTCGCGCGCTCAGTCTTCGGCCGACGATTTTGCGGCAGCCAACCACGTGCCGCATGCCTATGGCTCGTACGAGGGCGTCCTGGCCGATCCCGGCGTCAACGTCGTGTATGTCTCGCTGCCCAATTCGATGCACCATGAGTGGACCGTCAAGGCCTTGCGCGCCGGCAAGCACGTTCTGTGCGAAAAACCCATCGCAGCCACACGGGCGGAGGCGCAGGATATGTTCGACGCGGCGCGACAACGCAGGCTCGCGCTCGTGGAGGCCTTCATGTACCGCTCGCACCCGCTGACGGCGGCATGGCTCGCGCGGATCCGCGCCGGGGAGATCGGCCAGGTCCGCGCCATCCGCTCCAGTTTCTGCTTCTGCACCAGCCGGCCGGCCGGGAACATCCGGTTCAGCACCGAGCTAGCCGGCGGCTCCCTGATGGATGTGGGCTGCTACTGCATCAACCTGTCGCGCCTGGCCGCCGGCGCCGAACCCGAGGCGATGACTGCAGTCGCCCGGCTCCACGAATCCGGAATCGATGAGGTGGCGGCCGGGACGATGCGCTTCCCGGGTGGAATCGTGGCCGCGTTTACCTGCGGGATGACCGTTCACGCCGACAACACCGCGTCGATTTGCGGCAGCCTCGGATACATCGAGGTGCCGATACCGTGGAAACCGCCGATGAAGGACGCGCAGTTTGTGATATCGAACTCTGTGCCGCCGGCTATGGACACGCCCCCCAACGCGGCCGTATTGCCCGGCTCGCGCTCCAGGCATGTCATCACGGTGAACGCGCCGAAGTCGTTGTACGCACTGGAGGCGGACGATATGGCCGCCGTGATTTTCGACGGCGCTCCACCCGCCGTGTCCGAAGCAGACTCGCTCGGAAACATGACAGTCCTTGACCAACTGAGACGGGAGATCGGAGTCCTAAAGGGATGACTCGCAATTCTGTCTCTTAGGATTGTGCAACCGCCCGAGTAGGAAGAATACTCGTCGCCAAAGTAGCGCATGAGGCTGGTGTCTGGCTGGGCTGCCGCCGGTGGCGGAGTGGTGGGCGGCACCTCGGAGGACGGCGGTTTGGAGTCCGCTTTTTTCAGGTCCACGATGCCGTCCGGCAGGGTTTCCATCATGGGTGCTATGGCTGCCAGCTCGAGATAAAGATATCAACGTTTTCAATGCGGACGCGGTTGTGGCAAAGGACAAGCGTCACGCGCCTGAATGCCCCGGCCAATTCTGCGGCAGGCCGTCAAAGAGCAAATGTGAGATACCTTGCCGACGGACCCGGTGGTGGGCCTTGCGGTCATAAGTGAGCCAGACGCCATGCAGATCTCTAGCCAACGCGGCATAACATGCGTCGTATCCTGTTAGACCCTGAATCAAGAAAGGCTCGGCCTGAAGCGCCAGCAATTCGGTCATGGGATTACGCAGGATCCCTCCAGTGAGCAGCGGCAGAACTCCCTCGCGAAAAATCGACGCTCCTTTGGGATGCATTCGGCATAACACTGCGAGAACTTCAAACGAAAAGAGTTCAGGAACCGCAAATATCTCGGGATGGTCGATAACTTCCTTCAGCACCGAGTCGGCTGCGGCGTCAGCCTCTTCAATCAGAAACCAGCGGACGGCGACGGAAGCATCCATTACCCATATCATGAGTCATATCCCCGGAGTTCTCTGAGAACGCTGACACTGTCACGACCGCCGATCCGGTTTGCCCGCATCTCGAGCACCTTCTCCAGCATCCTCCGCTTCTGCTCTTCCGTCTGATGGTCCAGAAAGCGACGCTGGTATTGCTCAGGAGTGATCAATACCGCGGCAATTTTCCCTCCTTTGCTGATGAGGATCGGCTCTCCTTCTGTCCGGAGCAGGTCCAAGACCTCGCCCAGGTGGTTCCGGATTTTCAATGCATTGATCTGTCGCATGTGCCTCCTCGCTTAGCTCAATGTATCATAGGGTATGTGTATATGCATATCAAGTGTATAGTGGGAACATAAGACAGGAGCTGAAAAATCGGCAGTCAAATACAAGAAATCACTGTTTAGATCGCCCTATTTGTATGAAACAGTAGTAAACAGTAATAAATGCTTGACTGGGTAGTTTATTGTGGCTATCATCCGGCGCATGGAAAAATCCGATGAGACTCCCCGGATAGAGGGCGGAGAGTTTGTGACTCCCCCAGCGATTCCGGTACATTCGACTTCCTTTTTTGCGACCCTCGATCGACTGCTCCGCGGACGAGATGCCTTCTTCAATGAGATCTACGAAGGGCCAAACGTTGGAATTCGACTGCGATGGTTCCTGCTCTCCACGGTGATGTTGTCCGGGTTGTATGGTGTGACGATGGGTTGCGCAGGCTTCGGCCAAGGATTGGTTCAAGGCACGCTGCAGAGTCTGACCTCGGCAATCAAGGTGCCGGTGCTGTTTCTGTTGAGCCTGACGGTGTGTTTTCCGGTCCTTTACATCGTGGTGGTGCTGATTGGGGCTCGACTCAGCTTCGTCCGCACGCTCTCGTTGATTCTGATGGCCCTGGCCCTGAATTCGGTCCTGCTGGCGAGTTGCGCCCCCATCGTCGTCTTCTTCGTGCTCACCGGCTCCAGCTATGAATTCATCAAGCTCCTGCATGTGGCCATTTTTGGGTTCAGCGGACTCTGGGCCATGTTCTCCCTCTTGCAGGGACTTCGAGCGATGTGCGAGCGCTCGGATCTATACCCTCGCCACGCGGTGCGGATCCTCCGAGTCTGGGTACTGGTCTTTGGCTTCGTAGGCACCCAGATGGCCTGGAGTCTCAGACCCTTCGTCGGAAGCCCCAATCAGGAGTTCCAGTTGTTCCGCCCGGGACAGACCGGCAATTTCTACACCGCCGTCTGGAGTTCGATCGTCTCCTTGTCGGGCAAAGCCGGCAATCGAAACCGGAACGACTGACGCGGTGCGTTCTCCACGGTGTTGCCCACGCTGACCATGGCCACAGGCGACGACGAAATCTTGACACTGGAAGAGGTCGCCAAGTACCTCAAGCTCAAGCCCCAGACCGTCTATAAGTGGGCCCAAGAAGAGCAGATTCCCGGCACCAAGCTTGGCAAGGAATGGCGGTTCCGCAAAAGCATCCTCGATGAGTGGATCGACTCATCGATCCTTCTCTCCAAGGCAGGCTTCGATCTCCTCGTCCGGTCGAGCCAAAAAGCCGTGCGCGACCAGGGTTTCTCACCGGAGGAACTCGAACGACTGATCCGCGAGGCCCGAGAGTGAGCTGTATGCCACCTTCTTCCCCGCCGGTCGTCATCGTAACCCCAGAAGCCCTGGCGCGAGCCATCATGGATCCCGCGGCGGGCACGATGCTCCTGGATTGGCGCGACGGTCGGATCCGGCTCGCTGTGAACCGTTGCCTCGCGATTCGCTATCTTCGACTTCTGCACCGCATGGGTGCATCCGAACGCTTGCTGCGCTGGTGGGCCTGGAGGTTCGGGTCGAAACGGAGTGTGGAGTGGCTCCCCTCCCCGGATGTCGCAGCCGACTTGAAGGAACTGTGCGAACAACTGGCCCGGGCTTCAGGGGCGGAAACGATCATCCACGGCGGCCCCACGGTCACGAACGTGGAGCCGGGAAGCGACCATCCTTGCCCGCGCTGGGTCCCGCTGGCGGCGTACGCAGCGTGCTTCGCCCAGGAACGGCCCTCAACGAGATGATCGAGACACTCTCGGCGCAGGGTCCAATTACTCTTTCCGCATACCGATCTGCCAAGGACTTTGCGGGGCAATGACAACTTTCTCGTTTTTAGTTGCCGCCGCGGACGGGCCACACATAATAGGCGTTGGTCTTGGCAATAAAGTCGACAATACCATATTCAAGCGATGCGAAGTATGCCGCGCCGCCAGTTTCCCAGTAAGTGGTGCACGACCAGTAATTCTGCGCCTGGACGCCAGTGGCCCACGGGCCCGATGGGGATGTAGCGAAGCATCCAGATCCTGTGCTGTCGGGAAGCGTCGGGCTTCCGGGAGCGTAGCAACTCGCCTTGAGGATTCCTGCCCACTCCTCCTGTGTCGGCAACCGCCAACTCCCCGCGACCGATCCATCCGTAAGGCCGCACTGGCCGCTTCGCAGACTCGCCGCCGTGTTGTTTGCCGAAGCATAGTCCATTGCCGGAAAGCAGCCCGGATCTTTCAGCCAGATCAGTCCCGTCTGGGCATCGGTCACCGTGCCGTTGCCGCAGGCCACAAATCGATTCACGTTGTCGTAACACCGGCCTGCAACCGCCGCACCAGCCGATCCCGGTGGCCCTTGCGGTCCAGCCGGGCCCATGGGTCCCTGAGGACCCGGAGACCCCGAGTCCCCCTTAGGCCCTTGCGGTCCTGCTGATCCTGCGGGTCCCTGAGGACCCGGGGCTCCCGTCTCCCCTTTCAGCCCTTGCGGTCCTGCGGGTCCCTGCAGACCTGGAGTTCCCGTATCCCCCTTGGGGCCGGGCACCCCCTGCAAACCCATAGGTCCGGTGTCCCCCCTGGGCCCTTGCGCACCCGGAGGTCCAACAGGCCCAATAGGTCCCGTGGCACCGGGCGGCCCTGCATCACCTTTCGGTCCCTGGGGCCCCACAGCGCCGACGGTCACATAAAACACGTCGGAACTCCCTCCCTCCATGGCCCTTCCCTGCTTGCTGGCGCGCGCAACCTGGAGCAGATAGACGCCCGGTGCGGGATCTGCGCCTCCAGACTTATGACTCGGAAGCTGTACCGTGATTACCTGCCAATCATCCTGCAGGTTCCGGAAATCAGTGACTGTGATCGGCACTGATGCCCACATCACAATTGGCTTGTACGATCCGAAATAGCGCCCCTTGATCTGCAGAGCATAAGGCGTGCGGCCATAATCCATCACTTCGGCAGAAACGATGACCAGTTGCTTGTCATCGTACCTATAGTTCTGATCGGCAAACAGCAATGCCGGGATGGCCAATCCCAACGTCAGAGACAACACCACTGCTCTCTTCATCCCCGAACCCCTTCCTGGTTGTTCCTATTTGGTTGATTCGCTTTTCCCTCCGAAGAAAGGAGGAATGGCGCCCGCCCTGGGGCCGAAATATCCACATTCACCCGTGGTAGCGTAGAAAGCTGCGTATGCTCTTGAATCGCATCTGCCGCTGGGGAGATGGCGGGCGCATTATGCCAACCATGAGTCAAGCAACGGCTATGCCAGACAGCACGACGAAGGCTGAAGAAGTGCTGGAAATCCAATAAATATTGATATCCATGATGCTTATCGTTGGCTCGTCCCTGCAGGCCGGGATCGTACCGCAAAGCTTCCGGGGAAACAAACTACCTAATTCTGAGGTTTTGGGTCACATCAGGCTGACTATTTTCATCACGCTGGCTCTCACACTGCAAAGGCAACAAAGGCACCCTGACAGGGTGACCATCCGATTCGGCATCAAGGTCATACGCGCAACCCAATCCGAAAGCGGGTGCATGCAGCATCGTCTGAGGATCCTCGGTAGGACAGAGTGGGCCCGGCAACCTCGATGTAAACCTGGCTGAAGAATCAATAGTGTGCTGCTGATATTTATTGTCGTTGTTGATAACTAAAGGATGGCAAAACATTTTGACGAAGCGATCGCGGCTTTGGATGTCAAACTGGATGCGGATGGACTCAAGGCGCTCGGCGAACTGAACCGGTCACACCCCGTGCTCGGCCATTCCTAATGCTAACCGCAAAGACCTCGAAGACAATCCTGTATTTTCTTTGAGGTCTTCGTGGATCGATCTTTGCTGAGCTACCCGCCCTACTTCGCAATCTTGCGTATTCCCCAGGTGGGCGGCGGCGGCTCCGTCGTCATGCGATTCACCGGTTTTTCCTTGAGCAGGCGCATCGCTTCCTGCACGGCGCGTTCCAGCTGCGGGTCATGGCCGGCAATCACGTCCTTGGGCCAGTTCTCGACGTCGATGTCGGGCGCCGCACCTTCATTTTCCACGGCCCATTTTCCGTCGAGCGAGAAGAAGCCGCCCCGCGGAGCGATCATGGATCCGCCATCGATGAAGCCCGGCGTATCGGCCGTGTGCACGAGCCCGCCCCACGTGCGTTTGCCGACGAGGGGGCCTATCTTTCTCAGCTTGAACATGTACGGCATCAGGTCTCCTCCTGAGCCGGCCATTTCGTTGATGATCATTACCTTGGGCCCCCAGATACCGGCCGCGGGGCTGGTGAACGGGTAGCGGTCTCCCGCCACGTTGTTGAAGTAGCCGTCGAAGCTGCGCTGCAGCACGTCGATGATGAAGTCGGCCGCCGAGCCGCCGCCGTTGAAGCGCTCGTCGACGATTGCGCCTATTTTGTCCTGCTGCGCAAAGTAGTAGCGGTTGAAGCTCGTATATCCCGGCTGTCCGGTGTTGGGCAGATAGACATAGGCCAGCTGCCCATTGGACAACTTGTCCACGGTGCGGCGGTTCTGCTCCACCCAGGCACGGGTGCGCAGCCCCTGCTCGCTGGCCACCGGAATGACGGTCACCTTGCGTGCACCCTCCATCGCGGGGCGGTTGTTGATGGTCAACACCGTCTGCCGGTTGGCTGTGCCGTCGAGGAGCCGGAATATATTGTTCGGCGCCCTCAGTTCGATCCCGTTGATTTCGAGGATGTAATCGCCTACGGACACGTCTACGCCCGGCGCTGCCAGCGGCGCGCGCAGATCCAGGTTCCAGCTCTCGTTATCGTAGATTCTGGCAATCCGGTAACGCCCGCCGTCGATCGTGAAATCCGCCCCCAGCAGGCCGCCCGGCGACTGCGGCACCTCGGGCATGGCGCCGCCGCGCACGTAGGAGTGCCCGATGGCGATTTCGGCGCCCATGTTGTCCAGCAGGTAATTGAGGTCGGCGCGATGCATCACGTACGGCAGCAACTGGCCGTACATTTCCTTCATCTTCGGCCAGTCGGCGCCGTGCAGGTTCGGCACGTAGAGGTAGTCGCGCTGGTTGCGCCACCCCTCGTTGAAGATCTGTTTGAACTCTTCCTTCGGGTCGAGATACATGCGCAGGGCAACATTGAGACGCCCCTGGCCGGCCTGCGGAGGAGTGCGATCGGCATCCACGATGAAGAGGCCCGGCCCGGTGGCGGCGCCTGCTCCCGCCCCTCCCCGTCCGCCGCCGCCCCCGCCGCCGGCCCGATAGACCAGCCTGCGGCCGTCGGTGCTCACATCGAAGTCAGAGACACCGGTGACAAACGGAGTTGCCCGCCGGTCGCTCAACCGGTAGCGCTGCAAGGTGCTGCCGCCACCGCCGCCCGCGCCGCCTCGTCCGCCGCCGGCCGCCGGTTCGAGGTAAAAAACCGTGCCCGAAACTCCGGCGCGCAACTGCGAGTACGGGCGTTCCGGGATCCCCGGAACGCTGATGATGCGTTGTTGCAGCCCGTCGAAGTCGATCTGCACGGCGACCGGAGCTGCTGCGCCACGGCCGGCCTGTGCAGGTTGATCGCCGGTTTCGGCAGCCGCTGCAGCGCCGCCTCTCCCACCGCGACCGCCCCCGCTTCCGCCGCCAGGCGCAGCGGCGGCACCAGTCTCTTCATCACTCTCAGGGAGCAGCGGGCTCGGCTCGCCTTTTTTCAGGACTGCAAAGTACAGCCCGAAGTTCTCGCTATGGTCGTAAGAGGTCATATCGAGCCACTGCGACGCCAGCCCGAAATCCGTGGATGCGAGGAACCAGACATATTTGCCGCTCGCGTCCCAGGCGGGCCACACCGCATCCGCGAGCCCGTCGGTGATCTGCTTCGTCTCGCCGGTGTCCACGTTGCTTACGAAGATTGCATGATACAGCGACCGCAGCCGGCTCGAGTACGCGATCCACTTCGAGTCCGGGCTCCACACGGGGTTAAGCGTGCGTTGCGGCACCATCCAGGGATCGCTGCCCACAATCTTGGCCTGCCCGGACGCCACGTCCAGCACCCAAACCTTCAGGTTCGTGTCCGTGTAAACGATCTTCTTGGAGTCGGGCGACCAGGACGGCATGTAGTAATGGTTCGGGTTCGGCAGCACGATTTCGCGCGGCGGCGTCAACCCGTCCTGCGATTCGATCACGAGTCTGTACTCCCCCGATTTGTCACTGAAATACGAGACGAATTTGCCGTCCGGCGACCAGGTCGGATCGCGTTCAGCCGAGCCGCTCGAGTTGCTGAGGTTCCGGACGTCTCCCTTCTCCGCAGGCACGGTGAAGATCTCGCCACGGGCCTCGACCACCACGCGCTTTCCCGTGGGTGAAATCGCGACATTCGTCATGCGGCTGGTCACATCTTCCCACTTCGGCATCATCCACGGAAAGTCGCCTGCCGCCGTGATGTTCACAATGCGCTCTTTGCCCGATTTCGGATCCAGCTCGTGGACATAGCCGGCTTGCTCGAAAACGACTACACCGGAGCCGGCATTGAGCGTCTTGACGTCAAAATCGGTGAACCTGGTGACCTGCGCAAGCTTTTTCGCTTTCGTGTCGTACATCCAGACGTTTGCCACGCCGTCTCGGTCGGAGATAAAGTAGACCGAATCACCCACCCACACCGGATCGACATCCTTTGAATCGGTCCAGGGCGGCGAGACCAGGTCGTAGGTCTTGAGATCGACGATCCAGATCGGGCGGTTCTGTCCGCCGCGGTAGTTGCGGCGCTCCTCGTCCCACGAGTTGTTCATCCGATAGGCGATGCGTGTGCCGTCAGCAGAGATCTTGCCTTGGTAGCCGCGGGGCAGAGCCATCGGCTCTTCCACGCCCCCTTCGGCGGGCACCGTCCAGAAGCGCGGCGCACCGCTCGGTGCCCAGGTGGCACGCGATGAGGCGAAGAGGACCGCTTTGCCGTCGGGAGTCCAACCCTGGGCTTGGTCAGCGCCGGGGTGCCAGGTCAGACGCCTCGGCTCGCCGCCTTCGGAGGGCACCACATAGACGTCGGTGTTGCCCGCGTAATCTCCGCTGAACGCGATCCACTTGCCGTCGGGAGAGAAATGGGGATTCGACGTCTGGCCTTGAAAGCTGGTCAGACGCCGTGCCAGGCCGCCGGCGCGTTCGACAACCCAGATGTTATTGGCGTACATGAAAGCGATCTGCGCGGCGCTCACGGCCGGCATGCGCAGCAGGCGTGTCGGGCCCGCGGCGGGCGTCGCAGCCAGGGCTGCCAGCACGGGAAGCGCCAGCAACGGAAGACGACGGAGACAGGTTATAAAGGTGCGCATCGACATCGGTTTACCCTCCGAGTGAGTTTCGGGCAGTTGTATCACGAAGCATGTGTGGGAGGAAAGCAATCTCGGCATGAGGGATACAAACAGAATCATTGTGAAGGCAGGCTTTAGCCCGTGCCTGACACCCTTCGCAATGGAAGGGTGCTGTTTACCGGCATGGAAGCGGTCCGTAGGGACTGGACCCATCTCGCCAAGCAGATTCAGCGCGAGATTTATCTGCGGCTGTTTCAGGACCGGCCCGTTGGAGATTACCTGCGGGAGATAGTCGGGAACCTGCGCGCCGGTCTCCTGGACGACCTGTTGGTCTATCGCAAGGCCCTCAGAAGAGATCTCGATTCGTATGTCGCTTCCACACCGCCCCATGTCGCGGCGGCGCGCAAGGCGTCTGGCTGTCAAGGCTCGGTGGTTGCCTATGTTATAACCGTCAATGGCCCCGAACCCGTCGAACAGCGCAAGTCAGCTATCGATTATGAGCACTATGTCCAGAAACAGGTCCGTGCCGTGGCGGAACCCGTCCTTGCGGTTCTTGAACTGGATTTTGACCGCATTATCGGCGACGCTGCCCAGCTGAAACTATTCTGAAGTCGTTTACTGTTAAAGCGATGGGCGGATAGAGGCAATCATCTCCTGTTCAGGCGACCCGGGCACGGGCCAAAGCCCTTAAGCGCTAAGATAAGTTCCAATACTTGGACCTCGACCTGGACCTCGACGTGGTCCTGGACCAGACGAATCGAGCTAAGCAATTGTGCGTAATGCATTTAGTTCAATAACATCGATTCGGAAGACACCCAGGCTCAGTCCACGTCGAAGTCCAAGTCCAGGTCCAAGGCCAGGTAAGCGATGCCGAAATGACTTAACTTAGCGCTTAAGGGCCAAAGCCCGCCCCCACATGATCAATCCCGGTGCCGGACGATTCGGTCCCAAAAAGGAGTTTCGCGATAGATACTATCCAACAGAGAATCCCGTTATGCGCTGCGCTACCAGCCGGATCACCGGGCTCCAGAAAGAAGCCGCACGAGGCTGATGTGCCTCAGCGGCGGATTTCATCAGGGCGAGGCCCTTTTCGAAGTCGGGGCCGATCATCTTGTCCATCCCGCCCATGAAGAGGCAGAAGGCTTTGGACAGGAAATTATTATCGCCGGACATGGTCCAGGTGACTTCTGTGCCGTTATCTTTGGAGGCGAAATGGAAATCGTTCTGGGCGGTCGACGGGAAGGGCTTGATGAATGCGAGCTCGATGCCGATGCGGGTGAAAGGCTCGCTTGAGATGATGGTCATCTTCCCTTCCCCGATATCATCGTTGCCGGCCCAGGCGAAGATGGCACCCTTGCCCGAAGGAGAGCCCGAGAAGCTTAACCTCGCGGCCGGGTCTAGCTCGGTCCAGGGAGACCATTTTCCCCAGTTGTGGAAGTCATTCACCAGCTCAAACACTTTCTCGGCCGGAGCGCCGATGGCGGCTGTTCGCGTCACGCTGAAGGTCGACGGCTGGAACTGGATGACCACGGCGAGAACGGCAAGGAGCACGACGACAACAAGCAGGATCTTCTTAAACATGCGTGAACCTCCTTGGTAATAAGATATCATCATCCCCGCTTCTACACTAGTTTCTGTCGCGAAACTCGGTTCGAGCCGTCATGGCCATGCCCCGGGGGGGCCAAGAGATAGTAGCCGGGGGCGCAAGCCCCCGGATAGGATATTGCATGGAAGGAGCCCCGGCAGGGGCGAAAGATCGTTGTCCACACCCTTTTCCTGTTGCCCCTTCAGGGCTCCATGCTGCTTCCCCATCCAACCCAGGGCTTGCGCCCGGGGCTATGATCTTCCCGCCCCTCCGGAGCTTGCCTCATGGGCAGAGCGAGTTTCGCGACAGAAAATACAATGGCATTCCTGCGAGCCCATAGGGCGGGTGGCACAGATAATCGATATGCGCATTTCAAAGCGGACTAGGCAATCAAACGTCACCGGAGTGCTTTGACATCGGCGATCGGTCCGCCTTATGATTTGGCTGTTGCCGAATCCAACCTTTTTACGATGATTAGGAGTTCCTGCATGGATTCCAGACGTTGGCCGCGATCGCTCGTTTTTGGATCTTTGCTCTTGCTGATTACCGTGTCCGCACTCGCTCAAGGGGTGGCCGACCCGAAGAAGCGCTCGGGTGAGTTCGAGGTGCCGGGTGCGCAACACTGGATCGACACGGGAATTGACATCAAGGCGGGTGAGACGGTCCGAATCGCTGCAACGGGGAGCATCAGGTACGCGACGGGCGCCAACGAGATCGGACCGGAGGGGCGCAGGCGCGGATGGAGGGAGCTCTTCAAGAGTCTCCCGCTGAACGACGCAAACATCGGGGCGCTGCTTGGTCGTATTGGTGACGACAAAGATTCCCGCCCGTTTCTGGTCGGGCCGAACGGGCAGAATTGCGCCGCCGTTTCTGGAAGGCTGTTCCTCGCGATCAATCACGCGGCCGGCGATAAACCGTCAGGGGGGTTCAAGGTTACGGTCGAGATCATCGCATCGCCCGCCCCGGCCGCTTCGAGTATGCCGGTCAGGCTTCCCGAGTTCTCACAGGAAATGCTCGACTCGATACCATTAAGGGTGGTCGATGCCGCCGGGACGGCCGGTGACCGTTCCAACTTCGTGATCCTTGGCTCGGAACAACAGGTGAAGCAAGCGCTCGCCGATGCCGGGTGGGTACAGGTCAATCGAACCGTCAAGGACGCCGCGATCGGAGCAGCTCTGGCTACGTTTTCGAGGCAGGCCTACACGCAACTGCCGATGAGCGAGTTGTTCGTGTTCGGCTGGCCGCAGAACTTCGGCTATGCCCAGGGGGACCCGCTGGTCGTGGTCGCTGCGCGACACCACTTCCGGCTGTGGAAGGCGCCGTTCCAGGCTGACCGGCAGACGGTCTGGGTAGGTGCCGGAACCCACGACATCGGTTTCGACCGCGACCAGCGGGGCGGGATCACCCACAAGATCGATCCCGACGTCGACAAGGAGCGGGACTTCATCGGGGCGTCGCTGGAGAAGACCGGGGTTGTGGCAAGGATGCAGTACATGACTCCGGCCAATCCGGTGAAAGAGGCGAAGACTGCGCACGGAGAGGCATACCACTCGGATGGGCGCACGCTCGTGATCTATTTCAAGCCGGACGTCGACGACCTGAGCAAGAAATTCGCAGCCACCTTTTGCACGGTGCTCCGCGAATCCAACCCCGACGGGGGCGAGTGGGGCGACTGCTCGAAGTACATCGAATTGGGCGGGTCTGACCGTGTCGAACTGACCCCGATACCCGACAAGTACCGCCTCCTCATCGTGCCGGGATTGATGAACACCTGCTTCTCGAGCGCGCCGGCCTATAAGGAAGGTCAGGAGTATCTTCGGACGAAGCACGGCTTGACCGTGGAGTTGCTGCCGCTGCCAGACGAGAGCAGCGAGGACAACGCGAAGAAGATCGCGGAATACATCAGGGAGCAGATGAAGCAGGACAACCGGAAATACATCGTGCTCGGGTACAGCAAGGGCACTCCTGATCTTCAGGTTGCCCTCGCCTCCGAACCCGGGCTGGCGGCTTCCGTTGCGGCGTTCATCAACGTCGCGGGCGCAAGCGGGGGATCCCCGGTTGCCGACGTTATTGCGGGGCAGGCCGACCTCTGGATGCGCCAATTCAGCCTTCCGAACTGCAAGGGCGACCTGTCCAAGGGCTTCAAGAGCCTGAGCCAGCAGGTGCGGAGTGCGTTCCTTGTGGCACACCCGGATCCTGTGGTCCCCACCTACTCGCTCCCGACGATCTCCGACCGGGACAACACGTCGAAGATGCTGCTGCAGACGTGGCAGCTGCTCGCGGCCTTTGGCGAGAAACAGGACAGCCAGCTGACTCACAGCGACCAGATCATTCCTGGTTCCAAGTACCTGGGATTGGCGCTGGCGGACCACTTTGCGGTGGCGCTCCCATTCGAAACGTCGAATGAATCGGTGAAGAGCGGGGCCGACAAGAACCACTACCCGCGCACTGCCCTGCTCGAGGCGGCTCTCCGGGTTGTCATTCGCGATCTGGAAGCAAAGTAGCCGAACCATGCCTCTCGAAATCGCATCCTGGCCCGACACTCCAGAAGAACTCATCCGGTTGCAGCACAGACTCGCCGCCATGTCCCCAGAGCCATGGATCATCGGCGACGCGGTGCGCGCGGTGGCCGGTTGCTGGATCTGTCATCCGAAAGGGCGCGAGGGGAAAGGCGCAATCGGAGATCCATGCTGGGCCGCTGCAGTGCTGGTGATTGACGGCAGGCTGAGTGCGGTCGAGATCGCCCGGGGTGAAGCTCCTGCCCCTTACCAGCCAGGCCTGCTCGCCCTCCGTGAGGGGCCCTTGATGGAAGAGGCTGTGCTGCGACTTCCACAGCGTCCCGAGGTCCTGCTCGTCAACGCCACCGGCCGAGACCATCCACGCCGCGCCGGGTTGGCGCTCCATCTGGGTGCAAAGCTCTCGTTGCCTACGGTCGGCGTAACACGGCAGCCGCTCCTGGCCAACGGCCCCGCGCCTGCGCAGGAGCGGGGCGCTGCGGCGCCGCTGCGTATCGAAGAAGAGGTCGTCGGCTGCCGGCTGCGCACCCGGACCGGGGCTCTGCCGCTGGCGGTGCATCCCGCCTGGCGCACCAGTCTGGACACCGCGGCCGCCGTCGTCTTGGCCACGACCGGACGCTGCCGAACTCCAGAACCCCTGCGCCAGGCGCGCCGCGCAGCACGCGAAGCTCGCGCTCGTGCAGGAGGCGCTGGAACTGCCCCGCATGGAGACTGAGCATGAGAGGAAATAATGGACGCTCGCCTATTATTGATTGATGGATCCATTATTTCGTTTGGAATTGCTGTTCCATGGCCGCGAGCCAATCCCTCATCTCCAGAGCTTCGCGAATTTCACTGAACACATGCCGCGGGATGGGTTCAAGTGGCAGGACCGCCACATCGATATCGGAGGTCCGTCCCGCCTTCCCTGCAGCCCAGGATCCAAAGAGGTAGACGGCAGCACGGTAAGCATGCAACCCGGCAAGAACAAGCTTGCGGACTTCTGCCAGGTCGGGTGGTGAAATCCGGGCTTCGGTCAATCCCTTCTTCATTTCCTTCAGTCCAAAATTCCGAGATTTGATTTGATTATATCTCATATTTCATTCTCACCCGCAGAAACTCGCATGCAAGGGCTGCCGGTTGTCACCAAAAGACGCGAAACCTGGATTCAAATAGGAATTAGGAGACGCAAAACTCTTTGTATCGAATCAAGAAATGGAAAATGAACATCGGTACGCTATTGCCTCAAAACTCGGTTGCGTCCCCTGTTATCGCGCTGCTTGGCGCAACGCCTCGATGCGCTTCAGGATCGGCGGGTGCGAGTAGTTGAGGAAGACGTAAAACGGATGCGGGGTCAGGTTCGACAGATTGTGAAGGGAGAGGAGTTTCAGAGCCTGGATCATGGAATCGTGATCCCTCGTGGTCTCGGCGGCGTAGCGGTCCGCCTCGTATTCGTTGCGGCGGCAGCGGATCTCAAGGAGCACAGACAGAACCATTTCGAGGGGAGCATAGAGCAAGCCGAAAATAACGAGGCCGGCGTAGATCGAAGGGTGTCCCAGGTAGAAAGCTTCAAACAAACCCCTTTGCCGGATAAAAACCGATAGCAGGTAAAACAACAGCCCCGCGTGCAGAATGCTGAGCACCAATCCCTGAATGATGTGCCTTTTCTTATAGTGCCCGATTTCGTGCGCCAGGATGGCAACCAGCCCGGGAACCGAGTGCTTTTCGATCAGCGTGTCAAACAGCGCAATCCGTTTGTTCCTGCCGAATCCCGTGAAAAAAGCGTTGGCCTTGGCGGATCGCCGGGACCCGTCCATGACAAAGACGTTTTTCAGCGGGAAGTCCACCGAACGGGCGTAGGACAGAATCGCCTGTCGTAACTCCCCGTCCGGCAGCGGCACGAACTTGTTGAACAACGGCATGATCCAGGTCGGCGCAATGAACTGGACGAACAGTGTGAACAGCGTGGTTACCAGCCAGCAGTACAACCAGGCCGCGGCGCCCGCGTACAGGAAAAGGGCGAGGATCCCCGACAGCAGCGGCGTCCCCAGCAGTGTGCCCAGCACAGCCACTTTTACAATGTCGGCTACATAGGTGGCGGCAGTAGTCTTGTTGAATCCGAATCGCTCTTCGATCACGAACGTGCGGTAGATGTCGAACGGCAGTGACAGGGCCGATCTGGCGACCACCAGGATTGCAATGTAGGCCAGCCCGGTCAGAATCGGGTTCCAGTTCCAACGGCGCACGATGCCGTCGAGGAAGTTAAAACCGCCGGAAAACCAGAACACCAGGGTGACGGCGAGGTCAAAAGACGACATGACAAAGCCGAACCGCGTTTGAGCCCTGGTGTAATCCTGTGATTTTTTGTAGGCGTCTGCGTCGTAGACGCCTGTGAATTCTTCCGGGAGTTCATCACGCAGCGCTTTCAAGTTCAGGATTTCCGCGATCAGCCCCACAACGAACCGGACTGCCAGGGTGGTCAGCACGACGATGGCATAAGCATTCACATCCAGCAGTATCACCTCCTCGCGCGGATCTTGACCAGCCGAAATCTTTCGTCGGACGGATGGCTTAACCTGCTTTGCTCGCGAAGAAAAGGAGCGCAAAACATCTTGGGACCGGATCGTCAGTCAACCAGACCAAACATGTGGGGGCGGGCTTTAGCCCGTGCCCGGTGTGCGTGAATGAGGGATCGGTGCTTCTATCCACACATCACTTTAACAACAAATAAATTACGCTCATGAAATCGAGCGCATCGTGGTTGTTATCCTTAATGCGCGGGCTAAAGCC
>CAYGWQ010000101.1:0-16367 GCA_964353465.1 uncultured Acidobacteriota bacterium | reverse complement strand
TCGCGCAGATCGTTCTTAAAGAAGCAACAGTCCCCTTAGCTTGACGCACATGCCCTCAGGGGAGGGGCACGTGCGTATCGGGAGCGAAATTCGTGTAAGGTGCAGGCTTCAGCGCCGCTTTGTGGCCCGGGCGCCGGTGCTACCCATCAATCCAAGGCGGCGCTGAAGCGCCGCACTCCAAGGCCTGCGGCCGCATCGAGGCTCTGCAGTGAACTCCGGTTTGGGTTGCAGCGCTGCCAAATCAAATAATTCGTGTATTTCGCGGTGCGGCTCAAGCTAATATGGCACGGACCGCTGATCAGAAACCTCAAGGGCAACAAGGAGAGCAAGATGAAAAGGCAGATATATCCAGAGCGTGTCATGCGGCGCTGGTTCCCGGGCGCCATTGCGTTCCTCCTTTTAACAGTCTCGCTTTCACTGTCCCGGCCGCCGCAGGAGCAGAGAGCCGAGCCGGAAAGCTGCACCAGCATCCTGGTCGGCAAGCTCGCGTCGGTGGATGGTTCCACCATGACCTCCCACTCGTGCGACAGCGGCAGCGACCGCACCTGGATGAACATCGTCCCGCGCCAGAAGCACAGTCCGGACGAAAAAGCCAAGGTCTGGCTGGAACCCAAGCTGACCAAAGGCCCGGATGACCCCGATCGCATGCCGACGGGCGAGATTCCCGAGGTTGCAGAAACCTACAAATACCTCAATGCCGCCTACTCCATCATGAACGAGCACCAGCTCGCGATCGGGGAAACGACCACGGGGGGCAAGCGCGAGCTGCACAGCTCGGCGGGGATCATCGATGCGCCGGAGTTGTACCGCCTTGTCCTCGAGAGAGCGAGGAACGCGCGGGAAGCGATCAGGATCGCCGACGAACTGACCAAGCTGTACGGGTATAACGATGCCGGGGAATGCTTCACCTTCGCGGATCCCAACGAGGTATGGCATTTCGAGATTCTCGGCCCGGGCAAGGGAAAGATCGGCGCGGTGTGGGCCGCGGTGCGCATTCCCGACGACCAGATCGGCGTGTCGGCAAACGCCCACCGGATCCGGCAGATCGACCTCAAGAACAAAGACTACTATATGGCTTCGGACAACGTGCTTACGCTGGCGCAGGAGATGGGCTGGTGGGATGCCAAAAACGGCCGGCCGTTCGAGTTCTGCTACGCCTACGCGGACCGGAACAGCCTGTACTGCCGGCGGCGCGAATGGCGGGTGCTGAGCCTGCTCGCCCCTTCGCTCCGGCTGGACCCCAATGCCGAGAATTATCCGCTCTCGGTGAAACCGGACAAGAAAGTAACGGTCCAGGATGTGCTTGCAATCTTCCGCGACTCTTATGAGGGCACGCCGTTCGACATGACCCGCTATCTGACCGTGGTGAATTCGAAGGGGCAGACGGTCAAGAGCCCGGTGGCCAATCCCTTCATGAGCAGCGATCTGAGAGAATTATTCCGAGTTCAGAGGGAAAGAACCATATGCTCTCCCACCGCCACATATCTGCAGATTACGCAATCCCGTTCCTGGCTGCCGAATCCTATCGGCGGATTGGTATGGCTCGGCTACGATAATCCCGCGACGACGCCGCACATGCCCGTCTACATCGGCATTTCGCAGATGCCGGATTCCTTCATGGTTGACGGGCGGGAGAAGTACCGGCGCGATTGCGCCTGGTGGGCCTTCCGCCAGGCAAGCAAGCTGTCTTATATCCGGTACCAGGAGATGAAAGAGGACCTGAAGAAGGTCTGGCTGCCGATTGAGGAACAGGCTTTTGCCAAGCAAAAGGCGATCGAGGAGGAGGCGCTGCGCCTGTACCAGTCCGATCCGGTCAAGGCCGAAGAGTTCCTGACGAAGTATTGTCACGGCATCGCCAACGGCGCCGTCGAGGCATACTGGAAACTCGGCGAGGCGCTCTGGACGAAATACAACAACAGCTTCTAGCGCTCGGCGAGCCACCACAAAGACCGCGAAGACCTCGAAGAATCTTTCCAATCTCATCGAGGTCTTCCCGGTCCGCGTCCATTGCTCAGATCTCCTCCCGGCACTGACCCGAATGACACTTGATTAGCTTCCGTTGCGGAATTCGCTCCGCCCTCGAGCCCAGCCCCGAAGGGGCGGCAAGATAATAGCCCCGGGCTCGCGCCCGGGGTCAGGCGAGAAATCGCCGCGGAGCCCCGGCGGGGCGGCAGAAAAAGGTTGCGGACAATTGTCTTTCGCCCCTGCCGGGGCTCCTTCAATACAATATCCTATCCGGGGGTTCGCACCCCCGGCTAATATCTTTCGGCCCCTCCGGGGCGTTGTCGCGCGGGCCTGGACCGAATCTCGCGACAGTAACATTTCAGCTTCGGTCGCGGAATGCGCTCCGCTTTAAGGCGCCATTCGGTACGGATCTCCTTAGGCAATCCTTGCAATAAGCTCAGAAATTCCTCGGCATCGTGTGTCCAGCAGATCGCGTCTAAGGAAACAGCAGCAAGGCAGACTTGCGCCCTGTGCCTGCGCCGCCCGATCCCCGCGCGCCATTCATTTGCGCTGGGCGATCGGCATGCGGAGCTGCCCGGTTTTTAGAAATAGATCAGGCTCGGCCGGCTGCATGCGTTTTCCATCGCTGCAGATCGGAACGGGCATAGCAGCATTTGCACTCGAACACGGGAAATTACCCATAGTCGATACCCGTGCATTCGATGCTTTTTCAAGACTTGCCAGCTCGACATCGTTCGAGAGAAATGGGAGCAGAAAATGGATTTTCGAAAACGTAGCCGGCCGGCATTCTGTTTGGCGATGCTGGCCTTGATTCTGATCGGCGCAATTCCTGCCGTGGCCCAACGGCCGGACGGATCGATCAGCGGCATAGTAAAAGATCCTTCCGGGGCCGTGATCCCCGGTGCGGTCGTTACCATAACTCACGACCAGACCGGCGCGGTGCGTACCTCCTCGACCTATGCGGCGGGCAACTACACCGTGCCCAACCTTCTGGTGGGGACCTACACAGTCAAGATTGGAGCTACAGGATTTGCAGCGTACACGCGCACCAGCGTACAGGTCCAGGCCGCACAGGTAGTGGAGGTCAACGCCGAGCTGGCCATCGGGGTTGCCGCACAAACCATCCAAGTGCAGGCGGGCGCGGACCTGGTCCAGGTCCAGAGCTCGCAGTTGAGCAAATCCTTCGACTACAAGATGGTCGCTGAGCTTCCTACCGTGACGGGCCAGAACTCTTCGGTGCTGAACCTGGCCATCTACCTGCCCAACACAACGACTGCCTTGGGCGGCACGTCCGGGTCCGGCGGGTCCATAGGCGGACTGCGCGGCAGGCAGAACAGCTTCAGCGTCGACGGCGTTAACAACAACGATCCTTCGGTCACCGTGGCCTCGCAGCAGGTCATCCCGGATGCGGTCCAGGAATTCAGCCTGAGCACAAATCAGTTCAGCGCCGAATTCGGCAGCGCCGGCGGCGGCCAATTCAATGTCGTGACCAAACACGGCTCGAACGAGCTTCACGGCGGGGCCTGGCTGTACAACGTCAACCGCAACTACCGCGCCAAAAGCAACCTCGCCGATCCTGCGAATCCGAATCCACGTTTCGACTACAACCGCCTCGGCGGCAGCCTGGGAGGGCCGGTATTGCGCAATCGCTGGTTTGCTTTCGGCGCCTTCGAGTATCAGACGCAGGGCAGGGAGGCTCTAGGTTCCACGGTCACACTGCCGACCTCGAGCGGCCTGCAGACGATGAAAACCCTGGCCGTCAACGACGCCGTACGCAATATCCTTGCTCAATTCCCCACAGCACCCAGTCAATCGTCGACCATCCCTGTGACGGTCGGGAGCACGACCACGCAGATCCCCATCGGCCAGGTCTCCCTGAGCGCTCCCGACTCCGTCACCCAGTACGACTACCTCATCAATACCGATCTGAACGCCGCGAAGCACTCCCTGCGCGGGGGATATATTTACACTCGCCGGCGTCTCCCGCAGGCGCCGCCTGTGCCGCAGCCGCAGTTCTTCGGCGCGAGCGCCAACGACAACAAGAAGGTCACTTTCAGCGACATCTGGGTGATCAGCAACAGCATGATCAACGAATTCCGCGCCTCCTATTCCCGCTTTGTCAACGCCTCGCAACTCGAGGGGATTGCCGCCACATTCCCGAACGTGGAGATCACCGGCGGACTGGGCGTCCAGATCGGAGCGCCCAGCAACTTCCCTCAAGGCCGCACGATGAACCAGTATCAGCTGGTCGAACAGTTCAATAAGATCTTCGGACGCCATGCCTTCAAAGCCGGAGCGGAGTATCGTTGGTACACCGGCCTCAGCGACTTCCTGCAAAACTCCCGCGGCATCTATTATTACTCGAACATCGGCAACCTGCTGATGGACCAGGTGCCGGCCAACGACCAGCTGCAGGGCATCGGCTCGGGAGCTGTCAGCCTGAACGCCAAAAACATAGCCCTGTTCGTCCAGGATGATTTCAAGCTGATGCCGCATGTAATGATCAATGCCGGCTTGCGCTACGAATATTTCGGCAATCCCGCCGGCGCAGCCAACCAGGAGCGCAACTCGGTGTCCGATCTGCCGGGCACCCCGCTGGTCTTCCACACACCAGGCACAGACCGCAACAACTTTTCTCCCCGTCTCGGATTCGCCTGGGATGTGGCCGGCAATGGGAAGTGGGCTCTGCGCGGCGGCTTCGGCGTCGCCTATGACGTGGCGCCGTTCAACTTCAACATGAACGGGCAGCCCCCGCAGCAGCAAACGATCCTGCGCGCAGCATCCGCGTGCGCCGGGCGCTTTTCCGCGGCGCCCTCTTGGTGCGCCAGTTACCTCGCGGACGGCCTTGGTTCCAACTTCCTGGCCGCCGGCGCCATGAAGCTCGACTACCAGCCGCCCACAGACCAGTCCACCGCCCGCTCGATGACCGGCCAGTTGATGGTGGATGCGCGCAATCCCAAAGTGTTCAACTGGTCCCTGGGCCTGCAGCACGAGATCTTCAAGGAAACCAGCCTGGAGGTCCGTTACCTGGGTACCCGAGGCCTGTTCCTGCCCGTGCAGATACAGCTGAACTCCCAGACCGCCTTCGAGCGGGGCGCGCAGCCGCTGCCGACCTATTTTTCCAATTCGGATATTCCGGCGTCCGTGCCGGCGAACTCACCCACGCTGGCCCAATTCAGCGCCGCCCGAGGCCGGCCTTATGCCGCCCAGGGATTCCCGAACGCAATCACGACGATGCAGCCGATCGGGGTCAGCAGCTATCACAGCGGCGCCGTCGATCTGAACCGGCGATTCACGCACGGACTGCTGTTCCGCGTCAATTACACCTGGGCCAAGGCAATGGACAACGGCACCAATGATCTGTTCACCTCCGTCGTGAATCCGCGGCGGCCGCAGGACCCGAACAACCTGCGGGCTGAGTGGTCCCGCTCCACGCTGGATATCCGGCACAAGGCGGCCTTCATGTGGACCTATGAACTCCCGCTGAATCGCTTCGACGTCCCGGCACTGAAGATGCTCCTGCAGGGATGGCAGTGGAACGGCACCTATCTCTTCCAGTCCGGGCAGCCGATCACCATCCAGTCGGGAGCCGACTCCAACGGCAACCTCGACAGCGCCGGCGATCGGGTTATTTTGAATCCGAGAGGGAACGGCCGGACCGGTACAGCAGTGAATTTCGTGTGCCGGAATTCCAGCGGCGCCACCAGCGTCGCCACTTCAGCAGGTGGCTGCGGCGGCAACGTCCATGTGATCGGTTATGTGGCCGCAAATCCGAATGCCCGTTACGTGCAGGCCGGACAAGGCGCGATTGCCAATGTCGGCCGCAACACGGTCGATTCGGAGCACTTCAATCTGTGGAACATGTCGCTGTTCAAAAATTTCGACATCCGCGAAGGCAAGCGGCTGCAATTCCGTTTCGAGCTGTTCAATGCCTTCAATGTCGGCCAATACGCGCTGGGCAACGCAGATGTGGCTCCGGTGCAGGTCAGCACCAATGCCGTCAGCCCGTCCTATGCCAATGTCACGGCAGCCAACTTCCTGAACGCCCGGCAGTTTGACCGCCAAGGCAGGTCCTTCCAGCTGGGACTGAAGTTCAGTTTCTGATCCCTGCCACGGGTTTTTGACAGGCAGGATGGAGGACACGGAGATCCGGCTCAGCCGGCTCTCCGTGTCCTCCGGCACCTAAAATGGGTGTCTGCTCCGAAAACAGGCCGATTATCGACTGCGCGGTGGATTAGGTTTCGTGGCGAAGGGCTTCAGCCCGTCAATACTCTAAGCAAGATCCCCTCAGCAGACGGGCTAAAGCCCTTCGCCACGAATTGCGCTTCGTGTCTGCTCCGAAAATAGCTCATTGAGAACCTTTGAGGCCTTTGAGCCTTAGAGGTTAGCCTGCTGCTCAACTTCTAAGACTCCAAACACCCGAAGAACGTCAAAGATACGCGCATCTTTTTCACGCATAGCAGGGTGTGCCCCGGGCGCATGAGAGGCTGCTCGAAAAACGTCTTTGCTGTGCGGCAGTGGGTGCCAAGACTCCCTCGCATCCAGTCAGATTCATGGAACTATTCCTGCTTGGAAAACGTTAGATCGATCATCCGAGAGGGAGGAACTATGTCCGGCGCATCTTCCAGAGTAGTGGCCGTCAGTCGGCCGATGGTAAAAGCTTTGTTCATCGCCAGTTGCCTGCTGTCAATCGTCTCCTGGTACACGACACAGCAAGGCATGGCGCTTTATCTCGCCCCCTGGTTTGCACTCCTGGCGTCGCTCGGAGTGCAATCCGCTCTGGTTCTGGTCGCCTGGTTAATCGGGTTCACCAAGACCAAACGCCTCATGCTGATCAGCGTCTATGCCATCACCGCCCTGGTGTCGATTTCGTTTTCCTACGTCTGCATCTATACCTGGTTCTCCGCCCGGGAACGGCCGGCGATGATCGAACGCAAACTGTACGACTCCCTGCTCGCGGCGACCGGACAGTCCCAGGAATTGGTGGCAGGCGCCATCAGCGAGGGGCAAAAGCACGTTCTCGCATTGGAGGAGATGACCAATGCCGAGAAAGCTCACGGGTACATCTCCAGAGCCCAGGATAGCGATCCCTATCTGGCCAAAATCCGGGAAGCGGTAGCGAATGAGGCCCAAACCTACAATGCCGCTTATCCTGAAGGCACAGGCGGTGGCTTGCGCTACACGGCATTCGACCGGTATACCAAGCTCGCGCGCCAGTCCCTGGAGCGCCTCCAGGCGGCACAGCGGTCGCTGGCCGAGTTCCGGAACAACCTCAAGCCACTCGATTCTACAGAAAACCAGTTGAGTAGCTTCCGGGGCGTCTTTGACGCCATTCCCTGGCAGGAGGTCAAGGAAATCCTCCATGCAGAGAAATTCGCGCTGCCTGCGGTCCCATCCTATGCCGAGTTCGTCGATCGTTCGGCGAGCGGCCAGGAGGACCTCCTGATCGCTTTTCAGGAACTGGTGTCCGCTCCCGGCAGCCGGCATGTGTTCGCCTTTGCGCTGGCAGCATTCATCGACCTGATCGTCTTCCTGCTGGCCTACTCTTCGGGTCCATACTTCTTCGGAGCGCCGGAGGAACGCTGGATCACGGCTGGAGCCGTCGTGGACTCCAGCGACAGCCAGGTATTCACCAGAAACTTCCTGCGCAAGCTGATTCCAAGCACCCAGGGGATGGCCCGCGTCGATGCGGCGGGCTTGAGCCCCGGGGAGCAGCAATTGTGCATCCTGCTTGCCGCCAGAGGACAAGCCGCGCAAATGCATGAGGACGGGAAGCTCTATTACCTGCTCGACCAGGACATTCATGAGCAGCTGGTGGAGTCGCTGGCCAATCCCGGGATCTCCCTGCGCGCGTCCTCTCCGCGCGCCGCAGGCTAGCGGCGTGCGTTTGACGCGCCGACCGCATCTCACCGCCAAGACGCAAAGTCGCCAGGACGCAAAGCCAACGAATTGGAGGCCTCATGTTTCGCGTCTTGGCGTCTTTGCGCCTTGGCGGTGAAAAGCTCTTGCCAGGCGCCATCCTATATTCCATGTTTTCTCCTTGTAACTTGCGGACGGTTGTTGGTACAAGTCACAGCGCAGTTGGAGCGATAACCAGACATGGGTGAGATGTTTGGGGCGATAATGCAGGCACGGGAGGAAAAGAGATGTTTCGTGTGCGAAGCGGCCGGATACTGATTATAACCCTGGTTTGCATCACGGCTTCGATGGCGGCGGGAGCCATGGCCGGAAACCCGGGGCAGATACCGAAAGAACCGGTCAAATGGTCTATCAAGGCCGGCTTGCCGGAAAGACCGCTCAAACCGGGCCAGACTTTCCCAGTGCACCTGACGGCCAAGATTGAAGAAGGCTGGCATCTTTACTCCACAGAACAGATCGAGGGGGGGCCGATACCGACACGCATCGTCATGCCGCCCGAGCAGCCCTTTGAACAGTCTGGCACCATCGGATCCTCGGAGCCCAAGACAGCGATGGACCCGAGTTTTAACCTCATGACCGAGTATTATGAAGAGGAAGCCGCCTTCACAATACCGGTGAAAGTGGCGGCTAATGCGGCCGCCGGCAAGACAGAGGTCAAAGTCAATGTCAGCTTTCAAACCTGTAACGACCAGATCTGCCTGCCGCCCAAGACCGTAAAGCTTGCCGCTGCCGTTAACCTCACCCGGTAACAATGAATCCGGCAGTTACTCAGAGTGTCCCGGTCATACAATCCCGGCCACGATAAGAATGCTTTGGTGTATTTCGTGACTTCCAAAGGCGGTGTGGCAATCATGCTTGATATCCAACACCTGATCGCACAGGAACTCTCCCTCGGTCCCCAACAAGTTCAAAACGCCCTGGTTCTCTTCGCCGAAGGGGGCACGGTCCCGTTCGTCGCGCGCTATCGCAAAGAGAAGACGGGAGAGATGAACGAAATCCAGCTGCGCGCTCTCCAGGACCGGTTTACCTACCTCACGGAGCTTGAAGAGCGGAAAGAGGTGATTCTCCAATCCATCGAGGAACAGGGAAAACTGACCGAAGACCTGAAATCCAGAATACAGGAATGTCTCCTGAAGAACGAACTCGAGGACCTCTACCTGCCTTACAGGCCTAAAAAGCGCACCCGGGCGATGATGGCAAAAGAAAGGGGGCTCGAGCCGCTGGCCCTGTTTCTCAAGAGCCTCAATGCTCCCGATGCGCCGCACGCCGATCTCGAGGTGGAAGCCGCCTCCTACATATCCGAAAGCCTCGGCGTTGCCACGGCTGAGGAGGCTCTCCAGGGAGCATCGGACATTCTGGCGGAGGAAGTCTCGGAGCAGGCGGAGCTGCGCCGCTATCTGCGCGATTATCTGATGGATCAGGGGGTTTTCATCTCCCGGATCAAGGATGAATATCCGCAAGGCTCTACCAAGTTTGAAATGTACCGTGATTACCGGGTTAAGGTGAAAGAGATTGCTCCTCACAACATGCTCGCGCTCAGGCGGGGGGAAACCGAAGGCATCCTGAATTTCACCATTGAGTTCGACCCCGCATTCGTCCTCTTCTATCTCGAGTCCCGGGAAATTCGCACGCGGCACGGGCATGTGCGGGATTTCTACCGGGCGATGCTCGCCGATGCCTTTGAGCGGCTCATGAAGACCACGCTGATCGGCGAAGTCCGCCTCGAGAAAAAGACCTTGGCCGACCGCGAGTCTGTGCGGACATTCGAAGCCAACCTGCGCGAACTGCTCCTGGCCAGCCCGGCCGGAATGAAGCCGACGATCGGCATCGATCCTGGTTTTCGCACCGGATGCAAGGTCGCTGCCATCGACCAGACCGGCAAACTTCTCGAATACGAGACGATTCATCCCCACAAATCCGGTCCGGAGCGCGCGCAAGCAGTGGAGGCTCTGAAGCGGCTGATCGAGAAATTCGCCATCGAGCTGATCGCCGTCGGCAATGGGACTGCGGGGCGCGAAACCGAAGCGTTCGTGGGCGAGGTCCTGGCCCGGATGGAACGTAGGCCGGCCAAGGTAATGGTGAGCGAAGCGGGCGCCTCGGTCTATTCGGCAAGCGAGGCGGCCATCGAAGAGTTTCCCGACCTCGATTTGACCGTCCGGGGTGCTGTCAGCATTGCACGGCGCCTCCAGGACCCGCTTGCCGAGCTGGTGAAAATCGACCCTAAGTCCATCGGAGTCGGCCAGTATCAGCACGATGTGGATCAGAAGCTCCTGCGCCAGAAGCTTGACGAGACCGTGGAGAGCTGCGTGAACTACGTGGGCGTCGATCTGAACCTGGCCTCCAAGGAGCTCTTGCGCTTCATCTCTGGCGTATCCTCCTCGGTCGCGAAGAACATCGTCGCCTATCGAAACGAGCATGGCGCCTTCCATGCCCGCCGGGAACTGCTCAAAGTGCCGAAATTCGGCCCCAAGACCTTCGAACAGGCCGCCGGCTTCCTGCGCATTCGCGGCGGTGAGAATCCGCTCGACAACACCGCCGTGCACCCGGAGAGTTATTTCGTGGTGGAGAACATCGCGCGCGATCTCGGGCTCCCCCTGGATGGCATCACCGCCGCCGCGGACCGGCTGGCAACGATCGATCTGAAACAATACCTGACCGAAACCGTCGGGGAGCCGACACTGCGCGACATTATCAGCGAACTGGAGAAGCCGGGCCGGGATCCGCGCGCCGAATTCCGCTACGCCGTCTTCAGCGACGAAGTAAAGGAAATCAAAGACCTCGTTCCAGGCATGGTCCTGGAAGGGGTCGTGACCAATGTGGCGAATTTCGGCGCCTTTGTCGATATCGGAGTCCACCAGGACGGGCTCGTGCACATTTCCCAACTTGCCGACCGATTCATCGACGATCCCAAGAAGGTCGTGAAAGTGGGCCAGATCGTGAAGGTGCGGGTGCTCGAAGTCAACGAACCCCTGAAGCGCATCGCCCTGTCGATGAAGTCTCCGGCTGGCGAACGAAAGCCTGTGGCGGGCCGGAAAGCCGCGCCGCCAAAGCCGCAGCCCCCCTCCATTCAGGACCTGATGGCCAGATTCAATCCGCCGAAACGCTGACACAAAGATCAAACCACGAAATACACGAAAGTGAATTTTCGTGGTTTTCGTACGACTTCCTCTGTAACGAGCTGGATGGTCTCATGGTTCGCGTCCTTGCGTCTTCGCGTCTTTGCGGTGAGGTCTCTGTGCTTGCGGCTATACGTTGCACTGTGTTTCGGTGGCGCAAATCCTTTTCTTCATGCAAAGGATTTGCGTGCAAGTGGTCTGAAGACCTCCAGGAAATCATCATTTCTTCGAGGTCTTCGAGGTCTTTGCGGTTCGCTGTTTTGCCAGCGGATTCACCAGATGTCGCCGACCGTAAATCCCTCAGGAAAGGGATCCTCGGAGTCTACGACATAGGTGCTCATGCCGGTAATCCATGCCTGGCCACTGATGGTGGAAATCACCGCCTGGTAGTTGCCGACCCGGGTCACTCCCGTCAGTCTCCCGGTGAAAATCGTTCCCAGGATGCCCTCATGACGGAAATCTTCGTTCAAACCCAGTTTGCCTTTGGCATAAAGGGTCGCCATCTTCGCGCTGGTTCCGGTGCCACAGGGAGAGCGATCGATGGCTCCGGTCCAGGTTGCCGGCCGGGCCCAGTTAAGCTTGCCGGTGGAAACCGTAACCGCATTCTTCATGTGGGCGTCCGCGCGAGTCGGCGCCGCGGAGAGCTCGGCAATCGTGATCCCGGAGAATCCGGGCTGCTCCGGATGCACGACCGGCAGCTGTTCCTGCGCAGCCGCCTTGATCATCTCGCTGATCCGGACTATGTCTTTCCCTTCATCGGGCGTCAGGCGCAGTCCGAAGGGAGCCGCCTCGGCGATGACATAAAACATCCCGCCATACGCAACATCGACGGTCACTGTGCCCAGATGGGGCACCTCGATGCGGGCATCCAGATGGGCCGCAAACGCAGGCACGTTTTGAAAAGTCACACTTTGCACTTTGCCGTTGGCACAGCCGGCCCGCACCCGGATCAATCCGGCCGGAGCTTCCAAGGTCAGTTCCGTAACCGGCTCGCGCATCGGCAGCATCCCGGTCTCCAGCAGGACTGTCGTTACGCAGATCGTATTGGTGCCCGACATCCCGGGATACTCCACCTGCTCCATGATCACAAATCCGGCATCGGCTTCCGGGTGAGTGGGCGGCAGGATCAGGTTGCAGTTTGCCGCCGGATAACCGCGCGGCTCGCGCAACATGCGCTTGCGCAGGCCATCCGCATGCGTCTGCAGGTAGCACATCTTGTCGAACATGGTGGCTCCGGGAACATCAAGCACGCCACCGACGATCACTCGACCGGGCTCGCCGCAGGCGTGAGCATCCACCGCTTGAATCATCTGCGCAATTCGCATGGCTTTTTCCCTCCTCTGGAACGTGGCGCGTTTCCTCTCGAAGCGGCCAGTATCCTACATCTGAATGCCATTACATTGCCATATCCGCCGCCGCAGAACCTGCGATCCTGATATAATCCCTTTGATACGGCCTTCGCACCGGGATTCTCAATGACGGCACTTTTGATTTTCCATCTTAAAGCCGGGATTCGCATAGCAGTCCGTTCCTTTGTGCCGCTTTTCTCAGCCCTCCTGGCTTGGATCATGCTGGACATTGACCCCGCTGCCGCCGTCACGAGCCTGGCAAGGATAGCCTTCGCTCGGCATCCGTCGATCGCCGCACAGCTGCCGGTGGCCCTCCTCGCGTTTCTGCTCCCTGCCTGGGCCGCGCCCAAATTGATCAACGGTCTCAACGGCTGGATGCGCCACCTGCCGTTTGACGGAGCGGGCAACCGCAGAGGGATGGAGCTGGCGTTGGTTGTCATCCAATTGCCCCTGGCCGTTTCTCTGGCAGGCCTCGGATTCGTAGCACATACCCATGGCATGAACATCGCGGTCCCTTCGTTCCGCTGGCTGCTGGTGCTGATTTCGGCCTCTATGGCATCGTTGCCGGTTGCGCGAACATTCATCACAGTGCCGCTGTCGCTGGGATCCGCTCTCCTTGTACTGGCAGGGGATTGGCTGTACATGCTGCCGGCGATGGCGCTGATAGTTGCGGCTGAAGTCCTCTCCGGCCCCTTGCACGAAGTGCGACGCAGCAGCCGGTGGCACGCCGCAGTCCGTTTGCTGAACTTCAGCATTGCCTGGCGGGCGTTGGGCTGGTGGGTTTTCGCAGCATATATTGCCGCCCTGCTACCGCTGGCCGCGACGGTTCTGTTCATCAGAAACAACAGCCTGCCGCCTTCGCTGGCGGGCGGAGCCGCGCGCCTTGGCGGTTCGGTTGCGGTAGTGATGCTTTTGGCCGGCCTGGCCGGAAGGCTTGCTGTCCGTCGTCCGGCCTGGCCCCTGGCCAGATCCTTTCCTTGGTCTTCTTCGCAGCGTGTGGCTGCCGATGCCATGTTCCTGAGCCTCCACGCGCTCGTCCCTGTCGTTTTTGTCGCGATGCGGCATCCTGGTCCGGCTGCTTGCATCCTGGGGCTTCTGCCCTTCCTGGCTCTGCGCGCTGCCGCCTATGTTCGGATTGTTCCCCTGCTGCGCGGCGCGATGCGACGCTTCCTCGTCGAAGGCAGCGCTGCGGCAGCTTTGCTGAGCCTGCTCCCATGGACGGTTCTCCTTGGTATGGCCGCCGCTCCTGCAGCTTTCGCGGCTGCCAGGAAGATGGAATGCTCGATCAAAGTAACCTGCTGGTCCGACCTCCACCATGCAGCCCGTGGTGACACCCTTTCCTGGAGCGAGGAATGATCCGATTCCGAAACGTCCATTTTTCCTACCGGCAGTCCGAGCCGGTCCTGAAAGGCGTGCATCTCGATATCACGGCGGGCCTGACCCTTGTGCTGGGTCCCAATGGTTCCGGCAAAAGCACCCTTCTGAAGCTCGCAGCAGGGATTGAACGGCCGGATCAGGGTATTGCCGAAATTGAAGGCTGCAACCTGTGGCGGGATGAGGTCGCCGCCCGCAGCCGGCTGGCCTACGTATCCGAGCAACCAGATTTGACGCCTTATGCAACCATTCGAGATGTGATTTATCTGGTGTGCAGGCTGCGCGCTGAAACCCTCGAGAAGGGACACGACGCGCTGCGACGGGCGGGATTGTGGAACATCGCCCACCGTTCCATCCGGGAGCTTTCCTCGGGCCAACGTCGGCGAGCCGTACTCGCGGCCGCATGGGTCGGATCGCCACGGATTGTGATCCTGGATGAACCGCTGAAGTCGATGGACCGCGCCATCCGCGGGGAAATCCTGGCCTGGATTGACCGCCTCCTGTCCTGCGGTGCAGCAGTCGTGATCGCCACTCATGAGATCGAGGCTTTTCTCAAACAGGCCGCGCGCGCACTGGCCGTTGCCGGAGGCGCCTGCCGGCAGTTCGAGACATTGCCCGCCGAGACCACAGAAAAACTGGCATTTCTAGAGGCATTGAGCCGTGGTATATAAGGGTATGCCGGAATGGCGCTTAACTAGTTTCTGTGGCGAAATGGCATTCGAGCCCTGGCGGCAAAGCCCCGGAGGGGCCGAAAGATAATAACCGGGGGCGCAAGCCCCCGGATAGGATATTGTATTTATGAAGCCCCGGCAGGGGCGAAAGGCACTGATTCGCAACATGATTCTGTCGCCCTTCCAGGGCTACGCGCTACGTTGCGATCCAACCCCGGGTTTGCACCCGCGGCTATTCTCTTGCCGCCCCTTTGGGGCTTGAATAGTAATCTGGCGACACTGATAGGTGATCGCGATCACTCTTAAATAAGCGCCATTCGGGGAACTCCATCGGATGCAGCATTTTTGTGACAGTATACAAGAAAATCGGGTTGATCTATTTTACCGGGAGGTACTATGCAGCGCAAAGCTGTCGTGCTGTTTTGCTTGTCACTCATGGTCGTTGCGGCCTTATCCGTATCGCAGGACAGGAAGATTGACCCGCGCTTGAAAAATGCCTTCCGGCGGCCCGCAGTCAATGGCTGGACTTTCGTGCACCTGGAAGGGATGCCATCCGAGATCGGCTATCAGCACGGGTATCTCCTGGCACACGAGATCCAGGAAATGAAGGCGATTGCCGGGCTGGAGCTGAAGCACGACACGGAAAGAGACTGGGCCTTTTTCCGCAACGCCGCCCGCGACATGATGTGGCCGCGCATCGAACAGCAATATCGTGAGGAGCTGCAGGGCATCATGAACGGCGTAAACGCGAGCGGTGTCCAGATTGACTTGTGGGATATCGTTGCGCTGAACGGGCTGCTCGAGTGGGGATACTACGTCAAGGAATACAACAAGAAACAGAAAATCCCTTCTCCGAAGACACTGGTCGCCCAGGAGCATTGCAGCGCATTTGTCGCCACCGGCAGCTACACAAGAGACGGCAAGGTGATCATTGCTCACAACGCCTGGACAAGCTACCTCGAAGGCCCGCGTTGGACTGTCGTCTTCGATATCGCTCCCGCCAAGGGGTACCGGATTCTAATGGATGGGCTTCCCGGCATCATCGCCAGCGACGACGATTTCGGCCTGAACTCCGCCGGCATCATGATCACAGAAACCACCATCACGGCATTTGCGGGCTATGATCCGGCCGGCATTCCCGAGTTTGTCCGGGCGCGCAAGGCCGTGCAGTACTCGGCGTCCATCGATGATTTCGCACGCATCATGAAGGAAGGAAACAACGGCGGCTACGCCAACGACTGGCTGATCGCGGACCGGAAAACCAACGAGATTGCCAGCCTCGAACTGGGCTTGAAAAATGTCACCCTCGAGCGCAAGAAGGACGGCTACTTCGTCGGCGCCAATTTCCCCATCAATCCCAAGCTGGCACGCGAGGAGACGACATTCGATAGTAAGGATATGGGCGTGAGTGCCAATGCCCGCCGCATCCGGTGGGAACAGCTGATGGCCGAAAATAAGGGAAGGATCGACGTCGACGCAGCGCAGCGGTTCCTCGCCGATCACTACGACACCTTTCAGAAGAAGGACGAGCCGAATGAGCGGACCCTCTGCGGTCACGTGGAGCTGTCACCGCGCGGCATGGGGGACTGGCAGCCGCCTTTCGGCATTGCCGGGGCGGTTCAGAACAAGGTTGCGGATGCGGCGATGGCGGAGCGCATGTCTTTCAATGCTGCCGCCGGCCATGCCTGCGGCATGCACTTCAGGGCTGTGGAGCATTTGAAAGCCCACCCCGAGTTCAACTGGCAGAAGGAATATCTCAAGGACATGCTGTCCTACCCGTGGACTCTATTCGAGATTGCCCGGTAGACAAAGGCGCTTTGGAGTGCGGCGATGCAGGCGGCAGCGCCGCTTTGTTAGGCTAGTATCTGTCGCGAAACTCATTGTCCAACCCGCAGCGCCGGCTAGATTGAAGTCAAAAGTGGGGACGGGCTTTAGCCCTTAAGCGCTAAGATAAGTTCCAATACTTGGACCTC